>JAITOC010000017.1 GCA_031290175.1 Coriobacteriales bacterium | reverse complement strand
GAGCTGACCGCTATCGACTTTAGCGATACGGACACGGTGTTTCACGTCCTGCTCTCAAAGAAGATAGTGGAGCTGTCCGAGAGCATGTCGGACGTGGACTCTGAGCCGTCCGATACTGCGGGGTAAGCCCCGGAGCCAGCCCACGGTTTTCTGTTGTCAGTGCTTCGTCAAGAGAAGTAAGGAGAGCGCATCGTCGCACTCCTTACGGCTAGCAGAGTTTGGGGGTCAGTTGTCAGTTCGCTGAGTGGAACAAGAGTCAGGGCAGGCATTTTATGCTATGATGTCGCCATGGATAATGTGATTATTCTTGATTCTGCGCGAAAGCATGGGATTTCCGATGAGGACATCCTCCATGTGCTTACACATTCAATCGAGAGAATCATTATCGAAGGTGATGAGAACAAATATCTCTACCTTGGTTTCAATACCGCCTTGAATCAACTTGAGCTCATCACCATAGAAATGGTCGAAGATAAAATTATTGTGATACATGCAATGAAGGCAAGAAAGAGTACGATTAAGTGGATACAGGGGCTCAAAGATGGAAAATAGCATTTATCTCACATTAAAAGACGGAACAGTCATCGACGATGCGTACGTTAGTAAGACAGTCATGGAGTTTGACGAGGCTATCCGCAATGGCACGGCTAAAATCGTGCCAAACCCTCATTACTACGAGCCTTTACGCATCAAGTTTTCAACAATGCCCAAGTATATGCAGAGGGAACTCCAACCATTTATACTAAACACTGACTAATTGTTACAATGACCCCGTCGGGGCATTCAAAGTGCTCATTAATCGAGTAATAAGCCTGAAACTAAATCGTTCATAAATCATAAATTGCTGTGGTGGAACGGGCAATATCATCAGCTCAGACGGCTTTGCCTATCGTCGGGGGAGCAGAATCAACGTGATTCCGCTCGCAACGCTCACGGCTTAGAATCGTTGGGTCCAGCTCTGCGGTTTTCTGTTGTCAGCGCTACGTCAAGATAACTACATGGTAATTCCATATCTTTGGTATTGAAAAGGCCAACCGCTTTGGCTACCATATCTATGCAGTTATTTTTAGGGAAACCACTATATGTTGTGTAAACCTGTAGACAACGTGTAAGTAACCTGTGGATAACGCACTCAGGCAGAAGCGCTCTTGTGGTTAAAACGTAGCGAATGCGCAGTCAGAGACTACCGCGTGAACGACCGAAAAACCAAAGATCGCCCCGCCAAATGAGGTAGAGGCAGGTGTTGTATGCGGCTTAAATGAGCCACAAACGCAGATGAAAAGAGGAACTATCATGGCAGTAAATATCGTCAAACGAGACGGCAGAGCCGTCAATTTCGAGACCGATAAGATAGCAGACGCTATTGAGAAGGCATTTGTCGGAACCGGCGTTCTCAAGGATCGCGAGGTTGCCGACAAGCTCGCACAGCAGGTTGTGAAAAAGATCGAGAACGGTGCCATTGAAGGCACACCCACAGTTGAGGGCGTACAGGATCTTGTCGAGGAGGTGCTTGCTGAGAATGGCTTTGTGCAGGTAGCTCGCTCCTACATCAAGTATCGCTCAGATCGCACCCGCGTGCGCGAGATGGGCACGCGTCTCATGCGTGAGATCGACAAGCTCACCCATGCCGATGCCCGAACCAACGACATCGCACGTGAGAACGCTAACATCGATGCGGACACCGCCATGGGCACGATGCTCAAATATGGTTCCGAGACCGCCAAGCAGTACTACCAGATGAGCGTATTGTCAGATGAGCATGCTCACGCGCACCGTGAAGGCGATATCCACATCCACGATCTCGACTTCTATACCCTGACCACCACCTGCTGCCAGATCGACATCATCAAGTTGTTCGAGGGCGGCTTCTCAACCGGTCACGGCGTGCTCCGTGAGCCCACCGATATCACAAGCTACTCAGCGCTTGCCTGCATCGCCATCCAGTCAAACCAGAATGACCAGCACGGTGGCCAGTCAATCTCGAATTTCGATTACGGCATGGCTCTCGGTGTGCGCAAGACCTATCGTCGCTTCTATCGCAAAGGCCTCGCAGCTGCGCTCGAGCTCCTGGCAAACGTTGAGAACCCCAAAGAGCGGCTTGAAGCCACCTGCAGCGTTGTAGAAGGCGAGACGAGCCTTATCCCCACGCTGGTGATGGACGTGAATTATCTTACTGCCGAGCGAGCGGCGCTGGCTAAGGAGTTTGCGTTGGAGGAGGAGCTTGTCGAGCGCATCCAGAGCTACGCAGCCAGGCAGGCCGCAAAGGATACGGATAAGTCGACCCATCAGGCGATGGAGGCTTTTATCCACAACCTCAATACGATGCACTCACGAGCGGGCGCACAGACACCGTTTTCCTCAATCAACTACGGCATGGACACCTCTGCTGAGGGCCGCATGGTCATCAGGAACATCCTGCTCGCCACTGAAGAAGGGCTCGGAAGCGGCGAGACGCCCATCTTCCCGATCCAGATATTCCGCGTGAAAGAAGGTGTGAGCTACAACCCGGGCGACCCGAACTACGACCTCTTCAAACAGGCCTGCGCAGTTTCAGCAAAGCGGTTGTTCCCCAACTTCAGCTTCATGGACGCGAGCTTCAATGCTCCCTACTACAAAGGCACGCCAGAGACTGAGATTGCCTACATGGGCTGTCGCACACGCGTCATCGGCAACACCTATGATCCGAGCAATGAGGTCACACCCGGGCGTGGCAACCTGAGCTTCACGAGCATCAATCTGCCGCGTCTTGCCATCCGTGCACGGGGTGATATCGAGTTGTTCTTTGAGATGCTCGACAGCAAACTCAAGCTTGTTTGCGAGCAACTGCTTGAGCGCTATGAGATACAGGCATCCAAGAAGGTCTACAATATGCCCTTCCTCATGGGTCAAGGTGTGTGGACGGGTTCTGAGAGGCTCAAGTGGGACGAAGAGGTACGCGAGGTGCTCAAGCATGGGACGCTGTCCGTTGGTTTCATCGGCCTGGCCGAGACCCTCAAGGCGCTGCTCGGTGAGCATCACGGCCAGAGCGAGCGCGCTCAGAACCTCGGGCTTGAGATCATTGGGCATATGAGGGGTTTTCTCGACCAGAAGGCCGACGAGCTTCAGCTGAACTTCTCGCTGCTCGCCACACCGGCGGAGGGTCTGTCGGGTCGCTTCGTGCGCATGGATGCCGAGCGTTTTGGCGTCATCGAGGGCATCACCGATCGCGACTACTACACCAACGGCTTCCACGTGCCGGTGTATTACGACATCAATGCGTTCAAGAAGATTGAGCTTGAAGCTCCCTATCACGCGCTGACCAACGCCGGCCACATCAGCTACATAGAGCTTGATGGCGACCCGTCGGATAACCTCGAAGCCTTTGAGGCGGTCATCCGCCACATGAAGGAGAGCGGCGTAGGCTACGGCAGCGTTAATCATCCGGTTGATCGCGACCCGGTCTGCGGCTACAACGGCATCATCGGCGATCGCTGCCCCAAGTGCGGGCGTGAAGAGGGCGACATCCGCTTCGAGCGCATCCGTCGCATCACCGGCTATCTCGTTGGTACGCTCGACCGCTTTAACAACGGCAAACGTGCCGAGGAGGCAGACCGCGTCAAGCACAGCACGGTAAAGACGTCTGCCAAACAAGCTGTCAAGCCAGCTGCCAAGTCGTCTGCCAAGTCGTCTGCCAAACAAGCTGTCAAGCCAGCCGTCAAGCGAGTTGCCAAGCGGGTCAGCAAGCGGACTGCCACAGAGACAGAGTGATCAAAAGCTCGTGGAACAGAACAGTGTGAGAATATTCGGGACCGCCGATGATAGCATCGTCGACGGTCCCGGCATACGTTTCTCCCTCTTCACACAGGGATGCAAGCACGCCTGCCCCAGCTGCCATAACCCCGAATCGCAGCCCTTTGAGGGCGGCGACCTCATGACGGTCGATGAACTCTGGGAGCACATCGAGGCAAACCCCCTGCTCTCCGGCGTCACTTTGACAGGCGGGGAGCCCTTCGAGCAGCCCGAGCCTCTCACCGAGCTCGCCCGCCGCACCCGCGCGAAGGGTCTCACGGTCTGGGCATACAGCGGCTACACCTTTGAGCAGCTTCTGGCCGACACCCCAAGCACAGCAGCTCACGAGCTTCTCACACACTGCGATGTCTTGGTCGACGGCCTCTTTGTAGAACCTCTCAAGCGCTTTGGCCTCAAATGGCGTGGCTCGTCAAATCAGCGCATTATCGACATCCCCGCCTCGCTTGAAGCGCAGGAAGTAGTGTTGTGCTCCCTCTAGTGGGGGCACACGCAAGAGGGAGCGCCGATCAATTGTTCTCCACCCCGTCACCCAGAGCCTGACCCGCAATGACGGAATTACTCGGCGCTTCTAGAGGACAGCAGGGGAGTCAATCATTACTTTTTAAAACCGCAGGGTAAAGGTGGTGAAGTTACCGCTCTGAGTTTGGCGGCTGGTGGCGAGGATTTTGATGCCTAGCTGGCAGGCCAGCTCTTTGGCCACACTCAATCCCAGGCCGTA
>JAITOC010000001.1 GCA_031290175.1 Coriobacteriales bacterium | reverse complement strand
ATTTCAACAGTCGCGACGTCGGCAGAGTCGAATTGTATCGTCACACTGTCTGTCCCCCATACGATGCTTGGCTCAGCAAGCGTCTCATAGGATGTCGCTTCGACGGAACCGGGGTCGACTGCCGGATCCTCGAAGCCAGATTTGATTGCCGGGTCGGTGGAGTCGAGGTCGGCAGCCTGCTCGTTGGGGGCAGGCGCGGTTGTCGCTTCAACGGGGTCGGGCTCGGTTGTCGGTTCGTCGGCAAAGACCGACGCTGCGGGCAGCATCGCTATAAGTACAAATGCCATCAGCACGGATAAAAGTTTCCTTCTCATGTTCCTTCTCCTTCTAAGTTGAGATGCAGGTAAACTGTCGGACTCGCAAACTGGGGAGCAGGGGGGGGACAAGCCCTTGCTCCCGCGTGCTCAAGGAGGAGCATTTGAAGACGCGGCGTTATGTGGTTGAGATGGAGTGAACCTGAAGTTGGAAGCTGCGCAACGCCGTGTGCAGACGCATGGCATACGCACGTCCGTATCACGCATCTTCAGATGAGTCGCCCACCCGGCGTACTCGTTTTGTAAACTGACTCGCATAGCACGCCCCTGCCCGCTTTGTCACGTTCAAAGAGGCGGTGAGTTGCCGCCCTTATGAATAACACCCTCATAGTACCAGACATTGCCAAGGATACTGGCGAGGTTTTCAGAAGGAGGTCGTGAGTGCAATGCTGGCCAGTGCAATGCTGGCCAGTGCAATGCTGGGAGGTTCTAGGGGCGTGGCTGAGTAGAATGTCAAAACTTAATTGACTAATATAGTCAAGTTATAGTACTATTACCTTTCGTTTTGCAAAGAGTACCTCTCATAGGAGACAACATGAAGCAGCTCGAATTATCTGAAGCAAAGGCAAAGTTCTCAAGCGTTGTTCAGGATGCTCAAAACGGGGAGGAAACAGTTCTTACAAAAGGACACTCTCACAAGCCTGTCGCAGTTGTAATATCATACGAAAGCTGGAAAGGGAAAAAGCCTCGTAGTGAGCAACTTGGGTCTCTGAAACAGCTTGGTCATGTGGTTTTTACTGATGACTGGTATGTGACCGACGAAGAACTAATTAGCTTATGAAATACCTGGTTGATACTCATATATTGCTTTGGTTTTATATAGAGCCCGAGAGGTTGGATGCAACAGTTCAGAAGATTTTGTGTGATGATTTTAATACCGTGTATTACAGCCCTGTTTCTCTCTGGGAAATCTCAATCAAATATGGTCTCGGTAAATTGGACTTAGGAAACCTAAAACCAGAAACCCTTCTTGAAGAAATTGAAGCAGGCTCTTACACGAGACTCACCCTTAACGATGCAACAGTTGTGACAAGCTACAACCTTCCATGCCATCATAGAGACCCATTCGACAGGCTGTTGATTTGGCAGGCAATTGAAAACAATCTGGTTCTTCTAACAGTTGACGAAAACGCCAAAAAATACAAAGAAGAGGGATTGCACGTACTGCCATAAACCAGCTAGCCGCCAAGCTGCCAAGGCTTTAAGCATAGCGTGCCTAAGGAAGTACCGACTACTTCCGTCATTGCGGGCTTGATCCGCAATCTCCTGCACTTTTAAGAACGAGATTGCGGGTCAAGCCCGCAATGACGGAACGGGTCAAGCCCGCAATGACGGGAATAATCGGCGGTGCACTCGCCAGTTCTCGTTGAGAGTCATACAGAGCGCACGCCAACTTATGGCATACAAGATATGATATTATTCGTACAAGTCTTGTATGATGTTTTCTGGATTAACGACAGACAGGGACGGCTATGGTCACAAATAAGAAACTCGATTCAGAACAGTTGGCAAGGATACTGGCTCAACTACGTATGGAGAAAAGTGACAACCAGCACTATGAGGTCAAAACAGCCGCAGGAGGGTTCCCAGCGTCTGCAGTTGACTCCATTTGTGCGTTCTCAAACACCCCGGGGGGCGGGATGTTGCTCTTTGGCGTGGATGAGAATCTTGGCTTCGCTGTAGTCGGCGTCTATGACTCAAAAGCCTGCCAGCAGACGCTTGCCAACTATGCAAAAAAAGAGTTCAGTGTCCCTGTCGATCTGACGAGTGGGCTTGTCGCCGTCAATGACAAAAAGGTTGTATGGGCAGAGATCGGCGAGGTTGACAAGACGCTCAAGCCGGTAAAGACTCGTAAAGGCAAAAAGGCCTTCATAAGGCAATACGATGGCGATTTTGTTCTGTCGGAGCAAGAAGAACAGATGTTCATCTCAGCCAGGGGGCAGAGCCGCTTTGATGAGGACACCGTGCCCGGCACGGGTGGTGAAGAGCTTAACTGGGAGCTAACTGAGGCATTTATCAAAAACAGGAAAAGCAGATCAACGACGCTTGCCAAGATGGATGATCATGAGGTCTTGCTCAGATGCGGTGTACTAGGACGCTCAGGCGAGCTTACCAAAGCGGGATTGCTCTGCTTGGGAATCTACCCCCAGCAATATCTCCCAAATTACACGATAAAAGCAAGCGTTCAAAAACAGTCGAGACAGACTGGCAAGGTGCGAGCTACAAGCACCCACTCATTTGATGGTCCGATACCGACCATGCTTTATGAGGCTGTGCAGTGGGTCTTGGACAACAGTGAGGATCTTGTATTGGATCTACCGGGCGGCAGCGTAAGGAACATTAGCGAATATCCTCCCATTGTGATGAGAGAGCTCATCGCTAATTCTCTCATCCACAGAGACCTCAGCCCCCTGTCCATGATCCAGGAGATCAGTCTGAGGATTGAAGACGACAGGCTCATCATCAGCAACCCAGGTGGTCTTTACGGTCTACATGTGGACGAGTTGGGGCACACAGGTTCAAAAACGAGGAACAGTCGCGTCGCAGACATCTGTCAGTACGTACTCGCTCCGGATAGCTCAAACGTGATTGAAAGGCTCGGGAGTGGAATCCCCAAGGTCATGGACGAGTTGGCTGCCCTTGATATGCCAGCGCCGAGGTTCATTGACGGCGGGATATACTTCACCGTTATCCTCAGCAGTGTTTTGACAGCTACGTCCGCCACAAACAACGCCAAACCAAAGAATAGCAATACTGATCTGGTTCTAGCGGCGCTTAGCAAGGGGTCGAAGTCAAAGACAGAAATTCAGCGAGCAACGCACCTGTCTTATGGAAAAACGAAGTATGCAGTTGAAAAGCTGCTCAAGGAACAAAAGGTTTACAAAATAGGTAAAGACAAATCCCCAAACACGGTTTACGCGCTCATCTTGGATGACTAATCTTCCAAGTCTTGTACGAATCATACAAGACTTGGAATACTGAACAGTTGGGCTTAACGGAGCGCTAGGAAGGTGCCGATTAATTGCTCCCCACCCGTCATTGCGGGCTTGACCCGCAATCTATCTACACTTTTAAGAACGAGATTGCGGGTCAAGCCCGCAATGACGGGAATAATCGGCGGTGCACTCGTCAGTTCTCGTTGAAGATGTCCCGCGTGTAGAGTTTGTCCATTGAATCTGACAGTGCTGAATCGTAACGGTTGGCGATGATTATATCGGCAGCCTCCTTGAACTCGGCAAGATCCTCGATGACGGCTGAGCCCTGGAACACGGCATCGCTTAACAGCGGCTCGTAGATTATGACTTCGATCCCTTTTTCTTTTGCTCGATTTATGATGCTTATGGTTGAAGCCTGCCGGATGTTATCTGACCCGTTCTTCATCGCCAGTTTGTAGACACCGATTGTTTTGGGGTTTCTGCTGAGTATTTGCTCTGTGATGAAGTCTTTGCGCACCACGTTTGACTCAACGATGGCGCGGATCAATTTGTTGGGAACCGTCCGGTAATTTGACGAGAGCTGCTTCGTGTCTTTTGGCAGACAATAGCCACCATACCCAAAAGAGGGGTTGTTGTAGAAGTTCCCTATCCTTGGATCAAGGGAGATACCATCGATAATCTGCTTTGATTCCAAATCCATGAGTTCGGCATAGGTGTCGAGTTCATTAAAAAATGCTACTCTCATCGCAAGATAGCAATTCGAGAACAACTTGACTGCCTCAGCTTCGGTGGAGTGCGTGATCATGCTTGGAGCTTGGCTACTCTCAGTGACGGTGAGCACAAGCCTGAGAAAGGCTTCTGCGCGTACCCTGTTTTCCTGCCTGAGGTTGCCCATCTCTCCTGAGACGACTGGGTTGCTTTTTGGTGCACCGATGATTATGCGCGACGGATTCAGGCAGTCTGACAAAGCGTGCCCTTCACGCAGGAACTCGGGGACAAATAGGATGTTCGAGATTCCGGTGGCATCGGCGAGTTGCTGGGTAAACCCAATCGGAAGCGTTGATTTGATGACTATGGTTGCCTCAGGGGCAATCTTTTGCGCAGAGATTATCACGGATTCGACCGACAGGGTGTTGAAGCTCTCGTTGATGGGGTCATAATCGGTTGGCGTGGCGATAAGGATATAGTCAGCGTTCTCATAGGCCAGATCTGGATTCAGGGTGGCCTTGATATCTATGTCATTTCGCACAAGATAGCGATCAATATCGGCGTCTTCAACAGGAGAAATCCGATTATTTATAGCATCGACCTTGCGCGCATCGATATCCAAAACCCAGGTCTCATAGCTTTGCGCAAACATCACTGCGTTTGATAAACCAACATACCCCCCTCCAACCACAGCGATTTTGAGTCCCTGCTCTTTGCCCTCTTCCCTGATATGCATTTTGCTTCGCCCGTCTGTCTTCGTCTGTTCTTATGGATGTATCATACTATATTCTCAGACGCCACTTCGGTAACGGCTAAAAGTGCTTGTTGGGATTTTGACCGTAGCAGCTTATAATGATGCGATGCAAAAGCGTCTGTGGAGATGATACATGAGTTCTGCTGCCGATACGGCGAATACTGATAAGAAGGCGCCGCCCGCGGCGCCTCGCTATGATACGCTTGCTTCACGGTTTAAGAAGGACTGGTACATCCTCTCTTCGCTCGTTGGCAAAGACTTTAAGCGCAAGTACCGCAGAAGCGTGCTCGGCGTGGTCTGGAGCATACTCAATCCAGTGCTTCAGATGATTGTCCTTTCAGTCGTCTTCTCCTATGTGTTCCGCTTTCAGCTTGAAGGCGTACCCTTTGCGCTTTACCTCATCTTAGGGCAAACGCTCTTCTCCATTATGGCAAGCTCTTCCAGCATGGGGCTCATGTCGATGATGGAGGCAGCGCCCCTCATCAAGAAGGTTCGGGTCAATAAATATATCTTCCCCTTATCCAAAGTGCTCTTTGAGTTCGTGAACTTCGGCTTTTCCTTCATAGCCGTAATCGCAGTTGCACTCTACTACAATTTTAATCCAGCGGAGGGCTGGACACTCGTTGCCTCCTTCAACCTGTTGAGTATCCCCCTCGTGCTTATCTACCTTGCCATCTTTTGCTCCGGACTGTCCTTCTTGCTCTCGGCTTTAACTGTATTCTTCCGCGATGTGATCCATCTCTGGAGCGTGTTCGTCCTCATGTGGACCTATGCCACACCCCTGTTCTACCCCCTGGCTGTTTTGCCACCGGAGTTCCAACCCTTCATGAAGTTCAACCCTATGTATCAGTTTATCACCTACATGCGCGATATAATCCTTTATGGGCAGGTACCGAGCCTGCGGCAGAATCTCGTGTGCCTGGCGATGGCGCTTTTGACCTTTGCTATCGGCTTCCTCGTCTTCCGCTTTGCACAGAGGAAGTTTATCCTTTATGTCTAAACCAAAAACAAACACACAGGAAATGGAAACCGATTACGCCATTCTTGTCGATGATGTCACCATGATCTTCAATATCGCAAGCGAGAACCTCACCAGCCTTAAAGAGTACTTCATCAAGCTCATTCGGCGCGAGCTCTTCTTCAAGGAGTTTCTTGCCGTTGACAGCGTCAGCCTCAAGGTAAAGAGGGGCGATGTCTACGGCATCGTCGGCACAAACGGATCTGGGAAGTCAACACTGCTCAAGATGGTTGCCGGCGTGCTTGAGCCCAGCCGGGGCAGTGTGCAGATCGATGGGATCATAGCTCCGCTCATCGAGTTGGGCGCTGGTTTTGACGCAGAGCTCACTGCGCGGGAAAACATCTATCTCAATGGATCCCTGCTCGGCTACAGCAAAGACTTCATCCATGCTCATTTTGACGAGATTGTCGATTTTGCCGAACTGTGGGACTTTCTTGACATGCCGCTTAAGAACTACTCTTCAGGTATGGTGGCACGCATAGCCTTTGCAATCGCAACGGTCATCGTGCCCGACATTCTCATCGTGGACGAGACCTTGTCAGTGGGCGATATGTTCTTTCAGGAGAAGTGCGAGAACAGGATCAACGCCCTGATAAACGACCATCACACCACCGTATTGTTCGTATCGCACAGCATCGACCAAGTTGAACGGCTCTGCAAGAATGCCATCTGGATTGAAAAGGGCAAGATGCGGATGCAGGGCGACGCAAAGACAGTCTGCGAAGCATACCGCAACAGCCAGTGACGAAGGGATACCTGTGTTAAAAGCGCTCGTCGTGTTTGGAACGCGACCAGAAGCTATAAAGATGTGTCCGCTCGTGCTCGAGCTGGCGCACACCGAGGGCATCGAAAGCCGGGTGTGTGTCACCGGCCAACATCGCTCGATGCTCGATCAGGTACTCGACATCTTCAAAGTCAAAGCTGATTACGACCTTGAGGTCATGCGACCAAACCAGAGCGTCAACACCATCACCACCTCCGTGCTTGAGAAGATGGAAGCGCCGCTTGCGGAGTTCAAGCCGGATGTCGTGCTCGTCCATGGCGATACGACGACGAGCATGGCTTCAGCCCTTGCCGCCTTTTACCAACAGATACCTGTAGGGCATGTGGAGGCGGGACTGCGCACCTACAACCGCTACTCGCCCTTCCCGGAGGAGATGAACCGCAAGCTGATAACCGCACTGGCGACCTACCAGTTTGCACCAACGGAGGGCAACCGCCTGGCTCTGGAGCGTGAGAGCATCACTGAGCATGTCTACGTGACGGGCAACACGGTCATCGACAGCTTTCAGTACACCATTCAAAACGACTATCGTTTCAAAGAGCCTGCGCTGGCAGGACACGACTTCTCCACCCGCACGATCCTTATGACCGCGCATCGCCGCGAGAACCTTGGGCTGCCGCTTGAGAACATCTGCAACGCCGTTGTTGCGCTTGCTGCCCAGCACCCGGATGTGAGCTTCATCTATCCCGTGCACCTGAACCCGGCGGTGCGTGAGACCGTCTTTTCCATCCTCGGCGGCAAAGAGCGCATCACGCTCTGCGACCCCATCGATGTCGAGGACATGCACAATGCCATCGGACGCTCCTACCTCGTACTCACCGACTCGGGGGGCATGCAGGAGGAGGCACCACACTTAGGCAAGCCTGTGCTCGTCATGCGCACTGAGACCGAGCGGCCAGAAGCCGTCGAAGCCGGAACTGCGCGCGTCATCGGTGTGGAGAAAGATGGTATCATCTCAGCCGTGCAGGAACTTCTCACCAACCAGGCGCTCTACCAGAAGATGAGCACTGCCACCAACCCCTACGGCGACGGACACGCCTCTGAGCGTATCGTCGCCATCCTGAAAGGTCTGATAAAAAAGGACTCCGTGTGAGAATCTTCGTAGCCAGCTGGTTCTTCCCCCCGATGACTTCTTCAGAAGGCATCGTTTCCTATAAGCTGCTGCGGAACTCCCGGCATCAGTTTGACGTCTGCTCGTCAACCAGCGGGCAATGGAGCTACAAGCAGGAGCTCCCCCTGCAGGCAGACAACATCGAGGTGTTCCCTGTTCAGACGGATGACTTCGAAACTTGGCTTGACGCTGCCTATGCCTTGTTCACACGGCTGCATGCTGAGGAGCCCTATGACGCTCTCATGACACGGAGTATGCCCCCTGAGAGCATCGAGCTTGCCAAGCGAGTGCTGCGCTCCTATCCTGAACTCCCCTGGATTGCCTCACTTGCAGACCCCCTGGCAAAATCACCCTATGAGATCGAAGGGAGGATCCTTGAAGCAAGCAACTTGAGTGAGAGTGAGAAACGGGACTTCCCCTGTGCGCTCAGGGTTGGATGCGAGGGCTGGAAGGATCACCCTGTTGAGAACATTCGCATTATGGTGCAACAGAAGGAGATTGAAGACTTCGCAATCAATAACGCGACCGCACTTATCTTCCCCTGCGATACGCTGAAGTCCTACGTACTGGGTACACGCAAACGAAAAAACGCCTTCACGGTTGCCCATTCCTATGATCGAGAGCTTTTTGCGGCTTCTCGGGGCGTCGCTACTGAGACTCCCCAAGCTGCTGCCAAGGCTCCCCAGGTTGCTGCTGCTGAGGCTCCTCAAGCTGCCACCGCTGCCGTGGAAGACCTTATCACCCTCACCTTTACCGGCCACACCGATGCGCGGCGCTCCCTTGACCCGCTGGTTGAAGCTCTGGAACTCTTGCGTAAAACCGATGAGAAGGCATGCGAACGGCTCCGCTTCCGCTTTATCGGCAATATCCTTGAAGACACGCGCATCCTCATCTACAACTACTTTCTTAACGACTACATCAGCATCGAGCCGAGTGTCGATTACCTGACAAGCCTGACGCTCATGCAGGAGTCTGACTGGTTGATCCACGTTGATACCCACTTCGACTTTCTTGAGAAAACCGGCGGTTCTATCTTCTTTGCCGGCAAACTCGCTGATTATATGGGAACCGACAAGCCGATACTCGCGCTGACGGGCACACACTCCCCTGCTGATGGAATCGTGCGGCGCGCTGGTGGAGCCTGCTTTGCTGCCTGTGACATCAGCGGGCTGGCACAGGCGCTCTCTGACATTGCCAGCGGTGCTCTTGCTCCCAAGATTGACCGGGGCTATCGCAACGGCTTTGATGCGGTCAATGTCGCGCGCGAACACGACCGCCTGCTCGAAGGTCTACTCAACGCCGCTGACACACCCTTTACACGGGAGTTCTGGCCAGAGGTGCCCAATCTCGGGAGCGCACAGGCAAAGTTCCTCTCCATCTGTATACCCGCCTACAAGGTCGAAAGCTACCTCGACCGTTGCCTGTTCTCCCTCCTCTCGAGCAGGGTTGCAGACCTGCTCGAAGTGCTGGTCATCAACGATGGCTCCCCCGACAACTCCCGCGCCATAGCGCTTGCCTATCAGGAACACTACCCAACCATCGTGCGCCTTATCGACAAGGAGAACGGCGGACATGGCTCGACCATCAACACCGCCCTCGAACACGCGACTGGTACGTACTTCCGCATCATCGACGGTGATGACTGGGTTGACAGCATCAACCTTACAACGATGCTTGAGAAACTCCAAGAGACAGAACCTGAAGCCGACCTCGTATCCACAAACTACCACCAGGTCTACAGCGACGATGGACATACGGTCCCCTGGATGAAGGTTGGTAACTGGGAGGACTACGTCGCTCTCGATTTTGCCGAGCAGGGCTTTGAGCAGGAATACTTCACCATGGCAAGCACGATGATCAAAACCGCTCTGCTCCAGCAGGC
>JAITOC010000091.1 GCA_031290175.1 Coriobacteriales bacterium | reverse complement strand
CCCAAACAGCTTTCGCGCGAAAGCAAGAAGTTCTTTTACAGCCAAATACAAAAGGGTGCCCGGGGCAGAGACTATGAGCTTGCACTTCTGTGGCTAAGTGATTGCGGGATAATCCATCGAGTTGCACGCGTGGCAAGCCCGGAGATTCCGCTCAAGTTCTTTGAAGACACGGGGAGTTTCAAAGTATTCCTGAGCGACGTCGGCCTCCTTTCATACCTATGCGGTGCCTCGCAGCAGCACATTGTGGCAGGTGCCGAGCTGCTAAAGGAATACCGAGGAGCACTGGCTGAGCAATTTGTGCTCCAAGAGCTTGTTGCACAAACCCCTTGGACCCCCTACTACTGGACAAGCCACAGTGGCAGCGCAGAGGTCGACTTCCTTGTTCAAGGTGCCAAAGGCGGAATCCCCATCGAGGTGAAAGCAGGCATAAACCTCAAGGCCAAGAGCTTAAAGGTGTTTATGGAGAAGTATGGGTCTGCACTTGCCTTGAGGCTATCACTTGCTGAGCACAAAACCAGCCAACTCCCGTACAAGGACGGTACAACCGGCAGCATAGTAGACGTACCTCTCTATGCCTGCGCAACGTTTACAGCAGTCGCCGATGCTTTGTGTCCTCCAACAGCCGCAACACAAGAACTTGATACATGGGCTCTCAGCTCAGTTCCTAAGAATCCGCACCCTGTACCTCAACATCAGACAACAACATGTAATGAAGCATGAGAGATGCCCTATAATACCCGCATGGAGCTGAACCTGCATATCATCGCCGAGGATCTTGCTGTTGCGGGGCATGCGGTTGTGCGACGCATCCGCGAGGACGCATCCGTGCGACGCCTGCGGTTTCCTGCCCTGTTCGACGGCGAGGACACAAAGCGTTCTCTTCTCTACATCGTCGAAGCTGGCCTGCTCACGCCGGAAAACCTCACGCATATCACCGAGGACACAAGCCTGCTTGTTATTGGCGAGACTCCTGCTGCGTTGAAGAAGCTGCCGGTCAACCTTATTCAGCTACCGTCGCACACCCAGCTCTCAAAGCTCTTCTCTGAGGTCACGGACCTCTTTGGCACCTACGAACTTTGGGACAACGCGCTCAAGCACGCACTCATCGCCAAGCGTCACCTCCGTCGTCTGGGCGAGGTCTCCAGCGCCATTTTCAAGCGGCCCATCTATCTTGTGGACTCCTACCTGCAGATGGTCTTTGCGGTTGTGGATACGGATCTCTACGAGTTGCCCGAGGGCTATCGCTATCCCGTCATCGACAACAACAACCCCTCGCTTGCCGCCTATGCCCTTGACCGCTTTCAGCCGGACACCTACACCCAGCGCGAGCCCTTCCTCCTGCCGGAAGTCTATGGATACCGCACGCTCAGCCAGAATGTCTTTATCGACGGGCATCTGGTTGCGACGGTTTCTGTCGATGAGGTAGGGGGCAGCTCTAGCAGGGCTTTCACCGAGCGGGACTTTGCGCTCATCGCAGTATTTGCCGAGTATCTTGTCAGTGGGATGACCTATCTTGAAGAATGGAACTCGAGTGCGCCGCGGCTTGTCAGTGAGCAGATGCAACTCCTGCTCGATGGTAAGCTCAGCACCTCCGAGGATACGGACGCTGCCCTCAAGATGATGGCATGGCTTGTTGATGACGCCTACTACTGCATCGTTGCTGTGCCGCGTTCAAACGTGTATCCGAGTGGCCTTCTGGCTGCCACCGCCAAGCATGTGAGCGCACAGCTGAGCCATGCCGTCTATCTGATCCACAAGGGCAGAATGGTCTTTGCCGTCAACGCGGATCACACAAAGCTCTCGCGTGAGGAGACGGTCGAGCTGCTCGTGCATGCGCTGGCAAAGCTCGAGGTGCACATCGGGGTCAGCAACATCTTCAACAGCTTCTGGATGCTGGGCGCGCAGTATCATCTTGCGCTGGCGGCGCAGGAGCTGGGCGCACAGGAGACGGAAGCGAGGGAGATGGTGGGACAAGGGGACGTATCGCCTGTCCCACGCACGCGCGAGCTAGGTGATGCGGCCTCTCGCCCCACGCCTGACCCCCCGGCCCCCCGCGTCCACTTCTTTGAGGAGCACTTTCTCGATTATCTTATCCTCAAATGCAAGGAGGCTACGCCGCTTGAGGCGGTCATCCCCCGCGGGGTAGTGCAGCTGAAGCGCTATGACGAGAAGTACGGTACGGATTACGTGCAGACACTCTGGGTCTATCTCAGGCACGCTCTGCGTGTGGCTCCAGCTGCCCGGGAGCTCTTTCTTCACCGCAACACCCTGACGCACAAGGTCGCGCAGATAAAGTTCATCACACGTCTCGATTTTGAGAACGACCCCGAGGTGAGGCTGCGCACACTCATCGCCTTACGTATGATGGGATGCTGAGCGCGCGACGGTTTTGCCACATCGCTTTGCCTGTGATGGGATGCTGAATGCACAACATCAGAGCTTCTCGCCTTACAAAGTGCACCTTATAGCGTGTGCACCCTCCAATTTGTGCGCGTGATGCGGTACAGTTATCCTACGATTCCTGCGAAGGAGCAGTGGTACATGACGGACCCCAATGCAAATAAGATGAAACATGCGCTTGAGCACGGCGAGTTCATTGTCACTTGTGAGATCATTCCCGGCCGTGGAGCGCTGGTGGCTCATCAGGTGAGCGAGTTTGAGGAGGCGCAACGGCTCTTTGCCACCGGCCGCGTTCACGCCATCTCGGTCACCGATAACCCGGGCGGCAACCCCGCGCTCCTGGCGGATGCCTTTGCCGCCGATCTCAAGGCAAAGGGCATCACGCCGCTCGTACATGTGACCTGCAAGGATCGCAATCGCAATCAGATGCAGAGCCAGCTCTACTCGCTTGAGAGCCGTGGCGTTGAGAACGTGCTCATCATGACGGGAGATTATCCTGTGTCCGGTTGGGGCGGGCGGGCGCGTCCGGTCTTTGACCTCGACCCGGTGCAGACCCTGCTTATGCTTGACCAGATGAATGAAGGCCTCGTGTATCAGGGGCCACGTGGCGAGGAGAAGGACGAGCCAACACACTTCTTCCCTGGCGCGGTGGTCAGTCCCTTCAAATGGACCGAGGGCGAGACGGTGCTCCAGTACCTCAAGCTTGAGAAGAAGCTCTATGCGGGCGCGCGTTATATCATCTCTCAGGTCGGTTTTGATGCTCGTAAAATGGAGGAGCTGCTTCTCTACCTGCGAGGTCGCGGTTATACGGTTCCGGTTATCGCGAATATCTTCCTGATAGGCGCGGGAGCCGCACGCTATATGCGGGACGGAGGCATTCCCGGGTGCTACATGAGCGAGGAGTTTCTTGCTGTTTTGCAGGAGGAGGCTAAAGCCGAGGACAAGGGGCGAGCTGCCCGTTGGCTCCGTGCCGCAAAGATGGTGGCCATTGCTCGAGGGCTTGGATACGCCGGCGTTCATATCGGCGGGCTTGGTTTGACGGCTGAAACACTGGCGATCATTCTCGATACGGCGGATGAAGTGCAGGATCAGTGGCGTGAATGGGCGCACGAGCTGCATTATGGAAAGAGCAAGGGCTTCTATTACTACCAGCCCGCACTTGATGCGCAGGGAACGCCCACCGGGCTTAATGCCGCGCAAGAAAGCGCGCGAGCAGAAATCCGCACTGAAAGCGCGGTTCACAGAAGCTATGGCCTCTCCCGCTTCTTCCACTATTGGGTGCTGACTGAGGGCAAGCGTGGCTTCAAGCTGCTCAAGCTTTTTGAGGGTTGGCGCGAGAAGAAGCGCGGGGTCAGACACGGGCACTGGGTCGAACATTCGGGCAAAGGTGCCATCTACGGCTGCATCGACTGCGGGGACTGCGGGCTTGAGGCCACCACCTACAGCTGTCCCATGAGCCAATGCCCCAAGTGCCAGCGCAACGGTGCCTGTGGCGGGAGCACGGACGGATGGTGTGAGGTCTATCCCAAAGAGCGGATCTGCGTGCACTTCAAGGCGTATCATCGCTTGAAGAAACACGATGAGCTCTATAAGATGGATACGTTCATCACGCCACCAAACAACTGGGATTTCTTTGAGACGAGTGCATGGAGCAATTACACGCAGCAGCGTGACAACACAGCTCGGCGGATCTATCTGCCCCCACGCGAGCAACGAGGACACAAAGAGGAGACTCCATGATTATCATCGGCGAGAAAATCAACGGGTTCATCCCCAAGACACTGGCGGCCATCGAAGCGAGAGATGAAGCGTATATCCGCCTTATCGCCAAAGCTCAGGCGGAGGGCAATGCCAACTATCTCGACATCTGCGCGGGCACGGCACCCGATGTCGAGCGTGAGACGATGGAGTGGCTCATAGGGCTTGCCCAGGACGAAGTGGAGACGCCGCTGTGTCTTGACAGCTCGGATCCACAGGTGCTGCTCGATATGTTGCAGCGGGTAAAGAAGCCCGGCCTCCTGAACTCCGTCTCCCTTGAGGTGGGCGATGACGGGCGCACAAAATGCGAGGTCATCTTTTCTGCAATCGCCGATACCACTTGGGGCGTAGTTGCGTTGACCTGCGATAACAAGGGCATCCCCGATGACCCCGAGGTGAAGTTCGAGATAGCCGCCAAGATTATCGACCAGGCAGCTGCGGCGGGTATCGCACCCGAGCGCATTTACATCGACCCCCTCGTCACCACGCTTGCCACCAAGCAGGACTCACTTCTGAACTTCACTGAAGCCGTGAAGCTCATCGGCGCGGTCTATCCCCGAGTGCACTTTACCTCAGGGCTCTCGAACATCTCTTTTGGTATGCCCTTTCGCAAGGCCATCAACACGCAGTTCCTCACGCTGGCGATGGCGGCGGGCATGGATTCAGCTATCATGGATCCAACATCGCCTGATATGCAGGCAACCCTGCACGCCACCGAGGCGCTGCTGGGCAAGGACGAGTATTGTATGGAGTACCTGACCGGCTACCGAGCCGGTCTTTTTGGTGCACAGCCCGCGTAACCGACCGTTGGGACACGAGGGTGACACAGGGGGACCGCAATCGACAACTCTGGAGGAACACATGCTTTCTGACATCGAAATCGCGCAATCGATTACCCCTGAGCCAATCACCCAGGTGGCTGAGAAGCTCGGGCTCGACCCGATCTATCTTGAGCCCTATGGGAGCCACAAGGCAAAGATCGATTACAACGTCCTGGAGACGATAGACAAGGCGGAAGGCAAGCTCATCCTCGTCACCGCCATCACGCCCACTCCGGCGGGGGAGGGCAAGACCACCACGACGGTCGGTCTTTCAGACGGTCTGCGCAAGCTGGGCAAGAACGTGGTTGTGGCGCTGCGCGAGCCCTCGCTCGGGCCAGTCTTTGGCGTCAAGGGCGGTGCTGCCGGAGGTGGCTGGGCGCAAGTGGTGCCCATGGAGGACATAAATCTGCACTTCACCGGTGACTTTCACGCTATCGGGGCTGCCAACAACCTGCTCGCCGCCCTGCTCGACAACCACATCCATCAGGGCAACGAGCTCGATATCGACACACGCAACATCACCTGGCGCCGCTGCGTGGACATGAACGACCGCCAACTGCGCAACATCGTTGATGGGTTGGGTGGCAAGACAAACGGGATGCCCCGTGAGGACGGCTACGACATCACCGTCGCATCTGAGATCATGGCGATCTTCTGCCTCGCGACTTCGATAACCGACCTCAAGGCGCGTTTGGCACGCATTATCGTTGCCTACAATCGCGCGGGCGAGCCGGTCACCGCCGGACAGCTCAAGGCCGAGGGCGCGATGACCGCCCTGCTCAAAGATGCCCTGAAGCCAAACCTCGTGCAGACGCTCGAAGGCACACCCGCCTTTGTCCACGGGGGGCCCTTTGCCAACATCGCCCACGGCTGCAACTCCATCATCGCGACGCGCATGGCTCTCAAGCTGGGCGATTACGCCGTTACCGAGGCGGGCTTCGGTGCCGATCTGGGTGCGGAGAAGTTCCTCGACATCAAGTGTCGCATCGCCGACCTCAAGCCCGACGCGGTGGTTGTTGTCGCCACGGTGCGCGCGCTCAAGCACCACGGCGGGGCGCAGAAGGAGGACCTCGCCCGGGAGGATCTGGTCGCTTTAGAGAAGGGCCTGCCCAATCTGCTCCAGCATGTGGAGAACATCACGCAGGTCTACCAGCTGCCCTGTGTCGTCGCGGTCAATCAGTTCCCAACCGACACGCCCGCCGAGACCAAACTCGTTGAAGACAAATGCCGTGCGCTCGGTGTCAACGTCGCGCAGTCCGAGGTCTGGGCGCGGGGTGGCGAGGGCGGCGTGGCACTTGCCCAGGAGGTAATCCGTCTTGCCGAGCAGCCCAACAGCTTCAACTTCAGCTACGATACCGCTGCTTCCATTGCGGAGAAACTCGATGCTATCGCCACCAAGGTCTATCATGCAGACGGGGTTGACCTCAGCCCCCAGGCAAAGGCGCAGGCCGCCAAGCTCACCGAACTGGGCTTTGGCTCCTATCCCATCTGTGTTGCCAAAACGCAGTATTCCTTCTCGGATAATCCCGCCCTGCTCGGTGCACCTGCAGGCTTCCGCGTTGCGGTGCGGAGCCTCAAGGTCTCGGCTGGCGCGGGCTTCATCGTTGCGCTGACTGGCGACATCATGACGATGCCCGGTCTGCCCAAAGTGCCCGCTGCAGAGCGGATTGACGTGGACGCTGTCGGCACGATCTCAGGGCTGTTCTGATCGTGGTGTACACAGAGCTGAGTTGCGAGGAGTTCGCATGGCGTACACGGAGCTGAGCTGCGAGAAGTTTGTTGCGGCGCTGGCGTCAAAGGCACCAGTGCCGGGCGGCGGCGGCGCGGCTGCGCTTGTCGGTGCCCTGGGCACGGCGCTCGGCAACATGGTGGGATCCCTCACGGCGGGCAAGCCCGCCTATGCTGCTGTAGAGGCTGAGGTCATCGCCCTCAAAGAGCGCGCCGATGCCCTACAACAGCGTTTTATCCTCCTTGTTGAACGGGACGCAAAGGTCTTTGAGCCGCTTGCACGCGCCTACAGTCTTCCTAAGACGACTGAGGAGGAAGCAAAGCTTGCCGCAGAGGTGATGGAGGTGAACCTGCGGGAATGTGCCGCCGTCCCGCTCCAGATAATGGAGGCCTGCGGTGAGGCTCTGGATCTGCATGAGGGCTTTGCCGCCGTGGGAACCCCTCTCGCTCTGAGTGACGTAGGCTGTGGGGTTGCCTGCTGCAAGGCGGCTTTGCAGGCGGCGAGTCTCAACGTCTTTATCAACACGAAGGCGATGACAGACCGCACCTGCGCGCAGGAGGTCAACGCACGCGCCAACGCCCTGCTCGCCCACTACAGCTCCAAAGCAGACACGCTCTTTGACGAGGTAGCCGCGCGTTTCAGATAGTTTTGTTTCGTGTCGCTTTCCGTGTGCCAGGGAAGCGCCAAGTAATCCCGTCATTGCGGGCCAAGCCCTGGGTGGCGGGGCGGGGAATACTTGCTCGGCGTCCAAGGAGGATTCGGGAGTGGGAACATGATGCAGATACTCAAAGGTGCAGACGTCGTAGCGTCGATGAACGAGAAGACCGCCCGGGATGCCGAGGCGCTGCGCGCGCAGGGGGTCGTGCCGACCCTTGCCATCCTGCGCGTTGGCGAGCGCGAGGATGAGATTGCCTATGAACGAGGCGCTCTTAAGCGGACGGAGTTGGTCGGCATCCAGACCCGTCAGATCACGCTCGATGAGCAGACCAGCCAGGAAGTCCTCATCGCACGCCTTGAGGCGCTCAATGCGGACGCTGGCATACATGGGGTGCTCCTCCTCCGCCCGCTTCCGCCCCATATCGATGACGATGTCGTGCGCAATCTGCTCGCCCCCTCCAAGGACATCGATGGAATCACGGACAGCTCCATCGTCGGCGTGTTCACGGGCGAAGATTCGGGGTTTCCGCCCTGCACCGCCCAGGCGTGTATGGAGCTACTCGACCACTATGGGGTTGCGCTTGCGGGCAAGCGGGCGGTCGTTGTCGGTCGTAGCCTTGTCATCGGTAAGCCGGTGGCGATGATGCTCCTTGCGCGCAACGCAACCGTTACCATCGCACACTCGCGCACGGCTGAGCTTGCGCACGTCACGCAGGAAGCAGACATCGTCATCGCCTGCGTTGGCAAGCCACAGATGCTCGGTGCCGCACACTTCAGCGCGGACACGACCATCATCGACGTTGGCATCAACGTCAGGGAGGATGACAGCCTTGTGGGCGATGTGGACTTTGAGGCGGCGTCCGCCGTCCCGGGCGTTGCGCTCACTCCGGTGCCCGGTGGGGTGGGCGCCGTGACTACGAGCGTCCTTGTCAAGCATGTTGTGGAGGCAGCAAGGCGCAGCCTGGTATAAACTGGAAACATTCATTGTTACGAGCTTTGCTCGCCGTTGCTACCTGCCAGGGAGACGGGATTGAACGTGCAGGGAGATTGCGGGTCAGGCCCTGGGTGACGGGATTGAACGTGCAGGTGGATTGCGGGTCAGGCCCGCACTGACGGGGCGGGGAGTAATTGATCGGTACCCCTCCAAGGGGCTGAAAGGAGTCGCGCTGTGTCCAACAACTTCAATAATCAGGCAGAGACCCTGGAGCTTGTCATAGGTGCAGGCATAGCCAAGGCAAAACTCCCTCTGGTCAGGTTGCTTCTGCTCGGGGTGCTTGCCGGTGCATTCATCGCCTTTGGCGCGGCGGCATCTTCGGTGGCCTCGCACGCGCTGGGAGATAATGTCGGTCTGCAGCGGTTTATCGCAGGCGTTGTTTTTCCCGTCGGTCTCATGCTCATCGTTGTTGTTGGCGGCGAGCTCTTCACCGGCAACTGCCTCATGGTCGAGGCGCTGGCAGACGGGAAGATCACCGTTCTGGGATGGATTCGCAACCTCGTGCCCGTCTACATCGGCAACCTGATCGGCTCGCTGCTCATCGTGGGTCTCGTCGCCCTCTCCGCGCAGCTCAACTACTCAGACGGTGGGCTTGGTGCCGCTACGATAAAGATCGCAGCAACCAAGGCAAGCCTGCCGTTCTGGACGGCCTTTGGCTCGGCTATCCTCTGCAACATACTCGTCTGCGGAGCCGTGCTCGGCGCCTTTGCAGCACGCGACATCGTTGGAAAGCTCCTTGCCGTCTTCTTCCCAATCATGGCGTTCATCACCTGTGGCTTCGAGCACTGCGTCGCAAATATGTACTTCATCCCGGCAGGCATCCTCGCCTCAGCCAACCCCGCCTATGTGGAGAAGGCTGGTCTGGCTGCCGATAAGCTCGCCAATCTTGACATCATGGGACTCATCGGCAACCTGATCCCCGTAACCCTCGGCAACATAGTAGGAGGCGCCGCCCTCGGCCTGCTTCTCTACTACGCGTTTAGGAATAAGGCAGCCAGCAAGAAGGCATAGCCCTCCTCTTTAGTTTGGCTTAAAACTCCACGACGTGTGGCTCGGGGGAGGTGAAGGAGAAGAAGCTCGCCGTTGCGTCTTGCAGGTAGAGCACCTGGTTGTTGCCATCATCAACCGCATAGCGATCCTTGAGCATGGGGTAGGCATCGAGCATGTGCGCCTGCGTCTCGCTGCGGGGGTCATCGACGAGGGTGGTCTCGACGCGCAGCCATTCGCCTTCGACAAAAGCGCAGATCTCGACTTTGGGGTTTGCGGCGATTTGTCGGGAAACAGCCTTTGAGAGCGCGGTCTGGATGTAGAGCTTTCCCTCGAACAGGTCGATGGTGCCAAGGGGACGAACACGGGGCTGGTCGCCTTCGACCGTTGCGAGGTAGTAGGTCTGTGCCTTCTTGAGGAACTCGTACACTTCTTCCATGGGATTGCCTCCAGTCGTAACAAACTTGTCACGTCGAATAAGGATGTATCTGCACACGAAATCGCGAGCTTGTTGTATCATAGTAGTTGACAAACGAAAAATGAACCCCAAATGGACACATTTACAACTATGAGACACGCAAAGACAAGCAGCAGAGCAAGACGAGCAATAGGGCTGTCTCTCCTTGTCGTTCTCGTTTTTCTCATCTTTGTCTATGGCGGTGCGGTCGTTTTTTTTCAAACACACTATGCTTTCAATACGACTATCGATGGCACAGACTGCTCGTTGAAGCAGGTTTCCTATATCGAGAAGACCAAGAGTATCCAGATGGCCGACTACGAACTGTTGGTGCGGGGTCGTGAAGACCTTACGGCCACCATCACCGGTGCGGATATCAAACTACGGTACGTGCCGGATGGACAACTCGACGCGATACTCGCACAGCAGAATCCCTTTTTCTGGATAGTCGATCTCCTTGTTCCCTCATTCGGGCACACGACGACCCCGAGCCTGAGTTTTGATGAGGACAAGCTCGACGCGACACTCAAGGGTCTTGAGTTCTTCTCGGAGGAGCAGGTTCACGCGCCGGTTGACGCCTACATCTCCTATGAGGACAACGCGTATGTGCTCCATCCCGAGGAGCAGGGCACGACCCTTGATAGCGAGAAGACGGGACAGCTCATACGCGAAGCCATAGCTGCGGAGGAGTCCGAGCTTGATCTTGAGGTGGCGGATTGCTATCTGGAGCCCGAGATTCTCTCGGGCGATGAGACGCTTAGCACCAGGGTGAACCTCTGGAATACCTACGTGCCCTTTCAAATCACCTATGTGATCGATGACAAAACAGAGGTGCTCGATGCGTCGGTTGCCATTGACTGGGTCGATTATCGCGCGGATGGCTCGGGCTACGTCAATGAAGACAAGCTCACCGCCTGGGTGATGGACTTCGATGCCCGCTACAGCACCGTGGGGGTCAAGCGCAGCTTTACCACGGCTGACGGGCAGCCGGCGGAGGTCGAAGGCGGTTACTACGGCTGGGATTTAGATGAAGATGCGGAAGTCGATGCGATCAAAGCAGCCATCAACGGGCATTATGCAGAGACCCGCGAGCCCATCTTCGTGCAGCGTGCCGCCTCGCACGAGCCTGCTGATTGGGGCGAGACCTATCTCGAGGTCAATATCACGACACAGCATATGTACTATGTCGTGGACGGTGCCATCGTGTTTGAGAGCGATGTGGTCACGGGGCTGCCCGACGGATATGACGACACGGATGTGGGTGTCTTCTGGATTCTTGAGAAGAAGAGCCCCACGGTGTTGCTCGGAACGCTTATGCCTGATGGCAAGCGTGAGTATGAGTCCCCCGTGTCGTATTGGATGCGCATAACGTGGAAGGGCATCGGATTTCACGACGCCACCTGGCAACCGGTCTTTGGTGGGGATTGGTATCTGAACCATGGCTCACACGGCTGTATCAACATGCCCTTTGACAAAGCAAAGGAGCTCTACGGGCTGGTAGAATATGAGACGCCCGTCATCGTCCACTTTTGAGAGAAGTGTAATGCATATCACAGGGAATACCCTGACCAGAATCAAGCAGGGAATCGGAGCGCTCGTGGCTCTCGACCTGTTTGTGGCACTCCTCGTCACCGGAAGTCTGCCGTCTCAGGTGATGGATACCTCAGGGCTCGCGCAAGTACCTCCTACTTGGGAAAAGGCCGCTGAGGCCTTGGCGGGCGATGGCTCCGGCATGGCGTATGCGCTTCTTGGGCAGGCCGAGGTGCTTGAGGGCAAATCAGGACCCATGACGATTATCTCGAACCGTCCAGCAGTCGAACCAGATATGAACGTCACCCTTGCGCTCGCGCTCGTGCCGCCAGAAACGGTCGGTGCCCTGCCCGGAGCCTTTATCCTCGACGTCCCTTACCTGAGTCAGAATGGGGCTTGGACAAATGGCTGTGAGAGTGTGGCAGTAGTCATGGCTCTGCAGTATGCGGGTGTGGATATCTCCATCGAACACTTTGTAGACGCGTATCTCCCCAAGGGCAACCTGCCCCACGTAGGGGAGGCAGGCGCTACGGTTACCGCAAACCCCTGGAAGGCGTTTCCTGGTGACCCGCGCTCAGAGGATGCCTGGTACATCTTTGCCCCTCCTCTGGCTGAGGCGATGCAGCCCCTAGCCTCAAATGCGCACTATGTGCAGGGGCTCGGTCTTGACGAGCTGTGCAGCCGCTATGTGGCTGAAGGCTATCCCGTTGCTGTGTGGGTGACGGTGGACATGAGGGCTCCTTATGCCGCATGGGTCCTCCATGATGAGGAGGATTTGGCAACAGAGGTTGTTCTGATCAATAACGAGCACTGTATGCTGCTCGTGGGGTACGACGATGCAGCCTACTACTTCAACGACCCCCTACGCTCCAAGTGCTATCGCTTTGAGCGGGAGCAGGTGCAATACCCCTACGGTCTAATGGGCTCCCAGGCAATCGTCATCGCCCCCTACTGAGGGCAGGTAGGTAATCCGCAGAGTAATCTCAACCCCTACAGCGCGCCCAGCCCGGCAACAACCGTGACGAGGGCAAAGATGACGGCTACGATACTCTCGCCACCGAGCAGACCTGAGGCGATAATAACACCATCTTCCTTCTTCACCCAGTTGGGTGCGAACAAGCCGATGAGCGCACGCACTCCCGCCCCGACCGCTACTGTGAGCGAAAGGTAGAAGGGCAGGTAGACACCGAGGCCAAACATGATGACCGGCGCGCCGAGCAGGGAGGCCACCACGCCGATAAGCAAGCCGATGAAGAAGGCAGGTAGATTGGAGATGCCACCGACCATGGAGGCAACCGCTGACGCCTGTGCGGCGACGAACTCCTTGCCCTCCGCAACACCAAAGGCGTCGGCACCATAGGCTCCCACGAGCACAGCGATGACGGCCGTGCCGATGAGCGCCCCTGCGATACCACCGATGCTGACACCAACCCACTGCGCCTTGGGGTCAGTGCCAAGCAGTTTGCCCACTTTGAAGTCATTCATCAGGTCGCCGACGAAACCGCAGGCCACCGTTGCTACCGCAGCGACAAGAAAGACCTCGATTCCTCCGACATGGGTTATAAGTGCTACAACAAGTAGCACAATAACACCGAAGATTTCCATGGGGTTGAGCCCCGCCTGACCCGTGCTCTGCGCCGCCATTGTTACGACGATGAAGGTGAGCAGAACTAAGATGATGGAGGCGAGCAGCCCGAGCTTTGCCACAAAAGCGAGCAGCAGCACAACGGCGGCAACCACAAAGGGAGCCCAGTGCATCGCTACGATAGACGAGCCCTTCTGCGGTGAGATGCGGGAGGTGAACAGGGTTTTTATGCGAGGAACCACCAGCTTGAAGATAAGGCCGACGCCACAACCGATCATGATTCCAATGCCGAGGCTCTCACGTATCGCCACGGCGAGGGTCTGCTCCAAGAAGCCTAAGGATACTCCGCCTATGACGATGCCGAAGTTACCAACCACACCTCCGAGAATCCAGATGAGGGCAGCGAGCGGGCCAATCATGAAGCCCATGGCAAGCGCCATAGGCGAGCAGTAGATGCCAAAGGCTACGCCGGGCAGATTCACGTTGCCAAAGAGCATCTGTGGCAGTTTTCCAAGACCATCGCGCACGATGGTGAACAGACCCGCCACACCCACGGAGGCAAAGAGCATGATTGCCTTGCGCCCGCCCTCGTCGCCTGCCTGCAGGGTCTCAGTCGCGCCGAGCCCTATCGGAAACGGGAGGTCACTGTCATCAATGAAGTGCTTACGGAACAAGGCCGTGCCGATCATGCCGAGCGCAACGCCACTGAGTGCACAGAGCGCGACGATAAACCAGTTTACCTGCGTGTCTCCCAGTAAGATGAAGATGCCCGGAATCGTAAAGGCGAGCCCGCCGGCAACCATCGCACCCGCACTCATCACCGATGCTGCAACATTGACCTCGTTGATATTGGTAGGGTTTTTGCGCGCGAAAGCCTTGAGCAAAAAGAGTGCAAGCAGCACCACGAAGAAGATGGGCCAAGGCAGCGCTCCAAGGCGAAGCGCGATGTAGACGGAGCTCGTCGTGATTATCACGCAGCCAACGAGGCCGATGAGGATGCCCCGCAGCGTGAACTGTTGGTTGAAGGGACGAGAACTTATTGGAGCGGCGCTGTCCTGCGT
The DNA here is from genome assembly GCA_031290175.1 of Coriobacteriales bacterium. Taxonomy (GTDB): domain Bacteria; phylum Actinomycetota; class Coriobacteriia; order Coriobacteriales; family UBA8131; genus JAITOC01. The sequence continues at coordinate 4,388 of JAITOC010000091.1, read as the reverse complement.
GCTGGGGGAGCCCTCAGACGTGCCAGTTTGCAGTTCCTGAGAAACGGTGTTGGTCGAACCTATTGTTTTGCTCATCTTGGATTGTTCCTATATTCTCGGGCGGATAGACGTCAGTGACAGAGGGGAGTCGGGGGCGTCTCAATACCCAGCGCCAGGGAGGCCTCATTACGCAGCTCCCCGATGGTAGTCGAGTAGCAAGCGAGCGAATCGATCCAGCGTCTGAGTGCCTCGCGTCCCGCATCGGTCAAGGTAAATGCACGCTTTGCCGGCCCCGCCTTGGGGGTCTCCCACTCTGAGGTGACGAGCCCTGCGGCGTCCATCTGCTTGAGGGTACGATAGACCCCGGTGGCATCCGGCTTTGTACCGCCAAACATGGGAGAGGAGGCCGCGCGCTGTACGATGACATAGCCATGAAGAGGCTCGTCTGAAGCGGCGAGTATCGTGAGGATGGTCGGTTGTGTCAAGCGGCTCAAGGTCTTGCCAAGTTGTGCGCATGCTTTGAGGTCACCGTCTGTCTTGGGATTGCAGATATCCCACATGGCGTATCCTCTCCATCTCTCTTGCGTCGAGCAAAGCGTATAATTGAAGCACTGATAATAGCAGACCTTTGCCCTTAGTAGGAGGAGAGATGTCGCTCGTTGACCGTATTGAGGAGGCCGTTGCCGCTGTTCGGGTACAGACCAGCGCTGTGCCGCGCGTTGCGCTCATCTTAGGCTCCGGCCTCGGTGGACTTGTACGCGGCATAGAGGTGCAGGCCTCCTTTGACTATTGCGACCTGCCGCATTTTAAGACTTCGGGCGTCAGAGGGCATGTGGGACGCCTTGTTTTCGGGCAACTGGCAGGTCAGGAGGTCGTCTGCATGCAAGGGCGCCTGCACCCCTACGAGGGCTATACCCCCGAGGAGATTGCCTTTCCCCTGCGGGTCATGCAGGCGCTCGGTGCCGAGACGCTCATTATTACCAATGCTGCCGGTGGCATCAATCTCGACTTCAAGGTTGGCGAGAAGATGCTCATCACCGATCATATCAACTTTACGGGAGGCAACCCTCTGACCTTCTCGGAGGATCAGGGCGCTCCCGTTTTCGTGGACATGAGCTACGCCTATACCCCGGCGTTGCGCAGTCTGGCTCTCAGCGCTGCCGAGAAGACCGGCATCGTGCTCAAAGAGGGCATCTACCTGGGGCTCCGAGGCCCGAGCTTTGAGACCCCCGCCGAGATACGCGCGTTTCGCAGCTGGGGTGCTGATGCTGTGGGGATGTCTACGGTGCATGAGGTCATCGCCGCCGCGGCGTTGGGCATGCAGATTCTCGGCCTCTCGCTCATCACCAACATGGCGGCCGGGGTGCTCGACCAACCCCTCACAGGGGAAGAAGTCTTTGCGACGGCTCGGCTCGCGGCTTCCGACATGGAAGTGCTCGTGACGGAGATACTACTGTCCTTTGCGCGCTCAGAGGGCTAGAATGTACGCACTATGACGATTAGTGAGCGCATCCGGAAACGCCGAGCAAGCCTGAGCCTGCAACTCAAAGGCATGGCAGTCATTCTCAGCGTGCTCGTTTTATTCATACTCATTCTCATGCTCCTCACTCTGGCAGAACGACTGGTGCTGGGTTAGCATGTGGCCACGCTTCCATAGGTACGACTTTGGTATGATCGCCCATTATCTCGGTGCCATCGTGCTGCTGCTTGGCGTGATCATGCTCGTGCCACTTTTTGTCAGTCTTCTCATGCGGGAGTTTGAGACGACATCCCACTACCTCATCGGTGTTGGGTGTGCGGTTACCATCGGTGGACTTCTGCGTCTGTGCCGAATCAGCCCTGGGCAGCTTGAGCGGCGCCAGGCCATCGCGGTCACCGGACTCATCTGGATTGTCGGTGCCGCCATCGCGGCAGTACCGCTTTGGTTTTCCGGTCATTATGCGAGTTTTCTCGACGCGTTCTTTGAGGGGGTCTCGGGCTTCACCGCAACCGGCTTGACAATGTGCATAGACCTTGACCACCTCTCGGTTGCAGACAATATGTGGCGCTTCAGCATGCAGTTTCTTGGCGGCCAGGGCGTCATTGTCATTGCCTTGTCCCTCGGGGTGTTCTCAAAGGTGGGCTCCTCCTTCTATAACGCCGAGGGGCGCGAGGAGTTTGCCTTGCCCAATGTCAAACGTACCGCGCAGTTTATCTGGCGCTTCTCATCAGTCGTCGTCGTGTGCGGCACAGCCTTTCTCTTTGTGGTGTTTCTCCTGCTTGGCATCGACCCGGTAAGGAGTGTCTTCCACGGGCTTTGGGTAACCATCGGCTCATACGACACCGGGGGTTTTGCGCCGCAGAGCACCTCGCTTATGTACTACCATTCGTGGGCGCTTGAGGTCTTTGCCATGGTGCTTATGATGATGGGCGCTATCAATTTCGCACTTTATGCACAGATGTTGGGCAACGACCGGCGCGCCAATCTCCGCACCTTCTTACAGGATATAGAGATACGCACCCTGGCGCTGTGGATTGTCGTCATGCTGGTTGTCTTTATCGCGGCGGTCTGCGCGGGGGAGTTCCTTACCGACTTTTCCGGGCTGATGCGACGAGGCGTCTTTACCATTGTCTCGGCGGCGACAAATGCAGGCTATGCCGTCCTGACGACGCATCAGATGACGACGCTGCTCACGAGTGGCGCCTGCTTCATCGTCATCATCGCCATGGCAATCGGGGGCAGCTCCGGATCGACGGCCGGTGGCATCAAGGCGCTTCGCGTTGGCATTATCGTCAAGAGTGTGGTCGCGCGCATCAAAGACGTGCTGGCACCGCAGTCGGCGCGCAACACGACGAGCTATCAGCACCTTGGACGCCGCCTGCTCTCCAGTGAGATAACCAGTGCGGCCATGACCATCGCAGTGCTCTATGTCACCACCTATCTTATCGGTGCGCTCGTGGGCATTGCCGCTGGTTATGAGGCCATCCCCGCAACCTTTGAGTCGATTTCCGCAACCTCCAACGCGGGGCTCTCCTCAGGTATCGTCTCCCCTGAGGCTCCTGTTGTCCTGAAGGTCGTTTACATCCTGCAGATGTGGATGGGTCGTCTTGAGTTTCTCACCCTGCTCGCCTTGCTCTGCTCGCTTATCGCTTCCGCCAAGCCACGCAGAAAGGCGAGAAAATGACGTGGATCCCAAGGGTGCCCTCAAGGCGGCAGCTTCTTGCAGGTGCGCTTTGCGTGCTTGCTCTGTTGCTGCTCTTTCCCACAACGGCACTTGCGAAACCTGACACGACAATCCTCCGTCTCTCAAATGCGGGCTCCCTGCTTGACGGGCAGAAAGTGATCTTCGTTGGCGAGGCGGTCGGCGATAAGATCAGTGCCGACTCCGGACATACCTGGTTGACCCTTGAGGATGAGGGTGCCTCGATCAGCGTCTATGTGACCGACGAGGAGGCGGAGCGCGTGACCCACCTCGGCCGTTATAGCGAGAGGGGCACACGTCTTGAGATCACGGGAGTCTTTGAAGTGGACTGCCCCCAGCACGACGGCCTGACCGATGTGCATGCCACCCGTGTTGTCGTGCTTGATGAGGGAGAAACGCTGCGCTCGGATTTTGATTACACTGAGCTGAAGATAGGCGGTGGGCTTGTTGTGTTCGGTGGGTGCCTGCTCCTACTTCATTGGCGCCTGAGAGAGCGTACCCGTTGATGACAACCCGGCACCCCCGACCGTGCGGTCGTGTCATCTCACTTGATCGGGGATACCCCCTGGTGCGCGTTGGCGATGAAGAACTACGCGCTCAGCATGCCATCGACCTCGTGAAGAACGCAGATGCACGCGCCGTCGTTGGCGATATCGTTGATCTTGAGTTTCCGCCCACGCAAGACATCCCCCTTATCACACGCATTCACGAACGGGCACATACGCTAGTACGGCGCTCGCTCGTGGAGTCACGAAGTGTCGGTTCTGGCAAGCACGATGAGCAGATACTCGCAACCAACATCGATGTGGTCTTTGTCGTCACCAGCCTTTCGGGCCGGCGGCTTGACCTCGATTACCTCGAGCGTCAACTGGTCATGGCGCATGAAAGTGGAGCGGAGGTCTGCGTGCTGCTCACAAAGGCGGATCAAGCCGCCCACCGCTCAGAGGACGAGGCAGCGTCCAGGGCATGCAACCCTGGGGGCTCCGTCATTCTCACCTCAAAGATTACAGGCGAGGGCTTTGCGCAGCTCAAGGAGCTTCTGCAGGGGAGCGGCGATGTGCTTTCGGGAAGCGGCGGTGCGTTGTTGGGCAGGAGCGGTGCGTTGCAAGGGGGAGACGGCATGCTGCCGGGCAGGAGCGGTGTGTTGCTGGGGAGAAGCGGCGTGGGCAAGTCCACGCTGATAAACAGGCTCTGCGGCTCCGAGCTGCTCCAGACGGCTGCGGTGCG
>JAITOC010000057.1 GCA_031290175.1 Coriobacteriales bacterium | reverse complement strand
CAGGGGAGGCTCTACTGAGAAGAGGAACCACCATGAAGTTATCTGCTCGCAATCAGCTCAAGGGTGTTATCGAGAAAATCGAAAAGGGCGCTGTCACCAGTTACGTTGCCATCAGGATTGGTGACAACCTGATTACAGCCAGCATCTCCAATGCCGCCGTAGATGACCTAGCGCTGGTGCCAGGTCAGGAGGCCTATGCCGTCATAAAGGCATCCTCGGTGATGATTGGCGTGGAGCATTAGAACCTGTTGTTGCGATGCCCTATCACCTTGCGCCCTTATCACCTGCTACTTTCTTCTGCGGGAAAGCGATGACCTGATCCCACTTCTGCACGCTCGGATACCTCTGGGATGTGGATAAAGCCAAGCCCGCCAAAGCAGGCGCAGCCCCTCGCCATATCCCAATCCATCCCAAGGGGGAATCATGACCGCCCTCTACACCCGCTCCATAGCCACGCCGCTCGGCTCCATCACCGCCTCGGCTTCCGACACCGCTCTTGTCGGCATCTGGTTCGACGGGCAGAAGTACTTCCCTGCCGATAAGCCCGCGTGGCTCTCCGCCCCCGACCACCCCCTGCTCAACGCCGCCCAGGACTGGCTCGACGCCTACTTCAAAGGCGAGAACAAGCCTATCGACTTTCCCCTCGACCCTCAGGGTGGCTCCACCTTCCGTCGCCGCGTCTGGGACATTCTCCGCGCGATACCCCACGGCACTACCACTACCTACGGTGCCATCGCTGCGCAGATCGCTCGGGAAACCGGCGTTAAGAAGGTCAGCGCTCAGGCGGTGGGCGGCGCCGTAGGTCACAACCCTATCTCGATCCTCATCCCCTGCCACCGTGTGGTAGGCTCCACCGGCTCCCTCACCGGCTACGCCGGCGGGCTCGACAAGAAGGCCGCCCTGCTCAAACTGGAAGGCATCTTGCTCTGAGGGGTGCGCCCAATCAAGGGCAGCTCTCATAAACAGCGTATTGCCAGTAGATAGCGTGTTGCCAGTTTGTCGGGTGGCGCACCGGCGACACACCCCAACGGTCACATATCCGCCATGCTGAAGCCCTGATAGCTCACTTCGTAGGCTGCGAGCTCATTGGTCAGACTGTCGGCTTTCACTCGTAATGCTGCAAGATTGATTTTCTTTGCATTGCGCTTTACTTCGGCAACCAAGGCAGTCTTATCCAGGTCATTGAGGGCAAGTATGTCGATTTCAGCCAAACCCTTGTTGTCCCAGCTGGCACCGATGCGCGTGTAGCGCCCCTCTTCAGCGAGCTTGGCTCTGAAGTAATCCTCCAAGGCCAAACCGCTGAACGTCGAGTAGTGCTGCTCTATGCTCTGTTGCAGCAAATCGAAGCGCCCCATCTCGATAAGCCCTTGATTGGCAAAGACGAAGCGAAACCAGAAAACCAGATAGCGGTCTATAATGCGCCACTTGACGGTACGGCTCTGGGGCTTTGCAAACAGTGGGCGTTGCGGCGCGATGAGGGAATAGTCTTTCTCCAGATTCTGAAGGTAAGCGCCCGTGGTTTTGCCGATTATCAAGTCGATGGCGCTTTGCGACGTTTTGCCACTGGCGATTAATTGCAGGATGGAAAAGTAGGTCGCATAATCCTTGCCGAACTCTGAGACGAGGATGTCCTTACCGTCCGAGAGAAAAGGCGAGCCGTTACTCGCGATGTAGGAGAGCATGGACGCGCGGTCGGTGGCTTCAGCATCGATCAACAAAGCAAGGTACCGAGGGCTGCCTCCGCTGAGCGCGTAGAGAAAGAGCAGATCCTCACTGTTGCATGTTGGGTTATAGTCATACAATACCGATTTTATGATTTCAGTCGTGAACGGCTGCAAAATGAGTTTACTGGTCAGGCGACCAAATAGGGGCTCCTTGTCGTCTTCGAATAGCTTTACCATGAGCGCGTAGATTGAGCCCGAGACTATCAGATTGATGTGCGCCGAATCCTTGTAGCGGTCCCAAAGGTTTTGAATGCTACCGAAAATGCTCTTGTTCACACGATCAAAGTCTTGGAATTCATCCAAAACCAGAGTCAGGTGCTCCTGCTGCGCATAGATGAGCAGCTGCTCAAAATAGTCGCTGAACGACGTGAGGGTGCCAAAAATTTTGAGTCCAAGCTCGGCTTCGGCTGCTTGCTGAAAATCGACGACCAGAAGTGTCTCGCTTTTACGGGCGACGTACAGATAGAGCGTCTTGCCTTCGATGCCCTTCAAATGCTCTAACAACAGGGCGGTTTTTCCCACACGACGACGTCCGGTCACCAGTGTGAACTGGGCGTTTTGCTTCGAGCGCTGCAGCGTTGCAGTAAGGGTTTTGAGCTCATTGACGCGGTTGACAAAGTGCATGACAGCTCTCTCCTTAATATAATGCATATTATTATAATTGTCATTATATTAAGGCAAAAAATCCGATTCGTCAAATCAACTTGCACTTTGACGTGCTGTTGCAGTTCAGGGGGTCAGTGCGTTGGCAAGGAATCGCGGAGCAGATGCTCAGTGCTGTGCATTCGTTAGCGCGAGCCGACCGGATAAGAGCTTGAACCCTCAAAACTATCCGGGGTTCTCGCGCTGAATGCATAGGAATGAGCATCGGGTGCGGAGTTTCCTTGCCAATGTACTGACCCCCTGAACTGGAATGACGTGCTGGTGCAGTTCAGGGGGTCAGTTCGGGGTGGAGGGTGACCGCCAGAACACTGCCTTGGCGCACTCACCCTGGGGGGTTGCTGAGAGCACCTCCACGGCGGCGGCGAGCCCTTTGAAGCGCGGGGCGCGGATAAAGACGCCGCCCTTCATCATCTCCGCAAAGCCGGTCTTCACCCGCGTTGTGCCTTTTTCTCTCGTAGGGTCTATAGACGTGCTCAATGTGTCCACCCTTTCCTATTCACGGGTATCCCAGTCATCATTCATAAGTATAGCAATATTATAAGTTAACTCATATTAGAATGGATGGAGTTAATCTTACTTACTTGCCTGCCCGCTTCCTCCTCCACAGGAAGACTGTGAGCAGCGCTATGAGCACCAGCCCGATAAAGACGGCTATAAGCGCAAGGGCAGGAGACCCTGGCTGACCCGCCAAAGCAACTTCACCATCGGGGATACCGGCAAGAACGTTCCCCGCCATGCCATCAGCCACAGGCGGCTTGTTCGGAACCGTTACGGGAGGGGTCAGCCCGAGCTGCCCCGAGCCCTCGTCTTGCCCATCAGCTGCAGCGTCACTGGACTGCTCGCCTGTCGCGCTTCCGGCAGAAGGATCGATACCTGCCTGCCAAGCTCCTTCTGGAGTCGTGATTACCAAGTCGACCGGTTCATAGGTTGCAACGATGACATACTGCGCCTTCTCGCCAATCTGCTCAGTTGAGGTGTACTGCGCATTGACCTCGTAATATCCGAAGTCCTTGAAAGACTCGATTCCACGAAACACGAGTGTTGCCTTGTACGTTTCTGGCAGACCGAACTCATCATAGCTGGTCACCTCGTACGCTACTCCAGCACGGCTGAGCTCAGACTGAACTGTCCCCGTAGCTGCATCTGCTGAAGTGACGGAGAACAGCCCCTTGGTGGGCAGGTCAGGGTTATCGACATCGTTATCGCTCAGACCTTCGATGATCCCTCTTCCCTCAACCTGTCGCTCAAAGACGAGATCGACGGGGACGATGCTCACGCCGGGCAACGCCTTTGCCTCCGCAAGCCCCTCCTCGGTCAATTTTCCGTAGACACGGTATGTATACGTACGCGTCGTGGGGAGCATGTTTTCAAGTGTTGGTTCAGTTTGGCTCACAAGGCGATAGCGCTGTCCGTACTGAACTATCTCCTGCGGCATATCGACACTTTCACCCTCCAGATAACGGTACTCGACATTGACCAAGCTGTCTGCAGGAACAGTGGAGACGGGTTCAGCAAAGGCGTGCGAGACCAAGACGCCCAACATAAGCAGGAAGCCACTGGTGATAGGAAGCCACTTAAAGCGGAGCCTTCGACGACGACTGTGCATGCCTGCACGCGAGGGGCTTTTCTCGTACTGCCCCAGGCGAGCCTCCACAGACACGGTCGGTTCGGTCGAAGTCGGCCTTCGGTGAACTCCTGCGGACGCGGATGCGAGCAAACCGCTTGAGTCGCTCTCAAGCCTCAAGCGTCGCCTGCTCGCGACTATGAAGCAAAGACCTATGAGACAAAGCACGAGACCCACTACCAATAAAACGATGTCATCGCCCGTCAAAGGAAGACCACCCCAGACAGTCCGTTGGTTAACTTTCAAATCATCGTTTACTTCGCTGCTGGTCTTGTCCAGACCGATTTCGAAATTGGGGGTGATGGGGAGCGTCTTGAACGTTCCAATCTCTTTGGTAACTACAGCATCCTGGTCGAGGTCACGCATCTCGGCTAAAGCTATACGGGCAGATGCGGAGGATACGATGTCATCATCCTCCATGAGTCGCGTCGCTGATACGAGATAGGAGGCTGGCTTGAGTCCAGGTGCATCGAGTGCTCCCTGTGCGAAGTCCGACCGTATGGTCTGCGGCGTCCAATCAAGCGATGTCTTGGTGATTGCTTCGCCCATCGCCAAGCTCGGGGAGAAGGGATCCGAGGTGGAGAGGAGCTTGAGGGCTGACGCCTTCTCCGAGGGAAGCGCGACGTTGCCTTCGCTATCACGGTGTTCCCCGTTTTTCGAGACATCAGAATAATTCTTGCTGGTAAATCCTATCGAGACTTCCCCGTATTCAAAACGGATAGCGGTAATGTACTCATCATCAGCAAGACCCTCGGGAAGGCTCAGCCGATGGCGCGGAATAACGCCACTTTCTGTATAACTGCTACTCGTAGCGTCATCAAACGCTGCCCAGAGTTTGAAGCCGGTGTTGGGAAAAGCCAGGACACCAGAATCGGCGCTGAGCGTGCTTATGTCATAGTCAGCCGAGTCGTCTGTCTTGTTGGTCTTGTACCAGACATTGAACCTGCCGTCTTTATCGCCCCAGACCACTGCTGTCCAAAGCTCCTCAACCCGTACCTGATCAAGGGTTCCGACATTTTCCAGCGGATCATCGACGACAAACTCAGTGCAGTCCGTATTCGCGGTCGAACGGAAGTCTATGTCGTAGCGGAACCGCTCGTCTTCCTTGCCTACGTTATCAAAACCCTCTTGCCCGGGCAGGCTGACATAGGCTGCGCTCGTGCGGTTGATGGTGTCCTTGTCAACCTCGCAGCTGATAGCCTTGGGGATAATGACTTCAGCGAGGTCGCTATCGTCCTCATCCTTATCCGCGCCTGATGCTGATGGATCCTTCGCGTTGCCGTCTATGACGTTATCCCATACGGCTCCGTCATTTTCAGGGTCTTGGTCAGGGATCGAATCAATATCGACAACAGCGGCACCGTCCTCATCGGTCAGCCTGCTGACCTCCGCAAGGTTGGTGAAGACGTCTCCTGCCGGTGCTGAGGGTGAGACACGAAGCGTCAGATAGACGTCTGCATAAGAACCCTCACTGTAGACACCCGGCTCAGTTGAGGTGTTCGGAGTGAGTACCGGAGCACCCGTAGGATAGTCGCTCCAGTCGTAAACGAGCAGGTCGCGCGCACCCCCCGCTCCTGGAACCAAGCTCCAGCCGGCGTTCTCAACAGAGGCAAGATCCTCATCCCAAAGCAACCAGCGAGGGAAGTAATCGGTGATTTCAGCTGCTATGAGCGGCTCCTCGCACTGGTTGAAGACTCGTATCTTGAAGGTGACATAATCGTTGTAATCAACCTGCACAACGGGAGAAGGCAGCCCCTGTGTTGCGGCGTCGTCAGTGACGGCTGTATCATTTACCCTGACAATCCACTTCCGCAGAGCTACGTCATACAGAGAGAGCTGTTGATCGAGCTGGTCGATTACGTAGATATGTACCGATCCATTGTTTGTGACGCTAACATGAAGCCAGGGTACGCCATCGGCTCCACCTCCACTCGGCACTGGCGTACAGGATACAACGGCATAGTTGTGCTCCGGGTCTATATGCAAAACAATCTTTGCTTCCGGGATAGGGAGGAATCCGCGCGGTGGATGGGTCTCGGTTATGACGATCTGATCCTCTTTTGTATAGGTGCCCAACCTGTCGGTAGAGGCCCATGCGCCGTCATTGCCGAGTATGAGGTCCTCACTGAAGAGCGGAGTCGTGAGCTCGATGTCGTCAGCGGCATACCTGCTAACATTGAAGTGCGCGCCCGGCAAGGGATTGCCCTGGGGGTCAAGTTTGTGCAGCATGATGGTGTTGGTATCACCCGTCACCACGCCGCCGCCTGTTGTGTTTGTCGTCGATGAATAAACCGGACGTGGGCTGCCCTTCCAATCGATGTTTGCCGAGTTTGACAGCAACGACTGCAAAGGATCGAATACCTTGGTCAAGTAGGAGATGAACAGCGTCTGTTTGTCGAGCGCCTTATCCTTGAAGTCTAGGGTGAAGCTGGTCTCATCAACTTCGATGCTGTTTAGGGCTGCGGGATCCACCGGCGTAAGAAAGTAGGCCAGCACATCCTCAAAGTCGGTAAAATCGCCGTAGGTAGCGCGATAGGTTGCGTACGCGGGATTGCTATTCAGGTAGCTGAAGTCGGTGCCGAATATCAAAGCTCCTTGGGCTTGGCTTATCGAGTCACCACCAACTGCCCGGGTGATTATCGCCCATGTGGCGGAACGCACGACGATAAGGTATTTCTGCTGCAGCTCGTAGGAGAGATTGGGGATAGAGGCAGGATTGGTGATGGGATATCCAGCGAGCGAGCTCTTGTTCCTGCCTCTTTGCACATCGTAGAGGATCTGATAAGCGTGCTCCCAGTCGATAGCCAGCATCTTGAAGTACGCCGGGGCACCCTCCGAGGCAGTTACCGTGGAGCCAAAGATACCGCGCGCGTAATCGACGGTTTGGGGTGCGTAGGACTGGTCAAAACCAGATCCGTCCACCCAAACATAGTGCTGCGAAAGCACCTGGCCGGGGCCAATCGTATCGGCCAACTTCACCGAGCTCCCATACGTTGAAAAGCTCTCGCGCTGTTCGTTGATGTAGAGGCTGTTGAGAACCATGGCATTGTTTGCATCGAGCTGCGAGAGCTTTTTAAAGTCCTCCTTGGTGCTCCAGCCCGGCTCCCCCACTATCGGGGGGACGTAGGGCTCCTGCGTGGAGCCCTCACCCGTCTCATTGCCCACGGTCCACTTGAACTCGTCGTACTCAGTCCCCTCCTCGGGGTATATCTCGCAGTCGATAAAGAACTCGCCTTTGATGTTGTTCAGTGCGCTGAAGGCACCGCTGTCAAACGTGGCGATGAGCGCAAAGTAGCTGCCAGGTTCGGTCAGGGGTGTATCAAGCAGATTGCCCAGCGCATCGGTATGCTTGAGCGTGATGGTTCCCAGCTGGAACTCCTGCCCGGATGTCTGATCTATGCCTTTGAATGAGATAGGCAAGACGTTTCCAAAACGCATATCCGATCCCTCGAAGGAGATGGGTATCCTGAAGCTGCTGCCCTCTTCTACAATGACGCCGCCCGCGAGATCCCAATCAGCCTTTATCCGGTAACGGCTGGCAACCTGGTCGTTCATGAACAAGAAGCTCGGCGGAACCCTGACAAACTCCTGAAGTGCCATGTCGAAGTAGAAAAAGCCCGTCTGAAGATTTATCTGGTCGGTGAGATCCGCGCTAAGAATGGTGAATCCGCTGATATCGACCTCCGCGCCATCCGCACCCTCAGAGCTGGTGGTGTCGTTGGCTTGATCGGAGTTTTCCTGCTCGACCGGGATTAGGGCGTCCTCACTGACGACGCCGCTCGCGCTCAAGGCGCCCGCGTTGCTCGTCTCTGCTGCAAGTACGGGGTCTAGTGTTCGGATGGCGCTGGAATCAGGCGCACTCTGTGCGTCGGAGTCCGCAGGCGCAGTGCCCGCAACGCCCGACCCCCTCACCGTCTCGTTGCCAAACGCGAGTCCCACAAAGGGGATGCCCGCAGTGACAACCAGCACGACGAGAGCCGTGGCCAGGCCTTTAGCTAATGCCGCCGAAATAGATTGCAGTTTCATAAAACCTTACCCCTCTGAAGCGAGGAAAAAGTCTTTCCTATTTGATTATCTTGAAAGCACGGTGACGCAGAGCATTCGTCGAAGACTGGTTTGTTTCTAGTGCATTTACGTTTTGACCCGACATAGGCCTACGACGGCTGTCGCAGACCCTGCTCTTCATCTCTGCCGCACATGATACTCCTGTGGAGAAGTGTTTGTAAATAGTTTTTTGAACTTTAGGGCACCTTTCATAGCCGCTTGTGCGTCAGATTCTTGACTCTTAGCGACCCAGAAATAGCTCGATGCTTATCATGATAAGTCCAGCCCAGATAAGGGAGAAACAGACTACGTGTGCAGGAGTGAAGGGCTCGCCGTATACGAAGACGCCCAGCAGAAGTGTCATGCTGGGAGTTATATATTGCAGGAAGCCCATCCACGAGAGCGGGATGCTGTTGGCACCTTTGGAGAACAGCAGCAACGGCACGGCGGTCACGATGCCGCCGCCCATGAGCAAGGTGGTCGTAACCCAGGAATAGCCCAAACCTGCGCTGTTGGTAACATCGAGGAACGCATGGCTGGGCAGGAGGAACGTTACCACCACAAACACCAGCGCAAGGGGCAGCACCAGCGTGGACTCGACGGCAAGCGCCGGTGTCGCAGGGTAGCCACCCTTTTTCTTGAGCGCCCCATACAACGCGAAGGAGACTGCCATCCCCACCGAGAGCCAAGGAAAACTCCCATAGCTTATCGAGAAATACAAAACCCCCAGCGCCGCCAGCACCGTGGCAGTCTTTTGGATATGAGTAAGTCTCTCCTTGAATATAACGACCCCGAACAGAATGGCGATAAGCGGGTTGATGTAGTATCCCAAACTTGCTTGAAGCACGTGTCCGGTATTGATTGCCACGATATAGAGCCCCCAGTTGACAGCGACGATGAAGCCAGCAGCACCTAAGATGAGCAGGGCACGCCGATCCTTGAAGAGGCGAATCAACTCTCCCCTGCGCACCAGGAGACACACCCCTGACACAAACACAAACGACCAAAGCATACGATGCGTAAGTATCTCAAACGGCGCGACGGTGACGAGCAGCTTCCAGTAAAAGGGGAATAGCCCCCACAACAGGTAGCTTCCCGTAGCGTACAGAAAGCCTGCGTTGAAGTGAGGCGCGGGAGCGCTAGGCGCATTCATGTATGCCTACCAGCATGCTATTGATGGCCTTTGACGAAAGCCACGATGTCCTGGGCAACCTCTTCATCGAGATGCCCCTCCCAATGGGTATTGTGGCTCCCACCGTCTTTGACGAGGAACTCGATGTCATTGGAGTTGCTACCGAGTTCTGCCAACAGGGCATCTTCGTCAGCCCGTGAGAAGAACCCATCCTCGCTACCCCAGATGACCTGGGCGGGAACTGTGATCTTCGAGAGGTCGGTTGCCTTTGAGCTGAGGCCATTGAAGACATTGCGCCATACATACAAGGGCAGGGCTTTCGCATGTTCATAGGTCGCCTCAATGAACTCCGGGGCGTAATTGGTCGAGGCCGTCCAATCCCGCAAGAATCCCTCGTCGAGGCTGGACTCATTATTTATCCCCAAAAACTCACCGTCACCGTTAAGAAGCCAGTCCAGGGTGGGGTTGCCAGCAACGGTCGCGGCACTCCCAATCAAGGTGAGCGACTTGACCGTATCAGGATATTCCACTGCGAGGTTCTGCGCGACAAAGGTGCCCAAGGAGTGCCCCACGATATGTGCATTTGAGACACCCAACTGGGTGAGAAGAGCACTGACATCGGCTGCATGTGTTTGGATGGTATAGGGTCCTTGCTCCGGCTTATCACTCTTGCCGTGGCCGCGAAGCTCCAAGACAATGACGCGGTGCCCCGCATCGGCGACGCGTGGGGCGACTTGCGACCAGGAAATATAACTGTCGGTCGCACCATGGATGAACACGATGGGTGGCTTTGCCTCATCGCCGAGTTCTACATAAGCGATTTTGATGCCAGTGCTGAGCTCGGCATAAGCGTATTTGGGGTTGTAGGTTACGGCTGATGCACTGCAAGCGGTAAGGAATATCCCCGAGATACCGGTGAAGCTGATGACGGTCGAGCCAAGTGCCAAGTTCCTGATGAACTCCCTGCGTGTGATGGCACATTCGCTGCCACGGTATTTCTTTGTCATGATGCTCTCTCCTTTTGGTTTGGGAGTGAAGAAGGGTGTGTTGGGCATGAACGAACCCTGTACGCACAGAACGTGCGCGTGCTAGCCCTGGTGGCAATAAGACGCTACCAGGCAGATGGTCTTTCTCGGCATTCGCATCAAGGTCTTTTTCATAATGCTAGTAAACTTATATGTTTAATAGTATTTTGTCAAGGAGTTGCGCCCAAGCCGTCAAACACTTAGGAACGAAGCTCTCCGCCGGTGGCGCCAACGAGTTTGTTGAGCACCTTTTGATGAAGTTTCTCGATCTCGTCGGAGGTCAGTGTGCGATCGGGAGCTCGATAGGAGAGTGTGAGCGCGACAGATTTTCTGTCTGCGCCGATGCGCTCCGCGTCGCGGTAGACATCAAAAACCTGAACAGCAGCAAGCAGGCTGCCGCCCGCCGAGGTAATGACCTGCACAAGGCGTTCAGCTGAAACCTGCTCGTTCACAACCAGAGCAACATCGAGGGTGACGGCGGGATACAGGGGCACATCGCGATAGGGGCGCGCCTGCTCAGCAGATCCGAGCAGCGCCTTCAGGTCAAGCTCAAAGGCTACGACTGGGGCAACTGCTTCCAGGGCTGCACACACGCGAGGATGTACTTCACCGAGCCAGCCAAGCAGCTTTGAACCCGAGAACACCTCAGCCGCGCGCCCCGGTTGAAGCCAGGGTGCCGCGTTGGAATCCAGCGCTTTGAAGCGCTGCTTGGGGATGTTGAGCTCGCGCAACAGATTCTCCACAACGCCCTTACCGTCAAAGAAATCAAGGGGGGTCGAAGCGGTGTTCCAGCCTGCTTCGTTCCAGCTGCCCGCCAAAACCCCGGCAAGCATCTGGCGCTCTTTGGGCAGCTTGCGCCCTTCGGCTGCAAAATAGACCGCGCCGGTCTCAAAGAGGTGGATATTCTCCACGCCACGACTCTGATTGTAGGCGACCGATCGCAAGAGGCCCGGCAAGATACTCCGGCGCATGACGCTCTGCTCGCTGTTCATAGGGTTGATGAGCTCAACGGCCTGTTGATGCTCCTCAAAAGGCATAGCGACAAGCACGGAATCACTCGGAGAAACGAGGGAATACGTCATCGTCTCATTCAAACCACACCCGCGAAGCGTCCGCGAGATGAGGGCTGAGCGTTGCTGTTCGCGTGTTGCCTCACCGATGCGCTCGCGCCCACCGGGAAGCGTGGACGCCACACGATCCATGCCCCAAACGCGGAGCACTTCTTCATACAGGTCTATCTCACGTGAGAGATCAGGGCGAAAAGAGGGCGGCGTCACCTGTGGGAGATCGACCGTGCAACCCAGGCGGGTGAGAATGGCTCGTATCTCGTCTTCGGGGATGGCTGCTCCGACAAAATCCCGGAAGCGCTCTGTGCGGAAGTTCAACTTAGGCAGTATGATCAGCTCGGGGTATCCATCGACCACGCCTTCGCAGACCACGCCACCGGCGACCTCCGCCATGAGGGCGGCTGCACGTGCCGAGAAGGCATCGCAGGTTGCTGCGTCCACGCCGCGCTCATACCGGGCGGATGCCTCGGAAAAAAGATGCAGCTTGCGGCTCGTGCGGCTTGTGTGGGCGCTTGAGAAGGTTGCGGACTCCAAAAGGATGTCGCAGGTCTGCTCGGTAACCTCACTGTCCAAACCGCCCATGACGCCGGCCAGGGCAATCGTGGTACCCGCCCCACCAGCGGCATTGCCGTCAACGATGGCGGTGACATCCGCATCGAGCGTACGCTCCACCTTGTCGAGGGTCGTGAAACGCTCAGCTTCTGCACACGCCCTGACGACAATATGTGCGCGCCCTTCAGCGTCTTTGGTTAAGGTCGCCAGGTCAAAGGCATGCAGTGGTTGCCCTAGCTCAAACATGATGTAGTTCGTCACATCGACGACGTTGTTGATAGAGCGTGCCCCCGCAGCCGTCACGCGCTCGACGAGCCAATCAGGTGAGGGACCGACCTTCACACCCCGTATCACACGAGCGGTATACCGTGGGCAGAGCGCCGCATCGTCGATGGTTACACGCACAAGACTGTCCACCGGCTCGCCAACAGGAGGGTCGGGCACGGTGCGCCCTATGCTGTAGCTCGTGTCATAGATGGTGGCAACCTCACGGGCAACGCCCAGCATACTCATGCAGTCGGGACGGTTGGGGGTTATCTCCAGATCGATGATGCTATCAGAAAGGTCGAGGTGCTCCGCAATGGGAACTCCGACCGGTGCATTCGTATTGAGTATAAGCAGCCCAGCGTGGTCTGCTCCAAGACCGAGCTCACGAGCCGAGCAGTTCATGCCACGCGACTCGATACCGCGCAGCTTTGCTTTCTTGATTGGGGTGCCATCAGGCAGAATCGCGCCCACCAGAGCAACCGGCACCTTATCGCCTGCAACAAAGTTTTGGGCACCACAGACGATTTGCAGGGATGTGGGTTTGCCGTCGGCGTCGAGGTTGTGCTCCCCTACATCCACCGTGGTAATCCAGAGGGTATCGGCATCAGGATGGGGATCGCGCGTCAGTATCTGCCCAACAACAATACCTTCAAGAGCGGCGCCGATGACCTCCACACCCTCAACGGCAGTGCCGGTCAGGTCGAGGCGCTGGCTGAACTCCCGCAGGTCAGCGGGTACGTCCACCAGGGTCTTAAGCCATTTGACCGATACCTTCATGGAGACTTCCTAGAATTGTCTGAGAAAGCGCATATCCCCTTCAAGGAGCATGCGCAGATCGGGAACGTTGTATTTCAGGCAGGCGATACGCTCGACTCCCAGCCCGAAGGCAAAGCCGCTATAAAGCTCCGGATTTATGCCCACGAAACCGTACACATTGGGATCCACCATGCCACAGCCGAGGATCTCAAGCCAGCCGGTTCCCCCGCAGGAGCGACAGCCCACGCCTCCACAGATGCCACAGCTTACATCCACTTCTGCGGAAGGCTCCGTAAAGGGGAAGAAGTGCGGACGAAAGCGCGTTTTGCGCTCCGAGCCAAAAACCTGCTGACAGAAGTATTCCAGCGTGCCCTTGAGATCCCCAAAGGTGATTCCACGGTCAACGACAAGACCTTCTATCTGCGTGAACTGTGGTAGATGGGTTGGGTCGGCAACATCACGACGATAGACGCGACCTGGGGCAAGTATGTAGATGGGCAGTTCGCTGTCCTCCATCGTGTGAACTTGCACACCACTTGTCTGCGATCGCAGCACGACATCGCTCTCTCCGGTTATCGCAGCCACAGCGCCTGAGCGATCCACCACATAGAAGGTGTCCTGCAGGCCACGTGAAGGATGGTCAGGCGGAGAATTCAGTGCCGTAAAATTGTAATAGTCGGTCTCAATCTCGGTGCCCGAGACTACCCGGTAGCCGATCCCCCGGAAAACCTCGACAATCTCCTCCGTGAGGCGACTGATGAGGTGCTGGGTGCCCAGGGGGCGCGCACGAGCAGGCAATGTGACATCGAGCGCCTCGGCACTGATGCGCGCTTCAAGCTCAGCAGACGCCAACTCTTCGTGGCGAAGCCCCAGAGCGGCTTCCACGACATCACGCAGCTCGTTGACCAATCGCCCAACGAGCGCGCGCTCCTCGGGAGGCACCTGTCCCATGCCGCGCAAAAGCCCCGTGAGCGAACCCTTCTTTCCCAAGACCGCAATACGGAGCTCTTCAAGCTCAGCGGTGCTGCCCGATAGCGCTATCCGGGCGAGCACCGCTGACTGTTGCTCTTCTATGTCTGTAACTAAGGACATCTGATTTACTTGGAGAAGATCAGCTTTCCCATCTCGCTGTCATAGCTGAGGGAGTCGCCGTCGACGATGAACTCAAGGCTGCTGGTGCCGTCCTTTACACTGACGGTATCGCCGCTGACCGTGTAGGTCGTCTCAATCGGTTGTCCCATGAGAACAAAAGTCACCTTGTCGCCGCTGCCAAACTCGATGTAGTTCTCGCTGGCCGGGAGGGACGTGGTGAGAAGGTCACCGGTGAGCTCTGTGCCATCCGGTGCCACAAACCCTGAGAGGCCATAGGTACCCGAAAGGTCGCCCTCAGCGCTACCGCCACCACAGCCGACAAAAGCAAATGCCATCGCACCAACAGCCATAAGAGCCACCACAACCAGAACAAGACGCTTTTTCATAACTTTCTCCTTATCACCCAAATACTCATATACACTGACTTTGAATCCTTATTGCATGCACACCAAGAACCGCGCTCGCTACTTTGAGAAGTAGAGCGTCCCGTCCTCGGTGGTGTAGCTGATTGTATCACCATCGATGTCGAAGTACAGGTCTTCACTGCCGTCTTCAACAATCAGGATATCGCCATCGACTTCATAGGTTGTTTCAATTTCTTCTCCCATGAGAACGAAGGTCACTTTATCGCCACTGCCGAACTCGATATAGGTCTCATCGGCAGGGAGAAGCTCCTCTAGGTCGCTCCCAGAGACACTCTCACCATCTGTCAGCGTGAACTTCGAGAGCTTGTAGGTGCCACTCATGGCTGATGCTGTTACCGGAGTCGACGGAGCCACCGGAGCTTTAGCGTCACCAGTGTCACCGGTGTCACCGGTCGTGCTCGCAGTGGATGGTTCATCTTTTGGATCACTGTTGCCGCCGCCCATCAACAAACAGCCGCTCATGCCAAAAGCCAGCACGAACACCGTCAGAAGGGCAATCAACTTCGTAAGATAGCGTTTCTTCATTGTCCTCTCCTCTAGTCCCAGGGGAAAACCCCTCCATAAATCCCTATAACCTCATTTTATACAACACTCGCCATTATAGCGATTTGCAGAGACGAACAAGCCAGAACCAGTAACTTTTTCAGTGAGCGACCGAAAGCGTTAGTATGACGTGAGTGAATGTATGCCGCCCACACGATAATCCTCCCATTCACGTGTCCTGGGAGGATTATCAGTGGTCTATCAGGTTGTGGCTAGACGCAGTTCGTTAACCGCCTACAGGCCAAGAGCTGAGAGCGCAGCATTGGTTACTGTTTCTTCAGCGCCACCAGTGGTGGTGCCACCGCTGCCCCGATGACAGCCGGTAAAGGCAAGTGACATCGCAACAACGGCCATAACGGTCACTACAGATAGAACAAGACGCTTTTTCATAACTTTCTCCTTATCCTCTAGCTAATATTGAACTACTATTGCACACACACCAAGACACCACGCCGACTACTTCAAGAAGTAGAGCGCTCTGCCCTTGATGGGATAGCTAATCGCTAATCGTTTTATGAGTGATATTGAAGTACGAATCTTCACAACCCCCCAGCCCCTTAGAAACCCCGCCGTAAACCCTGTAACCACATTTATATATCTCTGTCATTGTAGCGCTTGCGCAGAAACAAGCAAGCCAGAAGTGCAAACTTTTTCAATGAGGGATCAAAGCGTTTCTGTTCAGAGGGTCAGTGGGCTGGCAAGGAATCGGTGCCTTCTTAGCGACGCACGGAGGAGCGCCAGCGTGTCAGGCGGTGTTCTACGAGGTCGAAGACCTCATAGAGGGCAACTCCCAGAAGTCCCATGGAAATGATACCAGCGAACATACGGGGATAGTCGATGGCACCCCACGCATCAACGATAAAGTAGCCAAGCCCGGTTGAACCGGCAATCGCCTCGGCAAAGAACAAGATAGCAACAGCTGTACCCGAGCTAATCCGCAGCGCGGTAAAGAGCTCGGGGAGAGATGCCGGCACGACGACATTCGTAAAGACATCGAGCCGGGACGCCCCGAGCGAGCGGACACTGAGAACCGAAGCCTCGGGGACGGCCTTTGCGGCATCTCGCACCGTCACCAACACCTGGAAGAATATTGTTATTGCAATTAACACTATCTTGGGCGCATCGGCAAGACCCAGGAGCACAAGCAGCACGGGCAAAAAGACGATCTTGGGTATGGGATAGAGTATATACAGGAGCGGTGCCAACAAAGTATCGAGCCGAGGCGAGCGCCCAACCGCAAGCCCGAGAGGCATGGCCAGGACGGTTCCCAGCGCCATCGCGATTACGACGCGGTAGAGACTGATGAGGAAGTCCGGCGCAAGTGCACCCGCATAGCGCACGAGCATGGGAAAGGTCGCCAGCGGCGTGGGCAGCACGGGCGAGTGCACCATCAGCGCCGCAAGCTCCCACACCACGAGGATAACGGCGATAGCTGCAAGATAAGAAAGGAGCTTACGCACGGCTCACCCCTGCGTCTGCATTTGCACCCGTAGCCACATCTGCACCTGCTACGCCTGCACCCTTAAGGCTCTGCGCGGTAAGAACGGCACGTACTTCCTGGCACTTCGTGTAAAAAGCCGCCTCACCGCGAAAATCGGTCGAGCCCATGCCCGGGTTGTCGACAATGTGCGCCACGCGTCCCGGGCGCTGGCTCATGATGATGATGCGCCGCCCGAGAAAGACAGCCTCCTCAATGGAGTGCGTCACGAGCACCTGCGCATAGGCGCTCGTCCTCCAAAGTTGCAGCAAGAGATCCTGCAACTGCTCCCTCAGCAGAGCGTCAAGAGCAGAAAGCGGCTCATCCATCAACAAAAGATTCACGTCAAGTGCCAGCGCGCGTGCCAGCGCAAGGCGTTGCCGCATACCACCTGAAAGCTCCGCTGGATACAGCCGCGCAAAGTCGGCGAGCTCGGCTTGTTGCAGAGCCTTCTCGGTGCGCTGCCTGATCTCAGAGCGCTTGAACTTGCGAACACGCAGGCCAAGGGCTGCGTTGTCATAGACGGTCTTCCATGGAAGCAGGCCAAAATCCTGCAGGATGAGTGCGGTCTCAAAGCGTGGTTTCGTCACCTTGCTCGCAGCTATGCTCACCTCTCCATCCGTCGGCTGCAGCAGGCCGGCAGCCAGCAACAAGGCTGTCGATTTGCCGCAACCGGAAGGACCGATTATCGCGACGGGCTCACCAGGGTCGATGTCGAGACTGAAGTGAGAGAGCGCTTTGACGCTGACCGCAGTACCGCGGTAGGTCAGGAACACATCCTTGTAGGAGAGCATGGGCACCGATCAGTTACCTGTTGTCTCGTCTTTGCGGAACTCCCCTGTCTTCGGGTCGTAGGAAAGCGGCTGCTCAAGGTAACCCTTCTCCTCCATCCAAGCAAGGAGTGGGTCTAGGGTTTCTGCGCCGGGGCGCTGGGCGAGCGGATAGTCGCTGACCGGATAGCTGTCCGCTATAGGATCGGGCAGCGAGCACTTCTCCACAAGAAGCGCGCGGTACGATTCCGGATTCTTGTTTATCTGAGCAGCTGAAGTATCCCATGCCTGCTTGACGAAGGCGAGTGCTTCTTGTCCTTCGGGTGTTTCAGTAAAGGCGCTGCGTGAGACCATAACCGACTGTGAGAGGTTCTTGCCCTTTGTGTCATCGGCGATAAGTACCATTCCGGAGCTCTCTCCCAGATAGAGCATCGTCGCAGGCAATACGGCGGCGGCAACCTGATTGCTCGCCATCATCTCGTAGCGAACCGGTATCTTCTTGATCTCTTCTTTCTTTATCTGATTGACGGGAACGCCCGCATCAATCAGCACTGAGTCCATGACATATTCGAGCATCGTGTTCGAGCCAACTCCGATGGGCACACCGGCAAGATCCTTCAAACTCGTGATGCCGCTTTCTGGGCTGGCCATGATGCCAAAACGTCCTTGAGCAGGGGTTGCGCCGAGGGTCACCCACTCCAGGGTAACGGGGGTTCCTCCTGCGGTGAGGTTGGCAGCTACGAGCGGGTCGGTCATGGCGAAATCGATCTCTCCAGCAGCGATGGCTGTCGAGAGCTCCTGCGCGGATTGAAAAACCTGTATCTCAACGATGAAGTCATCCCCGGTGAGAATGCCGTCCTGCTCGGCAGCCCAAAGCGGCAGGAGATCCTCCGTGACCATCGTGCCGACGACGACCCGCCGTGCTCCCCCTGTGCCTGTGCCCTCTGTACCCTCGGTGTCCGTA
Organism: Coriobacteriales bacterium; assembly: GCA_031290175.1. Lineage (GTDB taxonomy): Bacteria > Actinomycetota > Coriobacteriia > Coriobacteriales > UBA8131 > JAITOC01. The sequence goes on along the minus strand of JAITOC010000057.1, from coordinate 34,082 downwards.
CCCGGTGCCTGACAGCCCGAAAGCAGCGTCGCACCTATAAGCACAAACACAAGAGCCAAGCGAACGATCTTTGCGCGCATATGGTTCCTCTTCCTCTCAAACGTTGTGGACAGCGGTTCATTATAAATGAACCCCCACAGAAATGCAGGGGTTCATAAAACGTTCTGGCGAGAAGAAGGGGCTAGATGGCTACCTCTCCTGATTCGCTGGTGCGGATGCGTACGACTTCTTCGACGGGGAGGATGAATATCTTGCCATCTCCCACCTCTCCGGTCTTTGCGGTTTCGACGATGAGATCCACGGTGCTCTGCACCTTACTGTCTGCAACCACAACCTCGAATTTGATTTTGGGCAGCGTGTTCACGATGATCTCGCTGCCGCGGTAGAACTCCTTCCACCCGTGCTGATTACCGCAGCCATGCACCTCAGAAATGGTCATGCCCTTGATGTCCGCTTTGAGGAATGCTTCTTTGAGAGCTTCGAGCTTGGCGGGACGAACGATTGCTTCAATCTTTTTCATGTATAGTCACTCCCTCTCAGTCAAGACCGTTGAACGCGGGATAAGCGGATTCGCCGTGAAGGGAGACATCCAGACCGGTCGACTCTTCTTCCTCGCTCGCACGCAGGCTGCCCTTGAAGATAAGTTTGAGCACGAAACCGATAATGAGCGTCGCCACAGCGACAAAGACGATGGTTATCAGTATACCCAAGACCTGCGCTCCGAGCAGCGTGGGGTCCCCGGTATAGAACAGGCCGCCAAACTCGGTCCAGGAAAGCTCCGGCACACAAAACAGGCCTGTCAGGATACCTCCTGTGATACCACCAACCGTGTGACAACCAAAAGCATCGAGTGCGTCGTCGTAGCCAATCTTTCCCTTGAGAAAGGAGATGGCAAAGTAGCAGATGGGCGAGACGATGATGCCCATTATGATGGCTGCCCAAGGTTCGACAAAACCAGCAGCTGGCGTGATGACGACCAGGCCGGCGACCAGACCGGTGCATGCACCAACGAGGGTGGACTTGCCTGTCTTGATCTTCTCGACAAGTGACCAAGAAAGCAGGGCGGCTGCCGAGGCGGCAACGGTGTTGAGCAGAGCGAGCGCCGCAATGCCGTCAGGCGCGAACGCCGAACCACCGTTGAAGCCAAACCAGCCAAACCACAGCAACGAAGCACCGAGCACGACGAAGGGAACATTATGCGGACGATAGCTCATGAGACCGTAGCCCTTACGTTTGCCCAGCAGGAGGCAGAGGGTAAGGCCGGTCAAACCTGAGGAGATGTGAACAACGTCGCCTCCGGCAAAGTCCAAGGCACCGATCGTACCACCGATGAGACCGCCGCCCCAGACCATGTGGGCAAGGGGCGCGTAGACCAGCAGCACCCAAATAGTCGCAAACGCGACGACTGCACCGAACTTCATACGCCCGGCAAGTGATCCGGTGATGATTGCGGTGGTAATCATCGCAAAAGCCGCCTGATAGGTGATGTTCACCAGTGTGAGATAGCCACCGTCGAACTCGGGGTCAGCCGACTCAGCAAACATCGTCGAAACAAAATTGGCACCGCCTAACAAGTCAAATCCACCGAAGAACAGGTTCTCTCCGTCCCCGCCGTAGGCAAACGAATGCCCGGCGAGTACCCATACCACTCCGACGATGCCCAGAACAACCAAGGACATGAACATGGTGTTCACAACATTCTTGCGTCTGGCCAAACCACCGTAAAAGAACGCGAGCCCCGGTGTCATCAGGAGCACCAGCATCGCGCACACGAGCATAAATGCCATAGTCCCTGTGTCCAAACCTCTCAACTCCTCCATCACTCCCGCACGACCCTCATGACCGTGTCTATGCACAGCTCCAGCAGCCGCGCTTAGAGGTACTATGCAGGAGATATGCGGATGGTTCAAGGGCTTTTGCAGGAAGTTTACACAGGTGAACCGTTGAATTAACACGCCGGAAACAAAAAGGGCGGATGCTTGGGCGCGCTCAGTGGACGGAGCTCAGCGGTCGGTCGGGCAACGGTCGGGGTGTGGTCGGGCAACGGTCGGGCGACGCTCAGTGGGCAGTCGCCCAGCTGTCCCCTATCGAGACGGTTGCGAGCAGCGGCACCCTGAGTTCAGCGACGTTCTCCATCACCTGTTTTACCATGATCTGGAGACGGTCTGCCTCAGATTTCGCGCAGTTAAAATCGAGTTCGTCATGCACCTGCAGTATCATCTGCGACACGAATCCCTCTGCACAAAGACGCCGCTGCACCTCAATCATCGCAAGTTTGATGATGTCTGCCGCGCTGCCCTGCATGGGATGATTCATGGCGGTGCGCTCACCAAAACCGCGCAGGTTTGCATTGGATGACCGTATCTCATGGATATGCCGTTTGCGTCCATAGAGTGTTTCGACCCAGCCCTGCTCACGCGCCAGCTCGACAACCTCGTCCAAATAGCATCTGACCTGCGGATAAACCGCAAAGTAACGCTTTATCATCTCCTGTGCCTCGGCAAAGGCAACCCCCAGCGACTGCGCCAGCCCAAAAGCCTGTTGCCCATAGACGATACCGAAGTTGACCGCCTTTGCCCGTGAGCGCAACTGCGGGGTGATCTCTGTAACCGGCACATTGAAGACCCGTGCTGCCGTAGAGGCGTGAAAATCCTCGCCACTCAGGAATGCCTCAATTAGCCCCTCATCGCCCGAGAGGTGCGCCAGCAGACGGAGTTCTATCTGGGAGTAGTCCGCCGAGAGGAACACCGCGTCCGCCACCCCCAGCGCCACAGGATCGGGGATGAACGCCGTGCGTATCTGGCGACCGAGGTCGGTGCGCACGGGGATGTTCTGGAGATTGGGGTCGCTTGATGAGAGCCGCCCCGTTGCCGTCACCGCCTGGTTCAGGCTGGTGTGGATGTGCTGGTCAGAGGCAACCAGGCGCGGCAGCGCATCGAGATAGGTTGATTTGAGCTTGGCGAGCTCGCGGTATTCAAGCATGATGTGCGGCAGGGGGTGCATCCCTGAGAGCTCCTGCAACACGGCGGCATCGGTGGAATAGCCGGTACGCGTCTTTCTGATCGTCGGGAGCTTGAGCTTCTCGAAAAGGATAACCCCGAGCTGTTTGGGAGAATCGAGGTTGAATTCCTCCCCCGCCTCAGCTGTAGCTTGCGCCCTGAGCGTCGCAAGCGTCGTCGCCAACTGCGCACCCAGGGTATCGAGCACCTTGGAATCGACATTCATGCCCCAGCGCTCGATTTGCACGAGCACGGCAACCAGCGGCATCTCGATGCGCTGGTAGCATTCCATCGAGCCATCGTCGATAAGCCGCTGCGTAAGCAAGGCATGCAGACTGAGAAGAGCGGCGGCGTTCAGGGCACCCTGCGGAAGTTGCTCCGTGGCTTCTGGCAGCATGCCCGGCGTAAAGCGCTCGATGAGCGCATCGACCTTGCGGTAGTCGGATGAGGAATCGAGAAGGTATGCCGCCAGCGATGCGTCGAAGATACGCGTGGGGTCGAGCTCCCAGGGGTCGAGGGCGCAGGCTTTGCTGGAGTTGGGAGGGATAAGCTCTTGGAGCAGCGCCTTTGCATCGACGGTGATAAGCGTGCCCCGTCTGACGATTGCGGTGAGCGCCGTGGTCATAGCTGTGTCGTCGAAGCATAATATGCTATTTTGTGTAGCAATATAGAGGTGACGAGCTGAGTCGAAGAGGGAGGTTCCCGCCTCGGAGTCGATAGAAGCGGCGAGAAGGCTGCCTGCCTCACAGGCGAGCTCAAGCTGGCGCTGGGCGTCACTGCCGGTGATCGGCGGGGCGAGGGTGAGTGGCGTTGTGAGGGTGAGTGGCAGCACAGGGGTAAGCGTTGGGGCGTTGCCGTCTGGTGCGGGCGCGGTAGGGGATTCGGCAGGTTTGGCGGGCACCTTTGCTCCGGTGGCGCTCACAGCGTTCGGCATGGCTCCTGCCCTAGGCGTAGCCCCCGTCCCGGGAACACGCCCTGACCCGGACGCGCTTCCTGCTCCGGGTGTCCTCCCTGCCAGAGTCAGCAGCTTCCTGAGCTGGGATGTAAGAGCGAACTCGGTGAAGACGGCGCTCATGGCTGCCGTATCAAAAGCCGGGAATGACACGGTGGTGAGATCGCAGACAAGGGGCACATCACACATGATGGTCGCGACTTCCTTGCTTGCGCGCGCCAAGTCACCGTTTGCCCGCACATTCTCCCCCAGTTTGCCCTTTATCTCTGCACCATGGGCAAGCACTTTTTCGAGGGTGCCGTAGTCTTGCAGGAGTTGCACGGCCTTCTTTGGGCCAACGCCAGGGATGCCGGGGATATTGTCCGACGTGTCCCCCATAAGCCCGAGCAGATCGGTGATACGTGCGGGTGGCACGCCCCACTCTGCTTCCACCTTGGCAGGGTCAAAGATATCGACCTCGGACATGCCCTTCTTGTTCTTGACGACGCTGACAAACTCGCTGGTCAGCTGCAACGCGTCCTTGTCCCCCGTGACGAGAAGCACGCTCATGCCCGCCTCCTCACCGCGCACGGCAAGCGTGCCAAGGATGTCGTCACCCTCCCATCCTTCAATCTGAACAACGGGGATGGAGAGTCCTACGAGCAGCTGCTGAATCATCGGGAATTGCACTTTGAGATCGGGATCGGTCGGCGGACGCTGCGCTTTGTATTCCCTCAGCGCCTTGAGCCGGAACTCCGGAATGCCCTTGTCAAAGGCGCAGACGATACCGTCAGGCTTGAAATCCTCGGCAAGTTTGAGCAACATCGAGATAAAGCCAAAACATGCGTTGGTAGGACGGCCGTCAGGTGCCGTCATATAAGGTGGGACAGCATGGAACGCTCGGTGCATAAGCGAGTTGCCGTCGATGACTGCTATGGTTCTCATGTGGTCATCGTAACACAAAGTGTAGTATCATTTACGAGCTTGGTACGCCTGTTTAGTAAACGTCTGGGGGAGTTCAGGGGAGTGTATATGATTAATCCTGCCGCAGTCTTTGTTGTTACAACCGAGAATGTTCCTGGTTATCGAGTCGTCTCGGTGCTCGGCGAGGTCTTTGGGGTATCGAGTCGCTCACGCAATCGTGTGGCCACGCAGGGAGCAGGGCTCGTCATGGTGTCGGGTGGTGAACTCGACTCCTTCACAGACCTCGTTGCCGAATGTCGCTATGAAGCTTTGGAGCGTATGCGTCTGGCTGCCGCTGAAAGGGGCGCAAACGCCGTACTCGCCCTGCGCTTTGACACTGAAAACATGGGCGATTCAGGCGGCGCAGCAATCGCCTACGGCACCGCAGTCGTCCTATCGCGACAGCCCGACGCCTGAGGCGCTGGATAGAAGCCGCGGAGAACCCGCAGGCTTATTGTGGCTGTAAGCTGATCGGGTATGGGATTTGGTGGAGGCAAGGGGGTAAACAGTCCAGTGGACTGTTTAGGGGCGAAGCTGCGAAGCAGCGCATGAGCCCATGGGTATTCTCTGCGCCGCGGAGAACCCGCAGGTTTATTGTGGCTGTAAGCTGATCGGGTATGAGATTTGGTGGAGGCGCGGAGAATCGAACTCCGGTCCATAACAACCCCTTGAAAGGCATCTCCATGCTCAGTCGGTGTTCAGGTCTCGCGCCGGGCAGGCACACTGACAAACGAGCCCATTGCCAGCCGGTTCAATCTTTTCCTACGCCATACCGACTACGTGCGCAGGAGCATTCCCCTAAGTGGCGTCGCGTTGGGAGCGGGGATGTATCCCAAGTTGACGTCGCGGCCTAATCAGGCGGCGAGTGCAAAACGATTTCTGTCAATTAAATTTGACGGTACCCCTGTTTAAGGTGGCGAGGAGACCACCGCATGCTTCCCTTCTCAGGACTATCATGTCGAATCCAGTCGCCCCCCTGTTGTGTCCCCCTGGGCACGGCGTCTGAGCCACCGCCCCGGGAACTTTCAAAGAGACCTCGACTTCTCAAGGTTCAACCACCACAAGCGGCGGACGTGTAAGTATACAACCTTTCACACTTTTTATGCAAATAGGAGCGATGGGCGCTAGGAGCCACCCTGCCCGCTTAATTTGAAGAGGGCGTATTGATTGAGAGAGACGCCTTCTCTTTGAGCGCATAGTGCCAGTTTTGCGTGAAGGGACTTCGGTATCCGTAAAACAAATCGACCGCTGAAGGAGTCGGCTGCAATCGGTTCGGGTATGGGATAACCACCGCTGAGCTTCGTCTCTATCCAACCTTCCATAGCCTCCAGGAGTCCGCCGTACGCTTCCTCATAGGTATCTCCGGTGCTCTGACAACCGTCAAACTCCAGAATCCTGGCATGAAAATACGATCCGCTCTCATCGTTCACCGGCTGGATTATGTAGTTATAAGGAAGTTTTTGGTAGTCCTTTGCATCCATAGGTTCACTCCTTGATTCGCTTTAAGACATCTTTGACATACACAGCTTTGAGTGGTGTCTCGATTTTTATTGTTATAACATCTCCGAATCCATTTCGGTAGTTCTTATGAGAACCCTTTTGCCGAACAAATCGATAGCCGTTTGCTTCGAGCACCCGCTCGACCTCCGAAGGACGAATACCCGCTGGCTGCGTCTTCATTTTGTCAATGATGCTCTCGATTGATGGCGTCATGCAGAACTCCTAGATAGTATCATATATAGTATCATCTTGCAAATACGAAATCATCTGCTAGAACAATGTCATAATCAACTATACTAGTATAACCTATTTTTTACAAGCTCATATATTCTCTAATTTGCCTTCTGTCCACATGTGGTTACAGGAGCTCCTGGCAATCCGCAGGCGCACTGCCGCGGCTAACGGCAACGTCCTACTCCCGGCTGCGCTCCTTCAGGGCGCGGTCGAGGTCGCGTTTGTGGTCGCGCTCTGCCATGGACGCCCGCTTGTCGTAGGTTTTCTTGCCGCGCGCAAGCCCCAGCTCGACCTTTACGAGCCCTGACTCAGAGAAGTAAATCGAGAGAGGGATGAGGGTCATGCCCACCTTCTGCACCTTCTCATAGAGATAGCGGATCTGCTTTTTGTGGAGCAGGAGCTTGCGTTTGCGGTCGGGCTCAACGTTGGCACGATTACCGTGGCTGTAGGGCTTGATGTGCAGGCCATGCAGCCAGGCCTCCCCCTGGCGCACGAGCGCAAAGGTGTCCGTCAGCTGACCACCCCCCTCGCGCAAGGAGCGCACCTCGGTTCCGGTCAGCGCGACGCCTGCCTCAAAGGTCTCCTCGATATCGTACTCGTGGTAGGCCTTACGGTTCTTTGCGATGGTCTTATGTTCCGGCTGTTTTGACACGTTTCATCCTCAATTAGCGCGGCGTGAAGTCCACTGAGTCATCGAGGTCAAGCACAAAACGGGTCAGGAGCTTGACGGCGTGCTCCAGATCGACGAGTTTCAGCACCTCGGTGGGCGTGTGCATATAGCGCAGGGGGATGGAGATAAGCCCCGCCACCTTGCCGCCACGCGCTATCTGGATAGGGTTGGCGTCCGTGCCGGTGGCACCGCGCTCAGGGCCTATCTGGTAGGGCACCTTTACCGCATCGGCAGCTGCAATCATGCGCTCGAAGAGCACCGGGTTGATGTTCGGGCCGCGCGCTATGAGCGGGCCGGCGCCTGCCTTGGCCTCACCATACTTCGTTTTCTCGATTCCGGGATAGTCGGTGGCATGACCCACCTCAGCACTGATGCCGATAGTGGGATTGACGCCATAGGCGCTGGTCACGCCGCCACGCAGGCCTATCTCCTCCTGCACGGTACCTGCGGCGATAAGGTCACCCTGAGCGCCGCCTGCCTTTTTGACTTCCTCAAGGACGCGTACGGCAATCCAGATGCCTATCTTGTCGTCAAAGGCACGCGCGACAGCAAAGCCGTCGCCAAAGGTCTCGAACCCGACCCCGAAGGTGATGGGGTCACCGATGCGGATATGCTTCTTTGCCTCCGCGCCGGAGAGTCCAACATCGATGAATAATTTGTCAATTTGAGTAACATTTTTACGCTCATCAGGCTCGATGAGATGGATGGGCTTTCTGCCCATGACGCCACGGAACAGCTGCGGCTTGGCAGGTGAGTCGCCCGTACCGTAAACGTTGACCCGTATGCCCGGCAAAACCGCTGCGTCAACGCCACCGATTGCACCGAAGCTGATAAAGCCCTCATCGCTGATGTAGCGCACCATCATGCCGATCTCGTCGATGTGACCGGCGATCATGACACTCGGAGCAGCTTTCTTGCTGCCCTTGAGGGTTGCGTGCACGCTGCCGAGAACGTTGGTCTCAATCTGGTCGGCACTGCTTTTCAGGCGCGTGCGGACAAGCTCAGCCGCCGGCACCTCATAGCCGCTCGGAGAGGGTGCCTCAGTGAGGTCGCGGAGAAAATCAAGGTCTTTCTTGTTCATGGGTCGTTCCTTTCATCAGAGCCTGCGTCCGGCTTCGTCCCTCGGCAGGCGTTTTGGTTCAGGTGAAGTGCAGCGATTGTAGCATATCAGAGGCTCGTTGCCGCCATGACCTCAAACACAAGGCTTCCCCGGGAGAGATCGACTGCCTTAAGCAGGACGGAGACCGGTTGTCCCAGGCGATAGCTTTGGCGGAAGTCTGCGTGGTGATAGCGGTACCGCGCCGGGTCGTATGCAAAGCCCTCGGGAAGGCTCTCGCAAGCGACAAAGCCTTCGGCCGTTGTCGTATTCTCACGCACATAAAAACCGTAGCTGTTGATGCCGCTGATGATTCCCGAGAACCGCTCTCCCACCAGGGGAGCGAGGTATTCGCGCAGCTTGAGGGCGGTTGCCTCAAAGGAGGCGTGCTCTGCCTCACGTTCCATCTCGGATGCGTGCGCGCTTATCCACTCAAGCTGCTTCAACATGTCCTCGGGCGGCTGCTCCCCTGCCAGCAGGTAGCGCAAAAGCCGGTGCACCATGAGATCGGGATAGCGGCGAATCGGTGAGGTAAAGTGTGTGTATGCCTCAGAGGCGAGTCCGTAGTGGGTGGTGAACACGGGTGCATAACGCGCTCGTTTCATGGATCGCAGCAGGAGCGTGCTGATAAGGGTGTGTTCAGGCTTGCCCTTGCTTTGCCTGATGATCGCCTGTATATCCAAAGATGTCTGGGGTGCCCTCTGCATCGCATAGCCGAACTCCTGCAACGTGGGGAGCAAATCGATAAGCGCTGCTGGGTAAGGCTCATCGTGGATGCGATAGACCATCGGCGCTGCAGCAGCAAGCATAAAGGCCGCAATCTGCTCGTTTGCGAGAATCATGGATTCCTCTACCAGTGAGGTGGCCTCGGTCTTTGTGCGGAGGTTAACGGCTACGGGGTGCCCACTCTCATCAAGCACCACCTTTGCCTCAGTGCCCTCGAAGTCGATAGCGCCCCGCTGTTCCCGTCTGCGGGCGAGCTTCTTGGTGAGTTTATTGAGTGCGCCGATAAGAGCTGCTGGTGCCGCTGCGGCTGCCGCAGAGGTCTTTGCGCCCAAGAGCTCCTGCACCTCGTCGTAGCTCAGGCGCACAGACGAGTGGATGATTGAGGGATAAAACTCGGCGCTCTCGACACTTCCGTCATTGCGCATGAGCATATCGACCGTGAACGCCAGGCGGTCCTCATGGGGCTTGAGGGAACAGAGGTCATCAGAGAGCGCGGGCGGCAGCATCGGGATAACGCGGTCGGGCAGGTAGACGCTCGTGGCGCGACGGCGTGCATCCAGGTCGAGCGCGCTGTTCCAGGGTACGTAAGCGGAGACATCGGCGATGTGCACCCCCAGGCGCATCTTTCCGTCAAGATAATCGACTGAGAGCGCATCGTCAAAATCACGTGCGTCAGCTGGGTCGATCGTAAAGACAAAACGCTCCCGCAGGTCCCGGCGTATGAGCTGAGCTTCGTACGCTCTGGGCGTTCCAGGTACTCCAGGAACTCCAGACGCTCCGAACGCCTCCGCCCCCTCAGGGGTGCCCGCAGACTGACAAACCGCTTCTGCCTCTTCAAGCGCGGCGGCAGAAAAGACGGTCTCAAGGCCATGTTTGCGGATGATGACCTCAATGTCCATCCCTTGGTCAGTCTCATGCCCCACGACCTCCTCGATATAACCAGAGGCACATTCGAGCTTGCTGGGATAGGTTGTGATGCGCACGACAACGATAGCCCCTTCATCTGCCTGCTTACCGGGAGTCCGCAGGTCGATGAAGATGTCGTGCTGGATGCGCTCATCCTGGGGGATGACAACCCCAAGGCCGTTCTCAAGACGCAAGGTTCCCACAACCGTCGTATGCGCGCGTTCGATAACGCGTCGTACGCCGCCGAGCATCTCACGATCTCCAACGCCGCCGCCTGGTCGGGGGTTCTGAGTGCTTGGCTTACGCATCTGCTGACGTCTTCGTGCTTCCAGACTACGCAGGCGCACGACCTCGACAAGATCGCCGTCCATGGCACCACGGAGGTATCCGCGCAGCACGAAATACTCACCCTCGGGTGTGTCCACGAAACCATAGCCCCTCCGTGCGATGTGGATGACACCAGCACTGACAGGGCTCGGCTTTCGCCTTTTTTTATGGTTCCGATATGAAGACACTGAGGGCACTATCGAGCTGATTGTCCCAACCACGCTCATAGACGTAGGCATCATTTGAGAGAGAATGTGCTAATCTATCTGTCAATTTCATATCCTCGGGAACCTCTGGTGCCTTGTAGGTGACCTCGACATCGGGCACCACCCCCACTTTGTCTATCGTATGACCCAGAGGACTCAGATAATGCGCGACTGTGAAGCGGATAGCGCCCCCCCAGCTCAGCATCACAACATCCTGGACGGTTCCCTTGCCATAGGTTGTCTCCCCCACGATGGTAGCACGCCCATAGTCCTTGAACGCGCCCGCGACAATCTCAGATGCAGAAGCTGAATTCCCATCGACGAGCACAACGACCGGCTTATCGGTGGCCATCTTGCCCGTGACCTTCTTTGTCACGATGCCCTCGTGATCCTCGATTTGCAAAACCACACCTTCGGGCACGAACAGTGAGGTCACACCGATGGCTGCCACCAGAAAGCCTCCTGGATTGCCCCGTAGATCAAGGATGTAGCCATCGACACCAAGAGCCTCGAAATCCTCGATTGCTCGACGCAGGTCATCGGCGCAGTCCATAGTAAAACGGCCGAGGGAAAGGTATCCAACTTTGGCTCCATCCACCTCAAGGAGGTGTGTCGTGACGATCGGCACGATGATGGCACGCAAAGTCATGGTGGTCTCACGCTCACCATCTTCGCGCCCCCAAACAAGCGTGACCGACGTGCCCTCCTCGCGACGAATAGCTCCAACCGCCTCTTCGGTCGTCCATTCCTTACGAACGCCGTCGATTGCGATTATGGTGTCACCCGCGATAACCCCGGCCTCCTCGGCTGGCGAGTCGGAGAATACCTCCGTTACGGTCACCGCCCCTTCGTCGTCAGTCAGTGTGACACCGATGCCACCGTATTCACCACTCGAGTCGCGCAGGTATTGCTCGTAGTCGGCGGCGCTGTAATAGATTGCGTAGGGATCGCCGCTGGCCTCGATCAGACCAGAGACGGCGCTGTCGGTTGCCCGGTCGATCTCCTCCTGCGTGAACTCGTGGAGCGCGTCAGCCTCAAGTATCGTGGCAGCCTCCTGCACACGCGCGGGAACCTGCACCAGTGAAACACCCTTGTCGCCGTCAGGTGAGCCGTTGACCCGTGCATCCTGAAAGCCGAGGACAGTGCCAAGATTGACGATCCCCAGCTCAGCAAACAAGTTGCCACTGGCAAAGAGGGCAAGGGCGAGCAAGACACCGAGCAAAAAGGCACCCAGTTGTCTGGGCGCCTTATGTGAAGGACGCTGCTCCTCCCCTCCAAAGGGAGGATTTGGAGGATACGGAGGGCGTTGCTCCGGAGGAAATTGCTCCCCCATGCTACACCTTAAGATGGCGTCGTACCGAGAAGAACGAGCCGAACAGACCGATTATGAGCCCCACACCCAGCAAAATCAGATAGATCAAACCGAGATCCAAAGAGGTGAAGTCAAGCGGCAGCCACCGGATGGTCGATTCTTGTATCTTTGGGAGGAGATAGCCACAGGCAAAGGAAATCGTCCCTATCGCAAGCCCGGCTCCGATAGCAGCCTGCAGTGCACCCTCCATGAGGTAGGGTCCGCGGATGAAGCCATTGGAGGCACCAACGAGACGCATGATGGCGATCTCCTTCCGCCGCGCGAGGATGGCAAGGCGGATCGTGTTGTTGATAAAGATGAGAGCAACAACAACCAGGAGCACAATGAGTGCTAGGCTGATGGTTCGGATGATGTTCGCGATGTCTATGAGTCGCTCGACATATTCTTCACCATACCTGAACGACTCACTCTGATTGTCCGGTCGGTCGATTACGGTCATGGTGCCCGGATAGAGGATTATCTCGTCAACGACCGCCTGAACCTGCTCGGGATCCGAGAGCTTGATCTCAATCGAAGCAGGCAGAGGATTGCCATCGAGTGCGTCCACGATCTCGGAGCCGGCCTGCTCCCTGAACTTCTCGAGCGCATCCTCCTTAGACACATAGAGCACGCCATCCTTGTCGACGCCGGGGAGGGTGCGGATGTAGTCCTGGAAAGCTGCAAGATCCTCAGCGTTGACATCGTCTGCCAGAAAGATGGTGATGTTGATGTCGCTTTCCACCTGGACGATAAGCTTTTCGATGATGAGCGAGAAGACCATAAACACACCGATTATCAACAAAGACAGGAATATGGTGACGATGGCACCAAGAGTCGTGGAGAAGTTCTTCTTCGAGTTGCTGAGCGCCTCGCGTATGAAATGCCAGATATTACGCATCGAGACCGTACACCCCCTTCTCCTCATCGCGGATAAGGCAGCCGTTTTCGAGGGCAACGACGCGCTTGCGGAGCGAGTCGACCATCTCTCGGTCGTGCGTGGCCACCAGGATAGTCGTGCCGGTACGGTTGATGCGGTCGAGCAGGCGCATGATACCAAGTGAGGTCTGCGGATCGAGATTGCCCGTCGGCTCATCGCAGATGAGCAGCGGTGGACGATTCACGATAGCGCGCGCGATAGAAACGCGCTGCTGTTCACCGCCAGAGAGCTGATCGGGGTACTGGTCAAGCTTCTCATCGAGACCGACCAATCGCAAAACCTCGGGCACCTGAGTGCGGATTATGTGTTTTGACTTGCCGATGACCTCGAGCGCAAAGGCGACATTCTCAAACGCCGTCTTGTTTGGGAGCAACTTGAAGTCCTGAAAGACACAGCCGATGTTGCGGCGCAGATAGGGAACGCGCCAGTTGCGCATCCGAACGAGATCTTCACCTGCAACGATAAGCCTACCGTTTGTGGCGGTGAGTTCACGGTTTATCAGACGGATGAAGGTCGATTTGCCCGAGCCGGAATGGCCGACGAGGAAGATGAACTCTCCTGGAAAGACCTCAAGCGTCACACCGGACAGCGCCGGTTTATTCGGCTGCGTGGGGTACGCTTTGGTGAGGTGGTCGAAGACGATGACGGGTCTGCCACTCTGTGAGCGGGGTCTCTGTGTGCCCAATCTTCCTGCGGACACCGTTCCATCATAGACCGGTGTGACAGGTTCAACAGGAGCCACCTCAGGGATAGACATGGTTGAACCCTGCTCCGCTGCGGGTGCAACCGTAGTCTCAGGCAGAGTTGTTGCTAAAGCGCTTCCCGATGCCGGTGCAGGCACCGCTGAAGTCTCCGCGAAAGCGACGGGTGCAGGCATTGATGCTGTCGTGCTCGCGACGGGAGCAGATGCGGATGCGGGAGCAGGCGCCTCGACCCGGACGGCTACCGGCTCAGTTTGCGCGGGTGGAGCTGCTGGGGGGGGTGCAACGCTTGCCGGAGACACAACCGCCGCCTCCTGCGAAGCTGGTGTTGTGATCTTTACCTCGGGTATCGGCGAACCGAGCGTCGTGCTTTGGGCAATCAACTCATCCACGAGGTACTGGGCGCGCAAATCAGCTTCCGCTTTCGCCTGCTGGATTGTGGTCTGTGAGTTTGTGCCTGACGGTGCTGCTATCGGCTCCGGTTGCGAGGTCTGTGGCGGGTTTGCTGAAACCCACGCCTGATTCTCGTCTGTCACTATCTCTCCGTTCGTTTAGTGATCATTTTCTGCTGGAGTCTTGTATCCCAGGGTAGTGTCTCGCTAAACACGCAACTCCAGGCGCTGTAGAGCATATGACGCTTCTATTCTACCACAACATCATGGATGGCCTGAGCGTCAAGCCCGTATTCCCTGAACAACTCCTCGAATTCGCCCGAGGTTCCAAACCGATCCTGAACGCCTATGCGCCTCAGTGGCTTTACGGCAACCCCGGGGTTCTCCGCAAGAAGCGCGGCGGTCGCCTCGCCAAGGCCACCGATGACCGAGTGTTCTTCTGCAGTGACGACAAACCCGGTTTTCCGCGCCGAAGCGAGGATGGTTGCAGCGTCAAGTGGCTTGAGAGAGAAGGCGTCGATGACCTCGGCCTGGATGCCCTCGGCAGCAAGAAGCTCAGCAGCCTCAAGCGCAAGATAGACCTCGACCCCGCACGCCACGATGGTCACGTCACAGCCCTCGCGGAGGATGCGCGCCCGACCGAGCTCGAAGCCCCCGGTGTCCGGATACAAACTGGGCACGTTCGCGCGACCCATGCGCACGTAGAAGGGCCCCGGCGTAGCGGCTGCGATGCGAAGCGCCGCCTTGGTGGAGTTGAAATCCGCCGGCACGAGGACGCGCATGTTGGGCAGCGCCCGCATGAGCGCTATATCCTCGATCATTTGATGGCTGCCGCCATCGGAGCCGACGCTGATTCCGGCGTGGGTCGGCGTTATTTTCACGTTGAGCTTCGTGTAGCACACGGTATTGCGGATCTGATCATAGACACGTCCGGTGCCAAACACGGCAAACGACCCCGTAAACACAGTCTTGCCCGCAAGAGAGAGACCGGCGGCAACGTCAATCATATTCTGCTCAGCAATACCCACGTTGAGGTGCCGCTCAGGTGCAACCGCAGCCAGTTTGGCCGTCGTCGTAGAGCCAGAGAGGTCGGCATCGACCGCATAGACATCCACGCCCTCATACAAAAGCTCGACCAAGGTCTCGCCAAAGGCAGCGCGGGTTGCTTTCTTCTCGCTCATCCTCACACCACCTCCCGGTCAGCGGGCCTGTCTGATACTGAGAGCGCCGCCTCGCCCGGCGCGCACAACTCGTCCAGGGCTGCGGCGCACTGCTCGGCATTGGGAGCCTTGCCGTGCCAGCCGCATTGGTTTTCCATGAAGCTGACGCCTTTGCCTTTAACCGTGTGAGCGACAACGACAGCAGGGCCTTCTTTGTGAGCCTTTGCCGTGGTCAGCTCTTTGTAAAGCGCCCTCACATCGTGGCCGTCGGCCTCAAGGACATACCACCCAAACGAACTGAGCTTCGCGGAGATATCCCTCACGTCCATGACCTCGGAGACTGCTCCATCAATCTGGAGCTCATTGTTGTCGATGATGGCCACAAGGTTGCTCAGGCGATAGTGAGCCGCGAACATAGCTGCCTCCCAGACCTGACCCTCCTGCAGTTCGCCATCGCCAAGGAGGGTGAATACGGTCGGGCTTTGTGCGCTCGCAGGGAATGCGAGAGCATAGGCGAGACCGGATGAGATGGAGAGCCCCTGACCGAGGGAGCCCGTGGAAACCTCGACACCGGGGAGCTTCAGGCTGTCAGGATGCCCCTGAAGGCGTGACCCAAACGCGCGAAGCGTGGTCAGCTCCTCGCGCGGGAAATACCCGGCATTGGCGAGCGTGGCATACAGCACCGGAGCGGCATGACCTTTGCTCAGGATAAAGCGGTCGCGCGCCTCCGCCTTCGGGTTTTCCGCATCGTAGTTGAGCACGCCCCCAAAGTAGAGGGTCGCCATGATCTCGACGGCAGAAAGCGAACCCCCAGGATGCCCGCTGCCCGCTGCGGTGATCATCCGCACGATGTCTGTGCGAAGCGCAGCTACCTTTGCCTGCACCGCTTCAAAGTTGCACGAATCTCTCATGCTGTCACCTCTTCGTCGCTTGTTGTCTCAGAAATGCCACGATGAATTGATCAAGGTCACCATCGAGCACCGTATCGACATTGCCCGTCTCGACCCCCGTACGCACATCTTTTACCAGTTGATACGGATAGAGAACGTAGTTGCGGATCTGGTTTCCCCATGAGGCTTCAGCACGAGGGCCGCGCAGCTCCTCAAGTTCTGCTTCGCGCTTTGCCTGTTCTATCTCGTAGAGACGTGCACGGAGGATCTTCATCGCTGCTTCTTTGTTTTGCAGCTGTGACTTCTCATTCTGACAGGTGACGACGGTGTTTGTTGGCAGGTGGGTGATGCGCACCGCAGAGTCGGTCGTGTTAACGCTCTGCCCCCCCGGTCCGCTCGAACGATAGACGTCGATGCGCAGGTCTGCGTCCTTGATCTCGACCTCGATATCATCGGGCAGCACGGGCAGCACCTCCACCCCGGCAAAGGTGGTCTGACGGCGCTGCTTCACGTCGGTTGGCGAGATGCGCACGAGGCGGTGCACGCCCTGCTCGGCTCTAAGCATGCCGTAGGCATTATGTCCGCTCACGATAAAGGTGGCGTGGTCGATGCCGATGACCTCGCCGCTCGGCGCATCAAGCACCTCGACTTTCCAGCCGTTACGCTGAGAATACCGCGTATACATCTTGAAGAGCATGTCCGCCCAATCCTGCGCCTCAAGCCCTCCTTGGCCAGGATTCACGCTGACGATGGCATCGCCGGCATCGAACTCCCCAGAGAACCAGGACGCGAGCTCGAGCGTATCGATACGATGCGTGAGCTGGGCGATGGCCTGCTCGGCCTCAACGGCAAAGGATTCGTCCTCCTCGGAGAGCGCAAGTTCATTGGCAACGCGCGCATCCTCAAGCAGCGCGGCTGCCTCCTCATAAGAGGTGATATCTGAACGTATGTCCGACGCCTGCTTCGAAAGTTTACTGGCGCGTTGCTGGTCATCCCAGAAATTGGGTTCCGAGAAGGTCTTTTCCAGTTCAGCAAGCTGTGTGCGCCTGTCCACGAGGTGGAGATACTGCTCAGCCTCCACTAGGCGGGTATCGAGTCGTTCTATCGCATCACGCAGATCTTCCATCATCATCCTCATCGGTGTAGAGCGGGAACCCGATCCCCGCACTCTGTAAAGCCCTGGCTGATTGCCGTTTTGTAATAGCTTTCACTCGGCCGTAAGGCCATGGCATTTCTTGTACTTCTTGCCCGACCCGCAGGGGCAGAGGTCATTGCGCCCAACGGTGGCAAAGGGGTCATCCTTGTCTTTCATGATGGTTGCTGTCTTGCGAACCGCAGGTTGGGTTCCCGCAGGGACGGCACCGCCTCTGGCTGCAGCCTGTTGTGCCGCCTGAGCCCGCGCCTCCCCCATCAGCGAAGGGACATTCTCTGATGGGCCGGAGTATTTTGCCTGCTCAAGTTGGGCGGGCGGCTCATCCTGAATGACTATCTGGATACGCAGGACGGTGCGCAGGTAATCCTCAAACATCGAGTCACGCAATTCACCGAAGGCAAGGTGTGCCTCGCTCTTGTACTCAGTGAGCGGATCGCGCTGGCCAAAGGCACGCAGGCCGATGCCTGCCTTGAGATAGTCCATCTCCTGCAGATGGTTCATCCAACGCGTGTCCATGATTCGCAGCATAACCTGCATCTCAAGCTTGCGGAGACGCTCTGCACCAAGGGTTTCCTCCTTCTCGGCGAGGATGCCATCGAGGTGCTCAAACAGCTTCTCGGCGAGCACGTTGGCGTCGTCTTTGTGCTTGATGTTTCTCACAGGATAGTCATCCCTGCCCGTGAGCTCATTCAGCCACAGCTGCATGCCCTCGAAATCCCAATCGTCGGCGACAGTGTTGGCAAACTCCGCTGCCGCCTTCTCCACAGTGTCCTGCATGATGTCAAGCGCACGTTGATGGATGTCCTTCCCATCGAGGATGGCGTTGCGCTCCTGGTAGATGGCGGAACGCTGGCGATTCATGACATCGTCGTATTCGAGGACGTGTTTACGCGAATCAAAATGCATCGACTCGACCTGGCGCTGCGCCCCCTCTATCGCCTTCGATACCATACCCGAGTCGATAGGCACATCCTCCGGCAAGTCGGTACGCTCCATAATCGAGCCGATACGATCCATCCGGTCACCGCCAAAGAGGCGCATCAAATCGTCTTTAAGCGACAGGTAGAACTGTGTGGAGCCTGGGTCTCCCTGACGACCAGCGCGACCACGCAGCTGATTATCGATACGACGCGCCTCATGTCGCTCGGTGCCGATGACCGCAAGCCCTCCCGCTGAGACAACGACCTCATGCTCTGCCTTACAGATACCGACGGCCTGTGTAAGCGCCATCTCGCGCTCCACATCTGTGGCTTCTTCCAGTACGATGCCCTTGTTTACCAGCAGTTCATCGACAAGGAACTCAGGGTTTCCACCGAGCAGGATGTCGGTACCACGACCGGCCATGTTGGTCGCAATGGTGACGGCTCCCGCACGTCCTGCCTGCGCGACGATATGTGCCTCACGCTCATGATGCTTGGCATTCAAAACCTCATGCGGGATGCCACGCTTGTCGAGCAGGCGTGAAAGCCGCTCCGAGTTCTCGATGGAGACCGTACCGACGAGCGAGGGTTGCCCTGCTTCGTGGCGCTCTGCCACGTCGTCGGCAACGGCGTTGAACTTTGCCTCAACCGTACGGTAGATGAGATCGTTCCTGTCATCACGGATCACGGGCCTGTTAGAAGGAATCGCCATGACCGGCAACTTGTATATCTGACGAAACTCACTGTCTTCCGTCATGGCGGTACCCGTCATACCGGAGAGTTTCTCATACAAACGAAAGTAATTCTGGAGCGTTATGGTCGCAAGCGTCTGGTTCTCTTCACGGATAAGCACGCGCTCCTTTGCCTCGAGTGCCTGATGCAGGCCTTCAGAGTAACGACGCCCTTCCATGATGCGGCCGGTGAACTCGTCAACAATCTTCACCTCGCCATCCACGACGACGTAATCCACGTCCTTCTTGAAAAGGAACTGCGCACGAAGTGCCTGCTGGAGGTGATTGACGAGCATGCCCGAAGGATCCGCATAGATGTCCTCGATGCCGAGTAGCACCTCCATCTTATGGAGACCGGCGTCGGTTGAGAAGATTGTGTGCTTTGCCTCTTCCATCTCAAAATCTATGCTATCGCGCAGGTTGGGCACCGCACGGGCGAACTTGTTGTAGGTATCGGCGGCTCGGGTTCCCGCTCCGGAGATGATGAGCGGTGTTCGCGCCTCGTCGATGAGGATGGAGTCAACCTCGTCGACGATGGCGAATGCGTGACCGCGCTGGACGCGATCATCCGCCCGGGTGACCATGTTGTCACGCAGATAGTCAAAGCCGAACTCAGCATTCGTACCGTAGGTCACATCAGCCCGATACGCCGGGATCTTGCCCGCAATCTTCATGCCGTTTTGGATCAAGCCGACATCCATACCAAGGAAGCGATAGATGCGCCCCATCCAGTCGGAGTCGCGCTTTGCCAGGTAGTCATTGACAGTAACCACGTGCACGCCACGCGCAGGAAGCGCATTCAGATAGCCCGCGAGCGTGGACACGAGGGTCTTGCCTTCACCGGTTTTCATCTCGGCAATCTGACCCGCATCGAGCGCCATAGCACCGATGAGCTGCACGTCAAAATGACGCATCCCAAGGGTTCGCATCGAAGCCTCGCGCACGGTGGCGAAGGCCTCAACCAGCAGATCGTCAAGACCAGCGCCGTTCTCGAGCCGCTCGCGAAAGACCGTTGTCTGAGCAACCAGTGCCTCATCATCAAGTTTTTGTATGCTCGGTTCGATCTCGTTGATACGTCCAACGATCTCTTCAAAGCTTTTAAGCTGCTTGCCCTCACCCATAGAGAGGAGTTTTGAGAAAAAACTCATATAACATGCCTTCTTTGGTCGAAACTATCATCTGTACGTGCCGTACGCGTACGATGATAACTCTACCACAGCACAAGTCCCGAGAGAGTTAGCTTCGCGGCAATTCGGGTTGCGTCCGGTTGCACGGTCTTCACAACCGGCAATCAACGATATGCGGGTGCAGACCGGACGCCCCGAAAGCTCACCTCCGATCGAGGATGAGTTCCTGATAGAGCGCTGTTGTGCGCTGTGAGGGGATGATGCCGAGTTCTTCATTGAGATAGCGCTTGCAGTCAAAGTACGTGCGCAAGGCTGAGGTGCGCTGCCCCGCGCGATCCTGCATGTCCATGAGGATGCGGTACACGTCCTCGCGCGTCGCATCGGTCTCATAGGCTTTGCGCGCGAACCATAACGCATTGTCGCCATTGCCCATCTCAGAGAAGGTCTGCGCCGCCTTGAGCATAACGTCAACCAGAAGGCTCCGGTAGCGCTGCTGATTGCTGCGAATATGAGAATCGAGCTGCAGGCCGGCGAGGATGTCTCCTCGATAGAGCTGGTCGAGCCGGAAGATAGCATCAAGCTGCTCATCGAGGGGTCCTCTGCCAAAGAGCACCGCCTTGGAGAGCTCATCGAACTCAAGGATATCCAGTGAGACATAGCGATCATCAATGCGACATATCTGATTGTTGTTGGAAAGATAGGGGCAACTGCTTTCCGAGCCTGCAAGCACCCGACACAGGCGTGACCAGGTGACATAGAAGTTGTCGCGCGCATGGACACGGTCTTTGTTCGGCCAAAGGCGTTCGATAAGCGTATCGCGCGAGACGCCCTTACCCAGGCTCAGGACAAGGTGGATAAAGAGTAGTTTGACCTTGCTTCTTCTCAGGAGTGACGCTTCGATGCGCACACCGTTGAGTATAATCTCCATGCCACCGAACAAGCGAACCACGAGCGGCTCCACCGCACAATCACGCTGCTCTGAAACACTCGTGCGCCCCTTGGGGGTTTTTGGAACATCGAGAGAGGGAAGCTCCTCACCGGATATGCTGTCGAGTGAACAGATGAGGTTGGAGACAGTGCCGGGCGCGTGGGTAAAGTCCAAAGCAGTAGCGGATGGACGGATGAGATCAGATTCGTTGGGCTTCCCTTCCTTCGGAAGGCTTGTGAGCTGGGCTGATCCGAGCTCATCGAAGGCAAGTATCCTGCCCGCAAGTTCGAGTACCTCCATGCTCTCCTGTCGCTCGTCGCGCCCAAACAGATGCATGGCAAGCCCTGACAGCCGCTCAAAAGCTCGCTCCTTCTCGCTTTGTACGACACACTCTCCTTCGCGCGCAGCAGCACAAACACTGGCGAAGAGCTGCTGGTCAAGCCCTTTGAGCAAGCATGCACGGGCATCAAAGTAGCCGCTAGAGCTATCGAAGTCGATAAGGGGACAAGACGCACTGAGGAGCAGGGGGGTGTCGGATGCAATGTGATACCCCAGGGCGCGCAACTCATCGGCAACGCCCGTGCGCATCAGTATCATGAGGCTTGCAGTCGATTTGAACTCAAGCGGTAGATCCGAGGCAAAAAATGCTTGCAGAAAGGCAAGTGTGCGCATTTCATCGTGCCTGAAGATCGAGCAGAGCGCTCGCACATCGATGAGGTGACGATCAGATTGAAGGCTTGCAAACGCATCGTTTTCAGGCGAACAGATGACGATTATTTGTTTGCCTCGTTCAACCAGACGGTCGATCCCGTCCGAGAAACGCTGGGCAGCTCCATCGTCGAGCCCCGGTAAATCGTCAATGACGATAAGTCTGCATACAGCATACTCGGGAGCCTCAGAGCTGAGGAACACTTCAAGCAGACCCTTATCGAGCGCCTCTCTAAAAGCCTCGGAAGTGCCATCAAGCCAACACGCCTCTTCGACGCCACAATGGGCACGGGCATAGGCGAGCGCAAGGGCGGAACGCCCGGATTTTGAAGGTGCCACGATGAAGGTCGGCACCTCGGTGGTTTCCTGTATGCTCTGCACGAGCCTTTCTGCTGCCAGATTCATTATGCGGCCTCCCCTTGGGATTGCGTCGTTCTCCTGTTTGCTGATTTATCAAGTCGGCGTTGTGCGATGAAGGCGAGACCCAGGGCAAACAGAGCTCCTGCAAGAGCAAGCGTGCCTAAGGTAGAGTCGCCCATGTCGGGCAGGCGCTTGCCAGAGCCCGATTGGCCGTAGTTCTTCAGAGTAGAGGTATCGGTCGGCGGATCAGAGAAGGTCAGTGGCATGAAACTTCCGATGACCTGCGTGTTCACAGAATCAAGATCCTCGTCAGTCAAGACGCTGTTGCGTGCGATGAATGCTTGTGCTGAGCTCGTGAGCACCGCCGGCGGTATGAGCTCGTCGGGGCAGGTTACGAGGTAGGTGGCGGGTCTGAGCTCGGAGGCAGAGGGGGCGCATGAAGCACTTGCCACACCTTGGACGGTAACGCTCCTTGGATTGCCTGCGTCCACCTCGTCTGTTCTGTCAGCACCATCATCCGTGATCTTCGGGTTCGTCCAATCCACAGAGGTATCTTTGAACTCCTTGGCCGTTTGCAGCCCGTTGATGACAGCTGCCCGTGTCGTGAACCCCGCCTCAACGCTGCCAAACTCAAACCGGACTGCCGTCACGTATTCATTGGGCGAGAGTCCGAGATCGGCGACCAACAAATGAGTTGTGGCTGTGGTGGGCAAACCGGCCGCCCAGAGCCTCCAGCCGCGAGACGACCATTGCTGTGCCTTCTCAGGAATGTCGGCGTCTGTTGAGTCGATACTCATGGCATTCGCATGTGAATACATTGTGCCCGCATCTGTCAGGTTCGTCTGATACCAGAGATTGAAAGATCCGTCCGTATCGCCCCAGGTAACCGGCGTGAACAACTCGACGAGCGTGACCTGACCAGCGGCGGCGCTTTCCATGTAATCGATAACCGTGAACTCGTCGGCACGCACGCTGGAGGTCGAACGGAAGTCAAGATCGTAGTGGAACATCTCGGCATTCGTGTTATCAATGCCGAGCGAGTCGTCCTCGCCACTTCGGAATGCTGCGCTCGTGACGTTGATAGTGTCTTTGAATATCTCGCAGGACAGCTGTATGAGATCGTCCTCAAAGAGCTGAACCTCGGATGTCGTGTTCTTGTCGAGCACGATAAAGTGGTCTGTGCCCCCGCTCTCCTCATTGGTTGCGTAGAGGGGATTCGAGCGGGTTTCGACGATCTTGTAGTACCCAAAGGGCAGGGTTTCAAAAACCAACTTGCCCTGTGCGTCTGTGACCTTGGTATCCACCTCTGCCCAGGCGGGGTCGTCGGAGGTGATGATGGAGACATCGGTTGTGATAAGTCCATTGGCAAGAGTCACGGGATAGGAGTAGAGCGTGAACTCTGTGTTATCCACAGGTTCTGCGGTATCGCTGTCGACTTTGTTCACGATTATGGTGCCTGCTGTGTCCTCAAAGGTGAGCTTGACGATCTGCGCGGTGTCGCTTTCCTTTATCTCGAAGGCCTGCTCGTCGCTGTAGCCGCATTGGGAAGGAAGAAGATAGCCCGCAGGCGCCACAGTCTCGACCACTTTGTAAGATCCTGCTGCAATGGGCGAATAGGTGATGGTTCCCGCTGCATCGGTCGTCTTGGTGGTGATGAGCTTCCAGTCGCCTGCACCCTTGGCGCTCTCCCTGTAAAGCTTGAAGGTTGCGCCGGGCAGAAGCTCCTGTGTCTCGCTATCGCGCTTGGCAACGATGAGTTTACGCGGGGTCTCGGGTACCTTAAGCGAGTTGAATGCAACGACGGTACCAAGCGCGTTCTCTTTGATGTGCTGGATGCCCTTGTTGACAAGCGTTGGTGTGGTGGTGGGCAAGAGATAGGCAAGTGGTGCCTTTGTCTCCTGGATGACAACCGTACCGAGAGGCAGGATCAGGGAGCCGCTGGTATCGTAGTAAAAGGCGTCTCCTGAAACGAGCCAAGGAGAGCCCATCGAGGCCTTTCCATCGACGCCCGTCTTTAACACCCAGACCCTCGTCGGTACACCAGAGGCCTCAGCCTCTTCTACCGTATCGTAGTAGCCATCCCAATAGCGGACGGTGAACTCTGCCCCTGCCAGGGCAGCCCCGGTCGGGTCGTCTTTGCCGTAGGTCTGGCCAGTCTCGCTATCGAGCTTTTGCACAAGCATGCTCACCGGGGTTCCCTTGGGCACTTCTAAAACCTCCTGCGTGGTCAGCGCAGTATTGAGCTTCACGGTGTAGATTTTCTCATCGAGTGTGTATCCAGGAGAGGCTTTTAGCTCCTTGATGTAGTAGGTTCTGTATTTCAGATCGACCGCCTTGCCACCGTAGCCGCTTGCGTTGGTTGTAAACGTGTGCAGACGGTTCTTGTCCGCCTTTGCGTTTGTCTCCGACCCATAAAGTCCATAGGTGGCACCCGCAAGGGAATAGCTGGCATTGCCGTTAGTCAAAGCTGGATTCTCGCTTTGCTTCCGCAGCTCGATTGCCCCGGTAATCTCTGCGTCGTTGAAGGTGAGCTCGACGGTCTGCTTGGTGTCGCTTTCCCTGATCACGAAGGCCTGCTCATTGCTACCACCGTTTTGAGAGGGAAGGAGGTAGCCCGCAGGCGCTGCGGTCTCTACCGCCTTGTACGAACCCGCCGCAATGGGAGCGTAGCTGATGGTTCCTGTTGCATCGGTTGTCTTGGTGGCGATGAGCTTCCAGTCACCTGCCCCCTTGGCGCTCTCCTTATAGAGGGCAAAGGTGGCACCGGGCAGGAGTGCCTGCGTGTCGCGGTCACGCTTGGCAACGATGAGCTTGCGGGGAGTCTCAGGTACGAGGAGCGGGTTGAGTTCGATAACTTTACCGAGGGGGTCTTCCTTGATGTGCTGGATGCCCTTGTTGGCAAGCGTGGGTGTGGTGGTGGGCAAGAGGTAGGCAGGGGGTGCCTTTGTCTCCTGGATGATGACGGTGCCGAGGGGGAGGGTGGGGTTGCCGTCGAGACCATAATAGAAGGGATCTCCAGAAACAAGCAGCCGAGGTATCATTGCGGTCTGCCCGCTGGACTCCGTCACCAAAACCCATGTTCTCGTCGGCGCTCCAGATTCCTCAGCATCCTCCACCGTATCGTAGTAGCCAGCCCAATAGCGGATGGTGAACTCTGCCCCTGCCAAAGAAGCACCTGAGGGGTCATCCTTGCCGTAGGCCTCACCGGTCTCAGTGTCGAGCTTTTGTACGACCATGATCACTGGGTCGGCCTTGGGTATTTCCAGAACCTCCTGCTTGACCAGCGCGGTATTGAGCGCAACCGCGTAGATGCGCCCGTCGAGCTCGTATCCGGGAGAAGCGGTCAACTCCTTGATGTAGTAGGTGCTAAACCAGAGGTCTTCTGCCTTGCCTCCATAACCGCTGCTGTTCGTGGTAAAGGTATGGATACGCTTGGTATCGTTTGCGGCGTCTAGCTGAGACTCATACAATCCATAGGTGGCACCTGCAAGTGAGTAGCAGGCATTACCGTCGGTCATCGCTGGACTTGCACTGAGTTTCTGCAACTCAATCGCACCGCCCCAGCTCAGTGCCACATACATGCCAAGGCGCTGATATTGAGGTGCGTTCATCGAGAGCTGAGCGTAGTACCAGACAAGTTTTGTCGTTGTGTCGTAGTTCAGAAAGGTCAGTACGACATGCTCCGCACGCGTACCGACCGGCCAACTGGTGTTGTAATAGGGGCGATTGGGGTCATAGCCATCCAAACACACAGCTGCCCTGTTGCTGTAAGGATTGTTCGGTGTCCAGGCACCGTAGCGATCTACCGTGAAGTCCCCTTCCACAATAGCCAGGTTACCCTCAAAGTGGTCATCGCTGCGCACGGGGCTGTTTGGCTCGTTTGTATCATAGGCGTAGGTCACCTCAAACGTGCCGGTCAAGGTGGCGGGAGGAGTGAAGGGTGCTACATCAAATAGACCGAAGCCACCGCTGCCCAGTGGAATGCTTGCAACCGGAGGAGGCCCGGGCGTTAGAGGGGGTGAATACTGCTTGACGGCAGGAGCGTCATCTTCCCCTGCATCCTCTTCAGCCGTAACCGATGTGCCAGAAACAGCCTCCTCCATCTCGTCTTCTGCAAAGGCGAGGGAAGCCTGCAAACCACAGAGCACAAGAGCCGCTACGAGAAACAGTGCCGGCAGGCAACGCCGAAGCGTAGCTCCCACAGACGCAGTGTGTGTTGTTTTGTGTGTCATTTCTACTTCTCCTCCCTATTGCCAATAACCCGGATGGTGTATCGTTGTCCAATGCCCTACTTCAGGTACCCAGACAGACTCGATCCACGCAGGGACATCTGTAAACCATATATTGCTTCTGTAACTATCGTGCCCTGTGCCCAACAAGTGCTGACCCGCCAACCCGGGACCGAGCTCTGCGCCACAGGTATTGCACACAGCAGCATAGTGTCCCTCCTCCTGATGGTAGACCTCGTTATTGTGCCCCGGAACATCTACAACCCACACGCTCTCGTCCCATGCGGGGTGCCAGGTCTTTCCGGCATTGGGATCTGTTGGCGTCGTTGCTCCTCCCCCGCCCGAGCCACCCGTGCCACCGGAACCGCTGCCACCCGGCGCAGTCCCTCCTCCACCGGAGCCCCCCGTGCTGCCAGAACCGCTGCTGCCCGTGCTCCCGCTCCCCGGGCTCCCGCTCCCCGCGCTTCCTGAGCCAGACCCCGTTCCCCCGGAGCCACTCCCACCGCTTGAGCTTTCATCACCGAATGCAGGCGTGTCTTCGCCGCCAGCTGAGTCTGCACCCCTCCCGTCCCCGTCATCCTTATCCGCATCCGTTGCCTTGTCGGGTGCCTTAACGTCCCTTTCGGCTCCAGCCTCTGTTGGCTTCCCGGAAGAGGGCAGCGTCTTGGTATCGTCTGTGTACACAGAATCCACCGAATGCGAACAAGCAAACAGCAAGATGAGCGCAATGAAGAAGACAACCACTAGCGCAAGGCCAATAATCACTCCTCTGCGGTCGGCCTTGTCTTCGAGCTCCTGCTTGTCTTCGGGGTTTGTCTTCTCGTCATGCATCTTTGGTCAACCCCCCTTCAGACAACACCTCTGGTGTTGCGGCACTGACCAAATCCTCTGCCAAATCCACCTCACGCGACAGACGCGTTAGCAAAAGCCGCAGGTCACCCCAGTGCACGACCAGCATCCCTTCGCGCTTTGCAAGGCGCTCGCTCAGAACAATCCTGTGCGCAGTACCCGCAGCAAAGAGCTCAAGTTCAGCGGGAATCGGAAAGAGTGCCTCACCGTCGTTCAGCCTCAGACGCTTGCGCAACAACACGCGACTTGGCCCCTCCACAGAGGTCTCAATGAGCTGGGCGTTGTTGCGCAGGAGAAAGTAGAGCAAGATGAGCAGACCAAGCAGACTCACCATGGCTGCAAGACCGAGCATAAACCAGGGGAAGGGAGCCGCAGGAGCATCAAGGGGGATATTGACAGCGGGCAGGCTGGCCGACTCACGCGGCGGAACCGCTGCGGCGCGCACAACCTCTGGCTCGACCTGCAATTCATAGGTTGCAACAATGGTCACCATCTGGGCGCGCGCGGGTACGACGCCTTCATAGTGAGCGGTGACCAGATAATAATCGGCAACCAGATCGCGCTCGACACCTCGATAGGTGACGGTTGCGGCAAACTCGTTTGGCCGCCCATCCTCCGCATAGCCCGTTGTTTTCCAGACAACGCCAGCACGTCGTAAGCTCTTTGTCGTGCTTGCATCCACGGATTCGTCGCTTGTGACGAGAAAATCGGCATATTCGGGCAACTGTATGATGTCCTCGCTGGGGAGACCCTTGTAGGTGGACTGCCTATCAACCACCCGTTCAACCGAGCGCCAAAACGGCTCCGAATTGAGCGAGACAAACGGAATGGAACCCCGATAATCGTCTTCGTCAATAAGCACTCGGGGTTCAAATTGGGCACGCAGCGCAGCCTCCCCCTGTGCTTGTTGTTCAGCAGTAATGGCTCGTATCTGCGTAAAAGTGAAGACCATCTCGTGGATAAAGCCATCTGCGGGAATCGGCTCGCTGGTGGCTACGAGCTTGTAGTGGCTTCCGGCCTCATCGGTGACCATCTGCTCTACTTGCGGAGGGGCTCCTGCGGCATCGTAGGTATACTCCCTGTCTATCTTGTCCAACCCGTAGGCAACCTGAACTTCCCAGGGGATCAAACCACTGAACACTGAGACCATGGAGCAGAAGAGCACCGATGCAAAAGTCAAAATGAATGACAAGAAGAAGCGCTCACAAAGATGTACCCTTGCATCAGATAGCTGTAACCGGTGCCGAAAAACGACCTTTTTTGGTCTCATTCATCATCCCTCCATACATTTTCATAAAATATCTACAAAAAAAGTATTCCCCCTGATGCTTTATTATGCTAGCATAGAGCAGTACTCGGTTGTCAATAGGTTTTAGGAAAAAAGTTCAATTATTTATGAAGGGGGTTGCGCATATGGCAAAAGCAACTGCAAAACCGACGAACGAATCAGCACTCACGAAAGCGCTAAAGAATGAAAAGGGTGTTGAGCGCCCAACAGTGTACAAGGGATTCTACATCTACGCAGATCAATACGTGCTGCTGCTCGAGAAGTCTGCCTACAACAAGATCCACGGTATCCATCCAACAAGTTCTTCAGATATGATCCGCGAGGCTCTTGATCAATACCTCGGACTTTCGTGAGCTCTCACTCAACTGAGCAGAGATAAGCAGAGCTACCTTGATCGGGCGCGGTAGATACAAGGATCTGTATCTCTACGAGATTACTGCGCAGGATCTGCTGCTCCCCGAAGGCGCTTCAAACACGTACCGTGTGGGAAATGTTCTCATCTATCCGGACAAACGCCATGTTGGTCTGGGTAGGGAGTTGGCATGCGCTGATGACATCTTTGCCGCCAAGGAGTTTCTCGATGACCATGGCTTTCAGGGCGTCGAGCATGCCGCAGACAACGAAGCTGAAGCACAGGATGATGCCCCTGCGATTGAAACGCAAGCAGAAAGCGCGGTCGAGTCATCGACAGCTTATTCGACCGCGCTGGCAGAAGCAGCCAGGCTTCAAGAAGAGATACATCATCGCGATGAAAACCTGCTCGATCTGAACGTGAAGATCGAGCAGCGGGATGAACTGCTGCGCGACCTCTCGGAATCCCTGAAAACACAGAAGGAAGACAACGAACTGCTCCGCGCCGTGCTGGAGAACACCCGTGAACGTGTCAAGCTCGACGCATTAAGCCGCGAAGAGCTGATCGACGACCTTGAAAAAGTAAGTGGAACAACGGAGAATCTCGGTGCAGAACTTGAGCGTGCGCTTGAGGAGAAGTTCACCCTTGAGCAGGAACTTGCCGAACGCATAACTGAACTACTTGAGCTCAGCCTGCAGAACGAGGAGCTCAAGAGCGAGGCGCTTGGGCTTGAGGCTGACCGGATACTACAGCAGAGTGACCCCGAACATGACTCAATGGGAAGAGAGAGATCGCCAGCTCCTCTCGTGCTGGGCACATTTTCTGATGAGAACCAGATTGTGACCATGGCCTCAGGCAAGCAGATACATATTTACCATGAGTTTCCACGCGCTCCAAAACGGAGTCTTCCCACACGAATCAGACTCATCGTCGGATCGGCGCTCCGTGCTTTGGTGATTGTTGTGTTTGCGTCCCTTGTCCTGTTGGCGGCCAGCGTGTTCGCGACCTCCCGGGTCAACGACATCTCTTATGGAGACTCACTCGATCTTTTCCTCGAGTCATTTTGACAAAAAGTGTCAAAATGGCGTCAAATCGACCGAATCATCAAATCGCCTGCAAGCTTTGTATTGCACTTGAGGCTCAGGTTCGGTAACATTACGGTTTGCGCTCAAACAGGGCATCGCGAAAGCTTGTCACTGGGATGTCGTCTAATGGTAGGACAGCGGATTCTGGTTCCGTCAGTGAGGGTTCAACTCCTTCCATCCCAGCCAGAAGCCGGGAAGGAGCTGCTCGCTTCTTTCACTTCAGCCAGGATGAGGCAGCAAGGAAAGTTATTTGAGCGTCGCGCGAAATCTGCGCACTAGGCATGGCCCGTTCGTCTAGCGGCCTAGGACACCGCCCTCTCAAGGCGGAGATTCACGGGTTCGAATCCCGTACGGGCTACCAACAACATCAACCCCTCGTGGATTCGAACCCGCGAGGGGTTTTTGCGTTAAGAAACGTGCCCGCGGCACGTTTTAGCAAAAACGTCCGAGCGAGCGAAGCGAGTGAGGTCTACAAGCGTGAGCGAAGCGAGCGATTGTCGAATCCCGTACGGGCTACCAACAACATCAACTCCTCGTGGATTCGAACCCGCGAGGGGTTTTTGCGTCAAACTCTATGAGCGCGGGTGCCACGCATGGCTGTAGCCGTGGAAAACCCCATCATCCTCAAGAAAGACTGCTACCTGCAAGGGAGCCAGCTTTCTCTATGCAAGCAATTACTACGATGGCGATACCAGCTACCTGCCCACGCCGTACATCAGGTATCACGCACACTGAGAGCTGCTGTTCGTATTGCCTGATTGCTTACGCCTGGCGCAGAGGAGCGCCCATAAAATCGAGCAGTTCCTGCTTTGTGTGGATGTCGAGCTTGGCGTAGATATGTTTCACGTGGGTCTTCACGGTGCCTTCTGAGAGATGGAGCTCGCTTTGTATAAAGGGCATGCTGCGACCCTGTGCAAGGAGGATCAGAACCTCGGTCTCGCGTTGGGTGAGCCCCTTATCGTCTGCAAGCTCTTTACAGCGGTGCAGCAGAGAGGCATAGATGTCGTTGCTCTCCGATGTGGTATTCGCCCCTTTAATGATGCCCTTCCAGCCCATGAAGGCCATGAGCAGAACCAGCAGATAGCAGAGGCAGGAAAACACGAAGCTTGCCATCAGGCCGATGTCTTCAAAGAAGACCATCCAGACGAGTGCAATCAAATGGTTGAATGCAACCGCAGCGCCTATTGTGAGCAAGGGCGGATAGGGCAGCCTGCGCGCCGTGCTGGCAATGGTAAAACTGAATATCGCCAGACTGATGTACTCGGTTGCCGAGGAGAACACCGTATAGGAGAGCGTTGAGCCAAAGTTCGTCTGCAACAAACTCAACGCAAGGAATAAGGCAACCAGCAGCAGATAAGGCAACTGCAGGCGCTGATTACGCTCAGAGCGGGTATGAAAGCGGAACATAAAAAGGCTTACGGCCAAGAACAGGGCTGCGGTAGCCAAGGTAGGCGCAAATGCGGCGAGATCGACAATTTGCAAATCTCCACGCACGCCTCCCCAAAGACCACCAGAGTTGGTGTCGCGCAGGGCAATCACAATGATGCACATGGCCATGAGCTGCAACAAATGATAACGCTGCTCGTTATTGAGGGACGGGTATTCACCTTGCGCAACCGGTACCACCGACGGCTGTGCAGCAGCTTGCACCATCTTTTCTTTGGAGGCGCCCCATACAGCAAGCTTACGTTGCAGAACGAGGATGCAAGCGATGAGCAGTAGTACCATGAGTACCGAGAGGATTACCTGAGCGGCATCGTCGGTGAAATAATGGATTGCGGCAAGGATCAGGAGAGCCAGAGCCGATGAGCCCACAACCACGACCGCGATACGCCAGAGACTGTCAAAACGAACCAACATCAGCCACAGTATCGTGAGTGTCCACCCATAGCCAAAACCCATCAGCACCGTGGTGATACACGCGAGCACTGTTGCGTTTACCAGTACCTGATAACCAGCGAGACCGAAGACGAGTGTGCCCATGAGCAGCAGGGTATAGACGATGGCGGATATGAGGTTGCTGTTGCGTTGCACGCGACGGCGTAGCAAGGCCATAAGCACACCGGCGGTTATCACCGCGAGAAAGAACAGCATACGCTCAGGGCTGATGCCAAGGATGAGTATTTTTGCAGAACCCTCAAACGAAGAACTGTAGCCTACGAGGTAAAACCACACGCTGCAGGCAATGAACGCCACACAGGCGCAGAGCGTGATCGCTGTATCCTGAATTGGTTTCCCCAACAAACGCCCTTCCGTCTCTTTGTAAAACGCAGTGGAGAGTGTACCACTTGTCTCGCGCTCCCTTTGACATCATCCAAAAGTAGTGACAAGGCTCAGGCCAAAGATACCAAGAAAAAGCGGATTTCCTCCTGCGCCTGAGTCCACTATGGTGAGCCTGACATGCGGTCTTGTCTTTCGCGCACAGGACTGGAAGAAACAGCAGAAAAGGAGAAGCTATGGGCGACCTACACAGCGAGCAGAGTGCTATCAGCAGGAAGGATTTTCTAAGAGGCTCGGCAGTTGCTGGACTTGGAGCCGTAGGGCTGGGAATCCTCGCGGCCTGTTCACCAGGCTCCGGCAAGGACGCTGAGGGCGGTGCTGCGCCGCAGGGGTCATCGGGCGCAAACATCGCCTGGGACAAAGAAGTTGACGTACTGGTGGTAGGCTCAGGAACGGCTGCCTATGCCGCACTGGTTGCAAAAGGCAATGGCGCAGAGAATGTCCTCGTTATCGAGAAGAGCGTAATCTGGGGTGGCACCTCGGGTACCTCGGGGGGTACGCTTTGGATCCCCTTGTCCTATACTGGTCAGGCGGTGGGTATGAATGACACGCGTGAAGAAGCCCTCGCCTACATGAAGCTCTGCGCTGCTGATCGCGGCAACATCAAAGCCATGGAGGCCTATATCGATAACGGAAACGCCTTGCTCGAGTGGACACGCGACACCTTTGGTTGGGAATGGGGATCGGGTACGCCCGGTGCCGGATTCAAGGATTACTATGAGCCATATCAGGGCTATCGTTCGCACGGTCGTCAGGTTGACTTCGCGGGCGGCGGCGCGCAGGAGTGGCTGACTTTGCAGGAAGAACTCACAGGTCTTGGTGTTGAGATTATGCTGGAGACCCCCGCAACCGCACTTGTCCAGGACGAGACCGGAGCAGTCATTGGCGTGGAGGCGCAAAGTAGTGGAAAGGCGTTTAACATCAAGGCGAGCACCTGCGTTGTGTTGGGTACAGGAGGCTTTGACCACAACCCCGAGATGGTTGCCGCCTTCCAATCGATTCCCATCTACGTGAGCAATGCGGTTCAGACCAACACGGGCGACGGTCATGCCATGGGTCAGGCGATAGGCGCACAATTGGCCAATATGGACACCAACTGGGGACTTCCCAGCTTTATCGATGTCTTTGACCCTGCTGCGCCCGCTGTCTATAACATGATGTGGCCAGATTGGGGCATCTACCGCAGTGGCGCCGGAAGCATTATCGTCAACAAACAGGGTCGTCGTTTTGCCAATGAGTCCTCCGCTTATGCGGTGTTCAACCGGGCGTTTGGCAACTACGATACTGGCACGCTTGCGTATCTCAATACTCCAGCCGTCTTCATCTGTGACAGCAAGTATGCAGTCAGTGGCCTGCCTGGCGGAGCAAAGGTCAATGAAGATCTGCCCTCCATCCTCTTCAAGGCTGACTCTCTGGCACAGATTGCCGAGCACTTTGGCATCGATGCAGCAGCTCTTGAGGATGAGGTCGCAACC
The DNA here is from genome assembly GCA_031290175.1 of Coriobacteriales bacterium. Taxonomy (GTDB): domain Bacteria; phylum Actinomycetota; class Coriobacteriia; order Coriobacteriales; family UBA8131; genus JAITOC01. The sequence goes on along the minus strand of JAITOC010000057.1, from coordinate 608 downwards.
TTCAACGCAAGCGCGGAACAAGGCTTCGACCCCGCCTTCCATCGTGGGGAGAAGGAGGTCGACCGCGCCATCGGTGCCTATCATCCCTATGCAACAGAACTCGCCAACCCCGTGCTTGCACCTGTTGCAACAGCGCCCTTCTATGCGGCGCTGTATGTACCTGGCACATGCGGTACCAACGGCGGTCTCAGAACCAATGAGTTTGCTCAGGTGCTTACGACAAAGGATGAGGTCATCCCCCATCTGTACGCCGTAGGTAACTGCACCGCCAGTATCTCCGGTGGCCAGTACTGTGGAGCTGGCATGACTGTTGGTGCCGGAGCCGTGATGAGCTACATCGGCGTCAGAAAGGCTCTGGGCTTGAGCTAGGAAGCAGCAATTCCCCGCAATACAGGGCTCGTCTCAAGCGTGAGTCGAGCCCTGTATTGCGTCTCATCTCCTGCTCCCCGGAAGCCCACGCATGGTACAATTCCAAGACCTCAACATGAAACAACATGAAAGAGCGCCATGATTGACTGGAATGCCAAATGGGAGAAGATGCAGCGCTTGCGTGCGCTCCCCAACCAGGCGGCCTTTTGGGACAAAGTCGCACCGCAGTATGGGAAGAG
>JAITOC010000051.1 GCA_031290175.1 Coriobacteriales bacterium | reverse complement strand
TCCTTCACGCCCACAAAACCGTGCGCGACTTCAAAATCGGGTGTGAGATATGAGATGTTCTCAAACAGCATTGCGCTACCTGCTCCTTCTCCGTGAGCGCCGAGTAAAGCGCCCTGTGTCCGCCCTCCTACACCAGGCGGGCGTATTTGCGCTTGCCTACCTGGAGCACCTTGCCTTGCAGGCGGGTTGGCTCAACATGGTACTCCTTGGGGGCGAGGGGCTCACCGGCGAGCTTAACCCCGCCGCCATCTATGAGCCGACGTGCCTCGCCTGCGCTTGCAGCAAAGCCGAGTTCAACAAGAACAGCGGCCACATAGACACGACCGTCTGCGTCTGCGTCTGACGCAAGACTGAGTGCGACCTCGGGGATGTCCTCAGGGATGTCATGCTGCTTGAACACGCGGTCAAAAGCCTCCTCGGCTCCCACGGCCGCATCGACGCTGTGATACGCGGTCACGATGTTGGCAGCGAGCTGGCGCTTTACCTTGTTGGGGTGCAGCGAGCCGTCGGCAAGCCCCAAAACGATACGCTCGGTCTCATCGACGGAACAGGTGGACGCCAGATAGAGATAGCGCGGCATGAGCTCATCCGGAATGGACATGACCTTGCCAAACATCTCCGCTGGCTCGTCGGTGATGCCGATGTAGTTGCCATAGGATTTGGACATCTTCTGTACGCCGTCGGTGCCCTCAAGCAGCGGCAAGGTGAGGCAGACCTGCGGCTCCATACCGAGCTTCTCCATAAGCTCGCGCCCAGCCAGGAGGTTGAACAGCTGGTCGGTGCCGCCAAGCTCTATATCGGCACGCACCTGCACTGAGTCGTAAGCCTGCATGACCGGATAGAGAAACTCGTGCAGCGAGATGGGCTGCTGCGCCTTGTAGCGCTGCGAGAAATCATCGCGTTCAAGAATGCGCGCAACCGTGAAGTGGGCGGCGAGCTGCAAGATGCCCTCAAGATCCAGGGGGATAAGCCAGTCGCCGTTCCAGACAAGCTCGGTCTTATCCGGATCGAGTATCTTGAACGCCTGATCAACGTAGGTCTGGGCGTTGGCTGCTATCTGCTCAGGGGTCAGATGCGGACGCGTCGAGTTACGCCCGGAAGGGTCGCCGACGAGCGCCGTGCCGTTGCCGATGATGAGCACGACCTGATGCCCAAGATCCTGTAGTTGACGCAGTTTGCGCAGCGGCACGGCATGACCCAGATGCAGGTCTGGCGCTGTTGGGTCTACACCGAGCTTGACGCGGAGCACGTCTCCGCGCTCAAGTTTGGTCTTGAGCGCCTCCAGCGGAACGATGCGTGCATCGCCGCTTGAGATGATCCGAAGCTGTTCTTGGGTTGAGAGCACGGGCTTCTCCTTGCGGTAGAGTTAAGCAGACTGCTATTATAGTGGATAGGGTTGTTCGTGGCGATGTTCCTGCATATACGATATCGCAGATGAAGCGCATTGCCACAAGAAAAGAAAGGATCATCCCATGAAAGTTCTGGTAGTCGGGGGCGCAGGATATATCGGTAGTCACACGACCTACGAGCTCATTCGTGCGGGGCATGAGGTCGTCGTGCTCGACAATCTTGCGACGGGCAACATAAAGAGCATCCACCCCTCTGCACGCTTCTTCTGGGGTGACATCCGCCGCAAAAGTGACATCACGCGCGTGCTTCAGGCAGAAGCGCAGGCAGGCAAACCTTTTGACGTGGCGATGCACTTTGCCGCCAAGCTCATCGTGCCCGAGAGCCTCAGCCAACCACTCGCTTACTACGAGAACAATGTCGAGGGTCTGCGCACCATGCTTGAGGCGCTGGTGGACTGCGATGTCAGGAACATCGTGTTCTCCTCCACTGCCGCCGTCTATGGCGCACCTGAAAGCTCCATCTGTTCAGAAGGCGACCCGACCGTTCCCATCAACCCCTACGGGGAGTCAAAACTCGCCTGCGAGAAGATGATCGAATGGGTTGCGGCGGCACATGACCTGAACTATTGCATCCTGCGCTATTTCAATGTCGCGGGTGCCGATGCCTCGCTTGAGATCGGGCTGGACAAAGACCAACTCACACACCTGATACCCGTTCTCATGCAGGCGTCGCTCGGTATACGCGAGCAGTTGTACATCTATGGGAATGACTATGACACGCCGGATGGCACCTGCATCCGTGACTACGTCCATGTTACCGACCTTGCTCAGGCGCACGTGCTGGGTGCCGAGTACATCCTGGGCAAGCAGGCATCGCTCAGGGCGAACCTCGGGAGTGGTACGGGTTTTTCTGTCAAAGAGGTCGTCGATGCGGCGGCAAAGCTCTTCGAGGTTCCCTTCAGCTATGCGCCCCGCCGTGCCGGTGATCCACCAAAACTCATCGCGAGTATAGAACACGCGCAGGAGGTGCTGGGGTGGAAACCCCAACTCGACCTGCGCGCGATACTTGAATCCGATTACAACTTCAGAAAGAAACTCTTGGAGCGTTAAGTTCGGAGCTGGGGCGCCCGTGTCTAAGGCGTCCCTCCCCCTCCAGGCGGAGGTGAACCAGGATAGCTCGTTGGGTCGTTCGGGTTAGTGCCAGCCGCCGCTTCATCAACATCGGTGTAACCGTCCCCGTCGGAGTCCTTCTTCTTAGCCGCCTCTTCTTCCTTCTTCTTGGCGGCTTCTTCTTCCTTCTTCTTGGCCGCCTCTTCCTTCTTCTTGGCAGCAGCCTCTGCCGCTTCTTCCTTCTTTTTGGCCTCTTCTGCCGCCTTTGCCTCCGCGTCTTCCTTGGCCTTTATCTCCTCGGCAGTCAGGAAGGTCGCCTTGGCGTTATAGGAAGGCTCTGCAGCCGTGGCAAAGTCACGTGCTCCATAGCGGGGCAGCGCGTTGTTCATGAAGTTCTTCCATACCGGGCAACAGTTCGCCCCACCTACGTTGTCCTGCACATAACGCTCGACGCGGGCGCCGATCCATACGGCGGTCGAAAGCTGTGGCGTATAGCCCACGAACCAGGAGTCTCGCCAATTCTCCGAGGTGCCGGTCTTACCGGCAACATCCTGCCAACCGAGATACGCGAGCGAGCCCGTGCCGCCTGTCACAACACCTCTGAGCACGCGCGTGGTGGCCCAGGCAACCTCGGGCGAGATGACCTGATCACCCTCGGGCACATATTCGTAGATAAGCTCATCTTTATAATTGAGAACCTTTGTGACGGCTGTCGGCTTAACGTGAACGCCTTCGTTGCCAAGGGTGCCATAGGCAGAGGCCATTTCAAGCGTGTTGACTCCTTGAGACCCGAGCACGACCGAATTGACCGCTTGCATCGGTGGATCATTTGGATCATCAATGATACCCATCTTGAGCGCCGTCCCCAAAACAGCCTCAGGCCCAAGCTTGCGGACGACACGCGCATAGGCGGTATTAGACGATTCAGATGTCGCCGAGTACAGGTTCAGGGTACCGTAGCTCGCACCGCCATAGTTCTCGACCTTCCATCCATCAAAATTGAAGGGCGAGGCACCCGAAACACTCGTATTAGGCGAGTATCCACTCTCAATGGCCGTGACCAGCGCAAAGGTCTTGAAGGTCGAACCCGGTTGACGATACATCTGTGTGCAGGTATTGAAGGAGTCCACCTCGTAGTTCTTCCCGCCTCGCATGGCGAGGATATAGCCCGTGCTTGGCTCGACGGTGCACAGCGAGACCTCAAGATCACTTTCCATCGTTGCTTCTTTAGCGGCACAGGCCTCCTCAGCATACTGCTGATACTCAAGGTCTATGGTCGTGTAGACCTTGAGGCCACCCTTGAACACCTCATCATAGCCAAACGCAGGATCCTCAAGGAGCAGCTGACGCACATAGGAGGCAAAATAGGGAACCTTATAGATGCCGTCGTTCGCGCGAATCTGCACATTCAGACCGAGATCCATCGCCTTATACTCATCACGCTCGGCTTCAGTGATATGAGCATTGGTGAACATGCGGTCAAGCACGAGATTGCGACGTGCGAGGGCATTCTCGGGATAAGAAACCGGATTGTTGTACTCAGGGCTTTGGGGGATGCCACAGATAAGCGCCGCTTCAGGAACGGTGAGATCGGCGGCGTTCTTGCCAAAATAATGCTGAGCGGCTGATTGAATGCCCCAGCAGCCATCGCCGTAATTGATGGTATTGAGGTACATCATAAGTACCTCTTCTTTCGTGTAGCGCTCCTCAAGTTCCTGCGCGAGATAAGCCTCGCGCACCTTGCGTTCAACCGTGATCTCGTTTGCCTCGTCTTTCAGAATTGTCTGACGCACGAACTGTTGGGTTATGGTCGAGGCGCCCTGCGTTGCTCCGCCACTGGTGAGATCGACAAAGAGGGCACGTGCGATACCGTAATAGTCCACACCGTTATGCTCCCAGAAGCGCTCGTCCTCGATATCGACCGTTGCATTGAAGACATTTGGCGAGACCTGCTCGGCGGTAACCGGCACGCGATCCTCCAAGTAGAACTCAGCGATGACCGTTACGCCGTCATTTGCATAAACCGTGGTCTTGCGATCCACGTTGAAGGCATCCGCATCGTCGATGTTCGGCAGGTCGGTCAACCACGTCTGCACAAGCGCATACGCCCCCACGGCACCAAAGCCGACAAGACCGACGATGACAACGAGAACAAGCAGGAAAGCAAACGGCATGATGTGTTTTTTCGGTTGTGCCGTCGCGCGCTTCTTTCGAGATGACATAAGTACCTCCTACAGTTGACCCAAAGAACACGATTGCCGCGGTATACTGTTCTTGTGCGATAATCTGGGCAAGCCAAACGAGCAAGCCAAAGGCTCGGTTGCCCACCATTATGAAGGAAAAATGAACTTCCTGCTTGCTTTCCTCTTGTTTTACCCTATTTTGTAAGCTAACGATTACCTTGGGAACCTATGACCAACAACACACAAGAAGTACCTGAATTGCTTGCACCCGCAGGCACCCCCGCAGCGTTCTACGCTGCCCTCGCTGCCGGAGCCGATGCCATCTATCTTGGCGTCGAGCACTTCAACGCGCGCCGTAACGCAGAAAACTTCACCCTCGAGAACCTTGCTGCATACTGCGATCTTGCCCATCTCGCCGGGCGACGCATCTACCTCACCCTGAATATCGCCATCCTGCCAAATGAGCTCAGCGAGGCTCTACGCGTTGGCAGCGCGGCGTATGAAGCAGGTGTGGATGCGCTTATCGTCCAGGACCTCGGGCTGCTCTCCCTTCTGGCACGGGAGTTGCCCGACTGCGAGCTCCACGCTTCGACTCAGATGAACCTCCACAGCTCAGAAGCGGTATTGGAGGCCGTCGCGTCCGGCGCCTCCCGTGTGACGCTTGCCCGGGAACTCTCGCTTGATGAGATTGCGGAGATTGCCTCAACTGGCGTGCCGCTTGAGGTCTTCGCGCATGGCGCTCTCTGTATCTGCCATTCAGGGCAGTGCCTGTTCTCGTCTCTGGTGGGGCGGCGCTCTGCCAATCGCGGGCTTTGTGCACAGGCCTGCCGTCTGCCCTACCAACTCATCGACACCTCGACCGGCAAACGCATCAAGGCGCCGGGAGAGCACCTGCTCTCCCCTGCCGACCTCTCGACCATCGAATTATTGCCCCAACTTGTTGAGACGGGCGTGTCGTCACTGAAGCTGGAGGGACGGATGAAGGACGCCTCCTACGTGGGCACGGTCACGCACACCTATCGAGATGCCCTCGATGGACTCGCCGTGAAGCCCGACGCGCTTTCTGAGGTGTTCTCACGCGGCTTTACGACCGCCTACCTTGAGGGTGAACGCGGCAACGCCATGATGAGCTACACCCGCCCAAACAACAGGGGCGTGGCGATTGGCAGGGTCACATCGCTTGACAGCGGACTCGTCGGCGTTGAGCTGAGCCGCCCGGTGACCAGCGGAGACGTGCTTGAATTCTGGACAGCGCGCGGCAATGTGGCGGTCGTGCTTAACACGTATCAGGAGAAATCCGATGGCAGGTTCATCAAACTTGTAGTCGATAAACCGGTGAGCATGGGAGACCGGGTCTTCCGGGTGCGCAACGCCGAGGTGCTCAAAGCTGCCGATGACGCACGTGAGGCCGCGCTCCTGCAGGGCAACAACGGCTTTGTATCCGTTACCGCACACGTCGTCGCACATCTCGATGAGCCCCTCAGCATCAGCTTCACAACAGCAGACGGCACCGAGCAGTCCGCTTCGAGCGAGTCGGGCACTCCCCTCGCTGCGGCGCGCTCCAAGGCGCTCACTGCCGATGACGTGCGCGAACACGTCGGACGCGTCGGCGGTACGGTTTTCACCATCACCGACTGGGAGATCGACCTTGAGCCTGGTGTGGGCTGCGGCTTCTCGGAGCTGCATCGCGTGCGTGCACGTGCGCTCGATGCGCTTGCGGAGACCTTGCTTGCGCCCTGGCGTACACGGCGCAGCACCCCCCTGGCTGATCCGCCCGCTCTGGCACCAGCCCCCAAGGGCAAGCCCCGGGTTGCGGTCCTCGTCAACAGCCTTGCCTCTGCCCAGGCAGCACTCAAGGCTGGCGCGGATATGCTCTATACCGAGGGCACAACCTATCTGCCTGCCATCACCCACGACCATGAGCTTGAACGGGTGCTCTCCGCCATCCCCGAGGATCGGAGCACGATCGTCGCCAACAACTATGTAAGCGGGAACCCCGCTTCAAAACATGGGACCCCTGAAGATCGGAGCACAGTCGTTGTCAACAACCTTGCCGAGCTGCGCGTTTGCCGTGAGCGTGACATCCCCTTTGAGGCGGGGCCCTCTCTGGGAATCTACAATCCCGAGACGCTCGCTGTGCTCGCTCGCAAAGGAGCACGCCAGGCATGGCTCAGCCCTGAACTGAGTTTTCAGGACATCAGGCAGCTCGCCCCGGCGTCTCCCGTGCCGCTTGCCCTCACCGTGTTTGGACAACAGGAGGTCATGGTCACGGAGCATTGTATCCTGATGGCGCAAGGTCCCTGCAATCAGGATTGCGCTGCCTGCTCGCGACGCAAGGCGCCACGCCTGCTTGAGGACCGAAAAGGCTATCGCTTCCCCGTGAGCACTGACGACGCAGGCAGAAGCCACCTCTACAACGCGATAGCACTCGACCTCATCCCCTCGATGCCGGAGCTGGTCAGCCTCGGGCTTTCAACGCTGGTCGTAGACGCCACGCTTCTTAACACGAAGCAGATCCGAGATGAAGTCGCCCGAGCGGTCAGGGCGCGCGACCTTGCCGTCAAAGGTGCAGGCAGTCTCCCCAAGCGAGAAGGCTTCACAACGGGACATTTCTTCAGAGGCGTGCTGTAGGGTTGCAGGGCTGTAACCTTAGGTGTGCGTTGGGCGAATATGCTTTGCTTTGTAGTCCATGGATGACTATGGGTCTGGTAGAATTACCGTCTGTGGGCCGTTAGCTCAGTTGGTAGAGCAGAGGACTTTTAATCCTAAGGTCGCGGGTTCGATCCCCTCACGGCCCACCACCCCCAGAAAACGTGCACGGCATCGAACCCGAGAGGGCTTGACATGCCAGTGGCATGTCAAGGTCCGAATGAGCGAAGCGAATGAGGTCTACAAGCGCGAGCGTAGCGAGCGATTGTCGATCCCCTCACGGCCCACCACCCCCAGAAAACGTGCACGGCATCGAACCCGAGAGGGCTTGACATGCCAGTGGCATGTCAAGGTTCGAATGAGCACGCAACTCCACTATTCACAAAAGCGGGATAACTCTGTACCATGATGCAGTAACTACAAGGGTGCATGCGAATCTGCGGGCAGCTTGTTTGCGTGCGACCAATCGAGCCGTGCTCTATGATGAAGGAGTGGCCATGAATCTCCAACGACCCAATTCCAACGACGCAACACAGACAGTCAACCGCTCGCGCAGCGTCGTCCCCGTCAGTGGGCTCTGCACCCGCTGCGTGGACGACTGCCGGGGGAACTGCGAGGTATTCAAGTCCTCGTTCCGAGGTAGAGAGGTCATCTACCCCGGGCCCTTTGGCCATGTGACCGCCGGGGGCGACAAGGACTACCCCATCGACTACTCGCACCTCAACATCAATGGCTATGCCCTCGGACTCGATGGGCTGCCAGAAGGTGTTGCGGCAAGCCCCGACACGGCAACCTTCCCCACGGTTGATACAACCACTGAGTTCGGTTGGCAGAACAAAGTGAAGATGACCATGCCTATCTTTACGGGAGCGCTGGGCTCCACCGAGGTTGCTCGTGCCAATTGGGATCAGTTTGCTATTGGTACTGCCATCGCCGGTATCTCGCTGGTGTGTGGCGAGAACGTCTGCGGCATCGACCCCAAACTTGAACTTGACGCGCAGGGCAAGGTCATCAAGGCTCCCGATATGGAACGGCGCGTCAAACTCTACAAGGAGTTCCAGGAGGATTACGGCGACATCCTCGTGCAGATGAACGTCGAGGACACTCGCCTGGGCGTCGCCCGCTACGTCATCGAGGAATTGGGTGTCGAGACGGTCGAGCTCAAGTGGGGGCAGGGCGCCAAATGCATCGGCGGCGAGATCAAGGTTGATAGTCTTGACCGCGCCCTCGAACTGCAAAAGCGCGGTTACATCGTCACCCCTGACCCTTCCAACGAGGCTATTCAGGCTGCGTTCAAGGCGGGCTCTATCAAGCACTTCGAGCGCCATAGCCGCCTGGGCTTCATCGATGAGGAATCCTTCTACAACAGCGTTGAAGAGCTGCGTGCCCTGGGGGCCAAGCGGGTCACCCTCAAGACGGGAGCCTACCCCATGCGTGAGCTCGCTATGGCTCTCAAGTGGTCATCCAACGCACATATCGACTTCCTCACCATAGACGGTGCACCCGGCGGCACGGGCATGAGCCCCTGGCGCATGATGGAAGAGTGGGGCATTCCCACCTTCTACCTGCAATCAATGGCGTATGAACTCGTCACGCTTCTCGACAAGCAGGGCTCCTACGTGCCCGATCTCGCCATCGCCGGCAGTTTCTCAGAAGAGGCCGGTATCTTCAAGGCACTCGCAATGGGAGCACCTTACTTCAAGGCTGTCTGCATGGGCCGCGCCCTTATGATCCCCGGTTTCGTGGGCAAGAACATCGAGACGTGGCTGAAGGAAGGCAATCTCCCCAAGACCGTCAGCGAATATGGTGTCACCAAGGAAGAGATCTTCGTCACCTATGAGACCCTCAAGGCAAAGTACGGCAAGGACATCGACCGCATCCCGCTGGGAGCCGTTGGCATCTACACCTACGCTGACCGGCTCAAAGTGGGTCTCCAACAGCTCATGGCGGGCTCGCGCAACATGAGGCTTGGCACCATCAGCCGCGACGACCTCATCGCCCTCACCCCCGAGGCAGCCGAGGTTTCCGGCATCACCTACGTGATGGATGCTTTTAGAGAGGAAGCCTTACAGATCATCAAGGGGTGAGCTTGGGGTTTGTCGCAGCCGCTACATCCCGTTGCTTCTTGGCGGGCAGGAAGGGTATCGTGATGGCCTGTGTCGGACAGTTTTCCCGGCATAGGCCGCACTTGGAGCACTCGTGCATGCCCTCTTTATAGTGCGGATCCAGCAACTCTTCGCAGGAGTCAACGCAAACAGTGCAGGCAGTACCTTGCGAGCGCAGGCATTTGCTGGTGTTCACCTGCGGTCTGAAAAAGCGGTTCGGCAGGCTTATCAGTGACATGACCGCGCCCAGAGGGCAGAACCTGAGACACCATTTGCGGAGAACAAGAACCTCAACGAGAAGAATCGCCGGAAAGGCGACGAGAGAAATCGTAAGGTCGTTGAAGCCTATCCAGTGCCAGAAGGCAATGATAGTCGCGAACACAAGGCCGACCGGGCACACGAGACAGAACACCGGAAATCCGAAGATCACCGTCGAGAGCAGCGCACCACCCAACACCAAGTGACGGGAATCGAGCTTTTTGCGCTTCTCGGCACAAGAGTCACAGCCATCCGTGCAGCCCTCCGATGGCGTGCATTCTGCCGTGCTTTCAAGCAGCACGGGGTTTGTCGACTTCTTCTTGCCGCGGATGAAGAACCGGCGCAGTGGGGGGATAGGGCACAACCAGGAACAGAAGGCTTTGCCAAACAGGACACCCAGTACGATGACGAGAAGCAATGCAATCAGTGCACGCGGAAAGATCGTCTGGGATGCCAGAAATATCTCAACGGCACCCAAAGGACAGATAGAGGCTATGTATTGCCAGCCGAACGACGAGAGTGAACCGATACCCAAATGCCAGATGAGTCCCGCCACAGCCAACAGGACAACCGCAACAAGAGTAATACGCCGAAGCAGGCTCAGTTTCATGAGGGTCTGCCCTCCTGCATTACCTCAATATTGATGCCGCGACGATCCGATCCCTTGAAAGTCCGATAACTACTGGAGGGGCACATGTTTTCACAGACGCCACAGCCGTTGCACATCTCAGGATGAACCACGGGGCGCAGGCTCTCGTCGAGCGTGATTGCCCCAAACGGGCAATAGTCCACACATTTGCGGCAGCCACCCTGTTTGTCAAAGGCGATACAGAACTCCTGAAACACGGTTGCAAGGCCGATCCACTGGGTTAAGGAGTCAAAGGAGTTGAGGGCGCCCGTTGGACAATTCTTGCTGCAGAGGCCGCAAAAGTCGCAGAAGCCCGTGCCCTGGGCATGCGTCAGCCGCTTCATGCCCAGATCGTAATCGATCTGCCCCGGCTCCACAGCTCCTTCTGCGTCGGATAAGGCGTAGTGACCCCTGCGGTAGGCCATCTTGGGCGTACGCACATTGACGAGCCCCTCCTCGATGCCAGAAACCGCTAGGGCGCTGCGCGGGCAAGCACTCACGCAACGATTGCATCTTATGCATGTCGCCTGAAAATGATCCTCGCCCTGACTGCCGGGTGGTCTCAGAAGTTGTGTGTTTCCAAAGGCAAAGCGCCCGGCACCGCCCAAGCCCACCATCACAAGCGCACCAGCGGCTCCGAGCAGGAGGTTACGCCGTGTTACGCTGTGGGGTTCGGGCGAACCCATCCCTACGCCACATCCATCAAATCCGCGATCGTGCTGAGATCCAGCTCAAGGTACCCCTTGGTCGCCTTCATGACGCCGCGGTAAAAGCGGGTCTTGAGCACCTTGCCAGCTCGCTCCATGAACAGATCATACCAGGAGAGAATGTGCTCGTTGATGAACTCCCGGGACACTTCCAGATTGCGAACCGTCTCTTCCCTGTTGCCCAGCTTATAAGCCGCGGCGGCGCGATCGGAGAGGATGGAGAGAAACTCGAGCTCAAAACTCAGATGATCCTCGGGAAGATTGATGCCAGCCTTGAGTTTGACGGATTCGGTCTGGTAGATGCGATACGCCCGGTGTCGCGGCTCCTGGTTGAGCAGAGCCTCCTTGCCTATGAATATACTGGCATAGGGCACCGCAACCTCCCCACCAACCGCCTCGACCCCATCAAAACACATGGTAAAGTCGGTTGCAAGGAGCTGACGCGTACCTGTGTTACGCTTTCTCAGATAACGACCCATATCGTTGAAGCCATCGGCCAATGCACCGGTGCCAGCAAGCGTCTCAGCGGCGGCAGCGTAATCCGACTCAATTATCTCATCAATATCGGTTTCACTCAGGGGCTTTAAGAACATACGCGAGAACATCCGATAACTGCTGGCTCGACCTTCCAGCACACTGATTACCGATACGTCCCCTGTCAACTTCTCATCAGGAGCCGTACTCCTCACATCCGATGTGCTCATGTATGTCCTTCCAATCATCCATCACCATTAAACCACTCAGGAGAAAAATTGGCCATAGGCACTCGTATCAAGAAAACTGAGCAGCCCAGGCTTAACGATGACCCACACGAAAGCCCTAAAGGCCAGACCACCAACGACCGCCGTAAGAATGCCGAGGGCAGCCCACACCAGCGAAGCCGATCTCGCATACAGCACAGCGGCAAGCAAAGAACCCACACCCCCAACAAGAGGCGTCAGCGCCAGATAGAGGAACAATCTGTCGTCCAGAGGTGCCGCGAAACCATGCACCCCTGTAACAAGGGTTGTGAGCACTGCCAATCCGGCCACAATCCAAACGAACACCTTGCTCAAGCCGTCCGTGCCGTCGCGTGCGGATAAAGCCAGGTAGATGAAGCCGCCCAGCAGGAGCGCCCCGAACAGGAAGCCAAAGGGGATAGCAGGGGTGTTCCAGACAGGCGTACCCACCATGGCCTGGTGGCTGTAGCCGGTCGTATAACCGACGGCTACAGCCCCAAGCACAGAAGCGCAACCCAACACTTTGCTCGCGGGACCCTCCTGTCTCTGGACAAAGAGATAGATGACCCCTACGACCAAGGTGAGGCCGCACGCCAAGAACTCTAGCGAGACGGGCGCCCCTGTGCGAATGTTCGCAGCAGCTGCCATCACGCTGGAGGGGTTGCCGACCTTGAGGACGGCCAACCCACCACCAACGACGATCATAACCAAGGCTATGATGATAGCAATAAGATTGGTTCTCTTCCTGCCGCCGAGGAACTCAGAGATACCCACGAAAGCGAGAACCCCCGCCCCACTGGCGGCAAGAAGTTTGAACAGAACCAAGAGCCACTCAACAGGCGTTTTAGACACCCAATCCTCTCCATGCCGCTATGTCCGCAGAAAGGATATAGCGGGCGACGGGCGTTGCGCCCTCAGCCTCAACCAGATGAACACCACGACCGTCCTTCTCCGCCTGCGCAATGACCTGACTCGCGTCGGAGGCGGGGTCGTCCAAGTCACCGTAGTGACGCGCCTTGCAAGAGCAGTTGTGCACGCAGGGCGGCACAGCGTGAGCCGGATCGGTGGTGTCCTCAATGTTCTCAACACCATCACTGGTGGCGGTGAGGTGGTTGCACAGCGTGCACTTCTCAACGACATTTGCTTCCTCATTGTACCAGCGAACGCTCGGTTTGACATTACCCTCCGGACTGCTGTAGGGGCAGGCAGGTAGGCAGGTCTTGCAGCCCTGGCAGATGTCCTTGTCGATGAGGACGACGCCATTCTCCTGATCGCGATAGGATGCGCCTGTTGGGCAGGCCGCGATGCAGGGGGAGTTCACGCATTGCTGGCACTGCAGAGGCAGCCAGTACATATCGATGTCAGGATGGGTACCGACGGGAACTACCGGTACAACTGTGTTCCAATAATTACCGAGCGTGACGCCGTTCTCGAACTTGCAGGCGACTACACAGGAGTCGCATCCGGAACAACGGTCAAGATCGATGACCAGAGTCCTAGCCATTATAGCTCACCTCCAGCAGCAACAGGGAAGGCCACGGGTTCCGTGAGGAGTGCCTTATTGCTGATTGTGACGCCAATATCATCGGGCAGATATTCGTTCTTGTTCTCAGGCAAGAACGGTGCGAACTCCTTGGGCTCAAACCAGACGCGATCCGGCCTTGAAGACTTCTTGATGTTGACCTGGAAGCCACGGTTAGTGTAGGAGCCAAAGACCTCATTGAAGTTGGGGTCAACCGCATTGGTGATGACGTTGATGTTGCTCTCCTGCCACCCACCGGTCTTGCTGGATTGCGATGAGTCGTAGCACTCCGGGTTCCAGAAGCGCTCCATCCACAACACGCCAGGAGCAACGACTTCGGCAACAAAGGCGATACCACGGATCGGCTCAGCCGTCTTGGTGTTCTGCTCCTTGGTGCCAGAGTAGGAAAGCTCGGTGCCAACAGCCTTTGAAGGATCGTAGTTGGTACCCTGGGTACGACGGGACGAAATCTCGACCCAGTCGCCGTTTGCGATGCCGTACTCCGCAGCGGTTTTTGGGTTGATGCGCACGTGGGGAGCCGGATAGAGCTCACGCGTAAAGGGAGCGTGACGCATCGTGCCATGATGGAAGTAATAGACACGGCCTGAGGTGATAGCCAGCGGGAAGTCAGGATCGTACTTGCCCAGATATTGATCGCCATTTGCGACCTGTGGCGCCTCTTTCTGAATCGGGACGTTGCAGATCGGCGAATAGTCGCCACCGAAGGATCCAAGACGCGAATCGATATGCGCCTGCTCACGCGGATAGCAGTAGGGGAAGCCATTGCGCCCCATCTTGATGAGGATTTGAGCATAGACCTCGCACTTGCGGCTCTCAGTGGCAAAGCCAAGGGGCAGACCATCAGCAGCCTTGACCAGATGCTGGCCATAGGTCCAATACTCTTCAGGCGGGGTGGGCAGATAGAAGTCAGGTCTGTTCTTCATTGCCTCAAGCAACTCTTCTTTGGTGGTCACGTTTTCGGCACCCGGGACAGCCTTGTAGGTATCGATCTGCGACTGCCAGATAGACTCCTCGCTGTCGGCACCGCCCAAAACGCCCAGACCAAGCGGGAACTGGATTCCCATCTCCTCCATCGACTTGCCGGTGGCACCAAAAGTGACAGTTCCCAGCTTCTCGTTGAGTTTGAGAGATGCGGCATCGCAGACACGCTTCGGGGGTACGGAGTTTGGCACTGTCTCGCCCAGATGGATGATACCGGGGCTCGGATACCGGTAGTTGAGCTGTCCAAACTCCGACGCGCCGGTGGCTTCAAGCCACTCTTCCAGCGGGAAGATAAGGTCAGCGGCCTCAACCTGGAAGGAGGTGATCATCGGGTACTGGCAGATGATGAAGTCTGCGCCACCGTTCATGATGGCGTTGTACCAGGCACCTGCGCTTCCAAGAACGGCAAACTTGTTGCCAGACATATCAAACCAAACGCGCGGATGGAAGGGCTCTCCGGTTTCAAGGGCTTCACGAACCGTTGGGATGTGGCTGTGGCACCACTCATACAGACCCTTGTGCTCCTTCATGCCCAGGCGATCGAGCAGGAGTTGGTTCATCGCATACAGCGTGCTCTGGTTCATGAAGGGAGGCGACTGCATGCTCGGATCCCAGACCTCAGGGATGGCGGCGATGCGCGCTGCGTTGGCCTCTTCCGTGGCACCAACCTCATAGCCAATGCCGTACATCTGACCGAACATACCGCCAAAACCATTCCAGAAGCGAGTGGGTCGCGGTGAGCCTTCAGGCGGCAGCGCATTGTTCTGTGTGAGCGTAGCGCCTGGCTTGTTCACATAACCCATGATCATGTCGAGACCCACAAGACCAACAGGCACCTGTGAGGCGGTCTCTTCCATGTCCGAGGCAACGCCATTTGCGATACCGGCAACCGCTGCACCTGCATAGAGGTCGATGGCAGCACGGATGCGGCTTGCGGGCACCCAGCAGAACTCCTCTGCCTTCTCGAGCGTCCAAGGGTCGGCCTCGTCGCGATAGACCTGGGCAGCAGTGCGGGACTGCGCTCCGTTGACCGTGGCGGTTGCAAGCACCTGTGGGTTGACCTGCGCCTTGACGGCAGCAGGGTCTCCAAAGGGCAAGGGGGCAACCTGTCCGGTGCCCTCGTCAACACAGACGTAGACAGGCGTGTTCGGGTCTGTGGTCTGGGCATCAGCACCAAAGACTTCGGTTGCCAACCAAGGCAGCTTAGTGGCCGGGTTGATGAGGAAGGGCATATTGGTGAAGAACTTAGTAAACTCCTCGTCATACAGCTTCTCGTCGAGGATGATACGGTACCAGGCAAGGATCAGCGCGGCATCGGAGCCGGGACGGACGGGAAGATGGATAGTAGCCTTGACGGCATCCGGTGAGAAGTTGGGATCGACGACGATGGTCTTGCAGCCACGTGCACGCAGCTCTGCCATGCCACGACCCGACTGTGCGGTCTGTGAAACGGAGGGCTGTGCAGCCCAGAGAACCAGAACCTTTGTGTCCTGCGTGACGCCCTTTGCGGCCTCCTTGGGCGCAAGACCCTTGAAGGGCTCGAGGACGGCGCAGTCTGCGATGGACTGGTCGGCTCCGCCATACATATAGCCGCCGACGGCGATACGCGGTAGATAGCATTGCGCACACCCCGGCTCGAAGACCGTTGGGGATCCAAGAGCCATCGGAAGGGTCATAGCCTGCATGAAGCTGTAGGCTCCGCCGCCACCAACGGAGCAGAAGAACGCATAGGTGCCGTACTTCTCAATCGCCTCGGCAATTTTAGAGGCCGCGAGCTCGATGGCCTCATCCCAGGAGATGCGCTCCCATGCGGCATCTGCTGCCCCGCGCGGACCTGTGCGCTTGAGCGGGTAGAGAACCCTACGCGGACTGTAGCAGGTATGGATCTGGTTGAGACCCTTGAGGCACAGCGAGCCGAGCGATGTGGGGGCATCGGGATGACCCTCAATCTTCACGACTACGCCGTCTTGCAGATACACCTTGCAGGGACATGCCTGGATGCAGCCATGGCAAATCGAGGTGTAGTAGTCACGTCCGCCCGATGATGACCCACTCGGCTCTGGTTCTTTGCTCTCGTTGAAACAACCAGCAAGAGCGGAGCTCATGGTGATTGCAGCACCGGCGACTGCCGCAGCTTTTACAAAACTTCGGCGTGTTAATGTGTCTTGCATGCGTACTCCTTTCCCTCATTCTGTACTAACTTTTGTGTCTTCATCCCTTGCTGTTCAAGACGGTGTCCAACCACTCCTTTCCCTCTCCCGTCAGTACCCATCCACCTTTGAAAGTAATGCTGCCACTGGCTGCGAGCTTATCGACGAACACGCTCGGCTGCATGGGGCGCTCGCCTTCTCCCCTGCCGGACATCAGCACGTCGCGACCGCGCAGAAGATTGTCGACCTCAAGATAAGCGCGCGGCTCTTGAAGGAACTCGAGCAACTCGATGTAGGTGTCATAACGGTCGGGCTTGACCTCCAGAAGTTCGCCGAGCAGATTCCTGGGGCTGAACTCCTCGATGACCGCCTTGCCGACCTCATTCGTGCTGAAGGCAAAGTTGTCTATGAGGTCATCGATCTCGTCCTCACTGAGCCCCTCTTTCTGTTCGGGCTCTACAATGTTGCCTTCAAAATCGATTTCCGAAACATCCAACATTCCGTAGTCAACCAGCCAGTCTATGAGAAAATATGGCGGCTGGGTTGACTCCTTGGACTCTGGTTGCTCCAGGATGAAGGTCTCAAGCTCGTTGAGTAGCACGCATTCAGACACACATGTCTGGAGCGTGCGATACAACACAATGCGGTTGAGTGGATTTGCCTGAAGGAGATGGCAGGCTTTGAAGACTCTCTCTTCAAAGGGAAGCTCCTCTGGCGGATCCTCTGCGGGCTTCTCGCCAGGGAAAACCTCGCCTGCTTGTTCCTCGGACAAGGGATTACTCAATTGCAGCTCGTCATCAGTCACCAATGACTGACTCGCTCCACAAACATCGTCCACCATGTGGCAACCTCCCGTTTTCTTCACCTACCGCTCTTTTCCCACGTCTGAGTATACGCAGCCTTCAAGAGCAGAGTCTACGAACCTTCGCATGATTTCTCGCCTATTTTTCGCCGAATTGTCTCTCTTTCTCACCAAGCGTCATCTAATCAATTCTTGGTTAGCGCAATCTCGCCCAGCTCAACAGGTGGAATCTCCTGCTGATGCTATCCGTTGCAATTTGTCGCAAATAAACACCTACCACTTAGACGCGTTGTGCGTCATAATGCTCACAGGGAATGGAAAGGGATAGCCTTTGGGGCGTCCACCTCTGAACTGCAAGGCGCGCGGATGTGCGCAAAACCAGAGGACCGGTGTGGTGAAGAAACGATGAAGGACAGAAGAAGAACATCGCGCAAGCTTGCCGACAGCCTTGGCGGTCTCTGGCCGGGCTTGCGCTACCTTGGGTTGGGGATATGGCTCGTTTGGGCTTTTCTGGCCTATAGCGGCACGGTCTGGCTTTCCGATACCGAGATTGACGGCGGGAATCTCAGCACCATGTATCTTGTCTCCACCAGCGCCTGCGCCCTCGTACTCCTCTTCGCGCCCTTCTTTTCACGGCGATTCGAGCACATCCTCTCATCACGCAACTGGATTATGGCTTCGGGTCTCATCGCGATGGTAGGTGCCGGCGGCATCATTCTCGCGGGTCCCTTCTACCTCGGTATCCCTGTGCTGTTCTGGATTGGTAACGCTCTCACGGGCATCGGCACGGGGGTCCTTGCGCTGAAGCTCGGTCAGCTTTACGGGGAGTTGCAGCCCCGGCGAGCCCTTGTCTATACCCTGCTCTCGCAGCTTCTTGTCGTCTTGCTCTACTCCTTCGTCATTGGGAATGAAACATTCCAGCCGGTGCCCGGCGGTCCGTCACTCGGTGGGATACTCGCGCTTATGTGCCTGCCCGTTCTTGCTGCCTGGGTCATAACAATTGGACAGCCACGGACAAATACTGCCGACCTCGACGATCCCAAGCCTGAGACCGACTACCAGCGCAGAATATCTCAACTCACACCAGCGTTCTGGAAGTTCCTGTTTGCCGTTTTTATCTTTACCTTTGCCACCTCGGTTGTCCGCGGCTTCTTTACCTACCTGCGACCACCGAGCGACATCCTTACCGACTCAAACAACGTCATGTTACTGCGCGCTCTCGTCGTAATCGTCTTCCTACTTGTTGCAATCCGCTTCTTGCAGCACATCAACTTTGGCAAGCTCTATCTGTTTTTCATGGTAATCCTTGCGATTGCGGTCGCAGTCACTCCCCTGCTCAATATTTACAACCAAGCCATTACGGCGGTTGTCTCGCTATCATCGAATGTGCTCGACTTTCTTGTCTGGTGCCTGCTCGCCTTTATCGTTTCTGAGAAACGTATAGCAGCAACCATTGTCTTTGGCTTTGGTCGGGGCATCTTTATGGCTGGGTGCGCAATCGGTTGGTTCGTCGGGGGCAATGTCATACCCATGCTCAGTGGCAGCAATTGGGAGACGGCCTTCTACATCGCACTCGCCTTTCTCATCCTTCTCTCAACAACGCTTGTCTTTTCTGAGAAGGATTTCGATCGCCTTTTCACCCCTATCGCCGAAGGCGAACTCAGTCTCGATGACCTTATCACAGAAACAGCAGGTGCCTCGCGTCTTGCCGAGACACCTGAACCGGAACGACCCTACATGATTGCCTGTGAAAGCGTGGGAGAAGAGGCACACCTTTCTGTGCGTGAACAGGACATCCTGAATCTGCTCGCACTCGGGCGTGGCACGGAAAACATCGCCAAGAAGCTCAGCATCTCACTGAATACCGTGCGCACCCACACCCACAACATCTACGCCAAACTCGATGTCCACTCTCGCCAGGAACTTGTCGAGCTGATCGAAGCCAAGCGCAATACCTTGTAAAGGGCGCCTCTCAAGCGCTTATGCCCCAGGCTTCGGGGTTCCACAGTCTGAACAAAAGTTTCCGGCGTTGCCCTCACGCCCGCATTTGGGACAGATCCATACGGCGGGGTCAGCCACCAGGTCTGCGGGGTTCGGTGGAGGTGGAGGTGTCACGGCTGCGGGTGCGGGAGCAGCGGGTGCCACGCCAAAGCCGCCGTCTGCTGCCATCGCAGGGGCACCGGAGAAGCCTTCGGCACCAGGTGTGTCGGGGATACCACCCACGCCGCCTTGTGCGGCAGCCATCTGGTAGAGTTGCTGAGCATTTGAGCCACCGGCGGCCTGAGCCATTCCAAGCCCCATGAAGCCCACCATCGCACCGGCATCATTCTCGCCAGCAGCCCGCATAGCGTCTGCCTGTGCCCCGACCAGCGTTGCTGCCGCAAGTGAGGGATCACGCAGTGCGGCGGCAGATTGCAGCTTCTTGATCATCTCCTGATCCTCATCGGGGATCTTGACCGAGCTGATACCGAATGAGGCGACCTCGATGCCGCGCAGGTCATGCCATTTTTCGTCAAGTACCTCGTTTAAGGCAGCCGCGAGTTCCTCGGTGTGTGCGGGGACGGCGCTGTAGCGGATGCCCAGCGCCGATATCCGAGCAAAGGCCGGTTGCAGGGCGGTCAGCAGCTCGCTCTTCAGCTGTGAGTCGATCATGCTGCGGTCAAAGCTGTCCGGCACATTTGCCGCGACGTTCGTATAGAACACGATGGGGTCTACGATTTTGTAGGAATACTCGCCAAAGCACTGGATTGCAACATCGACGTCAAGCCCGATCTTCGTATCGACGACCCTGAAGGGAACCGGCTGTGGCGTCCCATACTTATTGCCGTAGATCTCTTTGCTATTGAAGAAGTAGATACGCTGATCAGAACCGGTGTCTCCGCCAAAGGTAAAACGGTAGCCGATGCGCTTGAAGCTCTCGATGATGCCCGCACCGAGACCACCGTAGAAGATAGAGGGCTCAGTCGAGCTGTCCCAGACGAATTCGCCCGGGTCGGCACAAAGCTCGACGACCTTTCCCTGATTCACGATGATCATGCACTGACCCTCGTTCACCGCGATGACCGCACCATTCGTGATGATATTGTCCGACCCTTTGACGTTGGAAGAGCGCTGCGTGTTTGTGCGCTTATTCCCTTTGATCAACAGGGTATCGGGTGAGAGCGCATCGCAGTAGAAGTACTCACGCCATTGATCTGCCAGTTGCCCGCCGACCGCTCCACCAAGTGCCCGTAAGAGTCCCATAGCTTCTCCATTCATCCGTCTTACTTGTTTGTAGCATTTCTGCTTTAACTACCCTACTCGTCGCGCTCGCAAGCTCGCTGCTCCTCCAACAGTCCACTGGACTGTTGGATCATTCATCCGTCCTACTTGTTTGTAGCATTTCTGCTTTAACTACTAGAGCCGCTTGCCGGTGAACTGGTCGAGTGCCCAGCTGTATTCATCTGCCATCACTATGGTACCGCAATACTCGCATTGTCCTGCCACCGTGATCTGCAAGGGAGCACCGCAGTTCGGGCAGTTGGTCTCACCAACATCGAGGAGACTGTCTTTGGACTGAGCGCCCGCCGTCCGCTTGAATACGAGCGTGTAGAACATATGAACGAGCTGTGCCTTGCTGCCGGCGACAACCAGATTGGTCTGCTCGTCGAGCACATAGTCGATGAGCTGCGCATGAATGCTAACTTCAAGATACTCAAAGCGATCATCAAAGCGATAGGAGCGGAGGTCAACCTCGCGGATACCTATCTGTTCGATCATGTTGATGCGCTTATCCCTTCGATACTGCTCAAGCAGTTGATTATGCTCGTTGAAGAGCGAGTTTGTCTCAAAGATGCGGACCCGCTGCCAGTCACGCGCTGTCCAGGCCTTGTTGAGCGCCAAGAAAAGCTCCTTGACCCAGCCCTTGAG
Source organism: Coriobacteriales bacterium (assembly GCA_031290175.1). Classification (GTDB taxonomy): domain Bacteria; phylum Actinomycetota; class Coriobacteriia; order Coriobacteriales; family UBA8131; genus JAITOC01. The sequence continues at coordinate 8,906 of JAITOC010000051.1, read as the reverse complement.
CTCATTGGCGTCAAAGTTGGGGTCACGCTCTTTTATCTCGGCTTCAAGCGCAAGCTGATCGGGAGCCGGAGCCGGCCCCTGATAGGGTACAGGCGAGATGGTCGGCGAAGAAAAGAAGGGATGCCCTAACTTCCTCCGCAATGACCAGAGGACGAGGAAGAGGAGGATACCGAGAAAAACAAGGGGGATGAGGCACTCCAGCGGACTGAGCGTGTAATCACTGCTGCTGGAAGACGAGCCGTAGTAGCTACTGCTTGAGCTTCCGCTATCCCAATCGCTGCTGCTCCCCCAGTCAGAGCTGCTGCTCCCGCCCCAATCAGAACTGCCGCCAAAGTCGCTACTGCCACCGTAATCGTTCTGATTACCGATGTCTGCAAATACTACGGTTGAGAGGGAAAAGAAACCAACGAGACAAAGTGTGCTTATCAGAACCGCAAGGATAGTCTTTCTCGCACGCATTGTTCCCCTTTCACAGAAGCCGGAAGCACACCTCAATCGGCTGTAGAGCAGGCTTTAGTTTACCACTACGGGCAGACTTGAATAAAGGGCACCTCTCATAACCGCTTGTGCGTCAGAGCTCGACGAGTTCATGGGGGGATTGCGTAAAGGTCTCAAAGCCGTCTGCCGTGACGACGCCGAAGTCTTCGATGCGCACGCCGCCCTCGCCCTCGATGTATATGCCGGGCTCAAGGGTGAAGACATGCCCCGGTTCGAGTTTTGTCTCGACCTTTGGGCCCAGTACCGGCAGTTCGTGGATGTCGATACCAACACCATGACCGAGCCCGTGGGTGAAGTGCCCACCAAAGCCCGCCGCCTCGATACACGCGTCAGCAGCCTGGTGCGCCTCCTTCGCCGTAATGCCGGGGGCTATCAGCTCCTTTGCGGCAAGCTGTGCCGCGAGCACCGCCTCGTATATCGACCGCTGCCGCTTACTCGCAGAGCCAAGCACAACCGTGCGCGTCATGTCTGAGCGGTAATCGGCGAGCTGCACCCCGAAGTCCATCAATACGAAGTCTCCCTTTTGGAGCACACGCTCCCCCGGCACCGCATGGGGGCGTGCACTGTTGGGCCCGCTGGCGACGATTGTGGGAAACGCCACATCGTCTGCACCTGCCCGACGCATAAAGAAGTCGAGCTCAAGGGCAGCCTCCTTCTCGGTCATGCCCGGCGCAAGCACGGTGAGCATGTGCTTGAACGTCTGGTCGCAGAGCGCCTGAGCCGCCCGCAGGCGCTCGATCTCGTCAGCGTCTTTGCGGGCGCGCAGCTCCATGACAAGCTGGGGCAGTTCGACCAGCTCCCAGGCAAAGGAGCATTCCTTTGCAAGCGCCTTCTCCAAAGCCCGGTAGAGGTCGAGCCGCAAATCGCTCTCTATGCCGATGCGCACGGGGTTGCTCCGGTCATCGCCGGTGAAGTGCGCCTGCAGGGTCTGCGCCACGAAGGTGCTGTGCCCGACGCGCTCATCCGATATACGCCAGGCGCTCCCGCTGGCCACATTGAGCGCACGCAAGGCCTCGGAGTAACGAGAGTCAGAGTGGAGGAACAAGCCGTTGCCAAGAGTGTCGGGGGGGCATGTCTCAGGACGGGTGTCCCCCTGTTTTTTTGTGCACAACACAAGAGCAGCGTGGGCTTGCTCGGAGTCGAAGACTCCGGCAAAGTTGGTTAACCAACGAATGTCTGCAGTATGCGTAATGAGAAAAACGTCAACATTCTCCTTGGCAAGCACTCTGCCAAAGAGAACGATGCGACTGTTAATTGGCACGCTCTTATCCCGCGTGTTAATGCTTTTCGATGTACTCGATGAGGAACGCCAGGGCTTCCTCATAGGACACTACACCTTTACCCTTGAACTGACTGATGCACACTTCCTTGAAGACTGACAGGTGGCGGAAGCCCTCCCGCTGCGCGATGTCGGAATAGTGTACTTCGACAACCGGGATAGGCACGCCAGCAACGGCATCGCGCAGCGCGATGGAATAATGCGTGTGTGCTGCCGGGTTGTAGATGATACCAGCATAGGTTTCAGATGCTTTCTGGATCATATCGATAAGCACGCCTTCGTGGTTGGTCTGATAGAAGAACAGTTCGGCCTTGTCCTTCTCGCCACGATCCGCGTTGAGCCCCTCAGCGTACTGCGCCAGCTTACGATTGAGATCGTCGAGACTCAAGGTCCCATAAATCGCCGGCTCGCGCTGTCCGAGCATGTTGAGGTTCGGCCCATTCAGTACAAGAATCTTCATACTTCCTCCCGTTTCCCAGGGTTTTCACCCTTCATTCGAGCTTGCTCCCACAATATCAGATAAATCTTGACCAAGTCTGGGTCAACGACAACCGTTACCCAATCTCCGATTCGATTCAGGAGAACGAAGCGGAGTTCGCTGTTGCGCACTTTTTTGTCAGAGAACATCCTCTCATACAGTTCGTCAGCAGGGAAGACTTTTGTTACCGGATTCAAGCCAAGTTTATCAAGGAGCGTATCCTGCGTGTTGGCGAGTTGTTCCGGTGCCTCCAGAGCCTCGACAGCAAGGCGGGCAGCAAAGCGCATGCCCTCAGCGACCGCGCGCCCATGTGACAGGGCTCCATACCCTGCTGCTGCCTCAAGCGCGTGACCAAAGGTGTGCCCGTAGTTGAGGCATTCGCGTAATCCCTGCTCGGTCTCATCGTTTGCCACAACGCGCGCCTTGAAGGTCAACGATTGCACGATGGCCTGTTGTATGACCGTCTCGTCGTGAGCACGCATCCCCTCAGTATTGTCTACGAGCCACTGATAGAAGTCGGTGCCGTCTATCAATGCAGACTTGGCAATCTCGGCAAAACCGTTCTCCCATTCCCCGTCTGGTAATGTGGAGAGGGTCTCGAGGTCAGCCGCAACGTAAATCGGCTGCTTGAAGGTGCCGACGAGATTCTTGCCACCTTTGAGGTTGATGCCAGTCTTGCCGCCGATGGAAGAATCGACCATTGCGAGAAGCGATGTGGGCACCTGCACGCAGTCGATCCCACGCATATAGGTGGAGGCGACAAAAGCTGCGATATCGCCGACCACGCCGCCGCCAAGCCCAACGACGACACCATCACGACCTATGCCGAGGTGGGCAAGGGCATCCCAAAGCTCGGCCGCAACGACAACATTCTTGCTCTCTTCACCAGCAGGAATAGTCAGATCGAAGACCTCAAACTCAGCTTTGAGAAGTGCAGCCCTGACCTTTGTAAGATAGAGCGAACCAACATTGTCGTCCGTAATAACAACGGCCTTGGTGGCCTTGGTGACATCACGCATATGTATGCCGAGATTGACCAGCAGACGATTGCCGACGCGGATATCGTAGGAATAGCCTTCTTTGAACATGACCTTCAAGCGTCGTGTGCTCATAGTTTCCCTTCAGATCTGAGGGCTCGCTGGACGGCTTGGGTAACCTGCAGGATCGTGCGCCCCTGTGTGTTAATCGTGAGTTGTGCCACATCCTCATAATACTGCACTCGAGCGGCAAGCAGCTCGGCTGGTGGTGTAGCGCCGGAAAGCAGGGGGCGGGTGCTCGGCTGTGAGATACGAGAAATCGCTTCTGCCGCATCGACCTTCAGGTAGATGACCGTGCCCAGTTGCCTGAGTAGTTCACGACTCTCCTCGCGCACGATGACTCCTCCGCCGCAGGAGAGGATAGTGCGTTCACGCGTGAGCATCGAACCCAGAAAGGCGAGCTCCCGTTGCCGAAAGCCCTCCTCGCCTTCAGTATCGAATATCTCGGGGATGCTCATACCAGCCTCGCGCGCGATATACTTGTCCATATCGATACTGCTCATCCCCTCAAAGCGGGCGAGTCTTCGCGCGACGCTGGATTTTCCGGCACCCATAAAGCCGATGAGAATGATGTGATCTGCCGGTTTCACGTTTGTGGGTATCCATTCTCATGCGATACGGGTAAGGTAATGTTCAAAGGCGACGAGCGCATCAGCAAGCGTATCGGCACCGAACTTTTGCTGATAGGCGTCGGCAAGCACCAGCGCAACCATCGCCTCGGCAACCACGGCCGCAGCCGGTACTGCACAGACATCGCTTCGCTCCCGGGAGGCCTCCCGAACCTCGCGTGTGACAAGATCGACCGTAGAAAGCGGACTCGTCATCGTGGGAATCGGCTTCATCACCGCATGCACGGACAAGGGCTGGCCATTGGTCATGCCGCCCTCAATGCCTCCCGCGTTGTTGCTGGCGCGGCTGATGTGGCCAGCGGAGTCGGGCTTGCCCTCGGAATCGATACAGATGATCGGATCGTGAACCTGGCTCCCCGGCAGGGTGCCCGCCTTGAAGCCAAGTCCGAACTCGACACCCTTGATTGCAGGAATGGAGAGAAGCGCTCCGCCGATGCGGCCATCAAGCCGGTCGGTTGCCTCCGCGTAGCCACCGATCCCAGGCACAAGGCCGGTCGCAACGACGGTGAACCAGCCGCCGAGGCTCTCCCCCGTCTCCCGGGCTGCGTCGATAGCAGTGGTCATCTGAGCACTCGTCTCCTCATGGGGGCAGCGCACCGAAGAGCTCTCGATCTTACCGGCGGAGAAGATGCCTGCCTTGCGCTCGATCTCAGCGGCAGGAAGTTCGACTGCGCCAATACGGGTCACATACGACGAGATTTCCACGCCAAACTGCGCGAGCCATGCCTTTGCCACGGCGCCCACCGCAACCCGAGCTGCGGTCTCACGCGCGCTCGAGCGCTCAAGCACATCACGGCTGTCCGTTGTGCCTATCTTCAGCGCTCCCGGCAGATCGGCGTGTCCCGGGCGTGGCGCGCGCTCAGGCGTGAAACCAGCGGGAGCCTTGCCCCAGACCGCCATACGCTCAGACCAGGCTTCTCCATCACGGTTCTCTATCGAGAGCGCCACGGGCGAGCCGATGGTCTTCCCAAAACGCACGCCCGACAAAACGCGCGCGCTGTCCTGCTCTATCGCCATACGCCCACCACGACCATAGCCTTTCTGGCGGCGTGCCAGGTCATTGTCGATGAGTGCGAGGGAAAGCGGTATCCCTGCGGGCACCTCGCTTATGATGGCGACAAGCGCCTGCCCATGGGACTCCCCTGCTGTCGTATATCTCATGCTGTCCTCCTTTTTACACGGGCTTCTTCGGCGGCGGCGCGCATACTCACGCGCGGTGCCTCTACCTTTGAGGCGCGGGCAGCCGCCCAGAGCTCGATGGTCAGAGCCGCCTGCTCAACGAGCATGCCAAGCCCATCGAAGGCGAGGGCGCCCACTGCATGGGCGCTCTCAATCAGAGAGGTCGAATGCCCGTACACCACGTCAAGCACCGCTAGTTCGGGGCGCAACAGACTGACTGGAATGACCGGCTCATCGCCCTCCTGCATACCGACGGGCGTTGCGTCTATCAGGATACGCGAACCCTCATGCTGATAGATACCCTCAAAGACCTCAGCGGCCTGCTCGTAGCCCTGCGCGTTTATGGAGGGCAGGGGCGGAAGCTTGCTGTAGCGCTCCTGCATTGCATCGAGTTCTGCAAGCTGCATGGTGGCTGGTACGGTGCGCATCGAAGTAACACATTCGCGGTAGCGCAGTTCGCCCAAGCGACGCAGGAGCTCAGTCGCCTGGATGTTCGCACGCTCTGCGTCTCGGCTGAGCACCGTTATAGAAGCTACCTGCGCCTCGCTCAGGGCATAGAGGGTCGAAAGTGCCGTGGGTCCGCTGCCACACAACACAACGGCCGCGCCCTCAAGCACAATGCCGGCTGCTCCTTTGAGGAAGCCCACGACCCCGAGCCCGTCGGTGCTGTCAGCATAGCTGCGATAGGCATGCGCATAGGGGTCGTACCTGAATGTGAGCACGTTGGCATTCTGCGACACCTTTGCAGAGCGCTGCTTCATCTGAGCCAGGCGGAAGGCATCATTCTTATAGGGCATCGTCACATTGAACCCAACCCAGCCTTCTGGGTTTTGCTCCGCAGCATGCACCTGCGCCTCAAAGGTCGCCACGTCCGCACAGGGATAGAGCGCGTATTCCCAGTCGAGTCCGAGCTCCTGATAGGCGGCGGTGTGCAGAGCTGGAGAAAGCGAATGTTCGATGGGAGTTCCGAGCAGACCTGCCTTCAACATGATGTACTCCTTAGTCTCTGAGGTCCGATTATGCGCGTGGTTGCGCACCCTTCATAAGTCTCTGCTCTCCTTTGCGAAAAAGCAGTGTATACCACAGATCCGTTGCAGAAAGCGGTGTGACGAGGATGACCTTCCAGCCGAGCAGGTGTGCGCCCAGTACGTCGGTCATGAGCTGGTCGCCGATGACGACGACCTTGTCTTTCCCAGCAGCAGCAAGCTGACTGCCCGACCCCTCGCCCGAGAGGACTGCCCCCTGCTTCTGTGCCTGCCTCTGTGCCAGGCTCACACCGCTCGACTCCAGAGCCTTGCGTCGTGCATGCAGAAACGCGAAGGGCAGGGGTTTCATCGCCTTGTATACGAGAGGAACCGCGAGTCGTTCGGCGTAGGCAAAGACCATCTTGTGCCAGTTATTGGAGAGCAGACAGACGCACAGCCCCGCCGCCTTGAGCTCCGAGATCCACGCACAGGTCTCCTGCGCAAGCAGGTGCGTATCACGTGGTACCAGCGTATTATCGATGTCAATCAGCACCACCGTAAAGCCCGCACGCACCAAATCTGCTGGGTCGATGCGCGTCACGCTGGTCAGGTAGTCATCTGGCGTAAAAAGGCTCATTACAAGACGTTGAGATCACCGAAGAGAGCCACATTTGCATCGTGCTCCTCCTGCGTCACGCTGAAGGCATGCGCGTGGGTTTCAGGATTGACGACGAAGAAGTAGTACTCCGTATCCGCCGGATGCGCCGCCGCCTCAAGCGAGGCGATACCCGGCGAACAGATTGGCCCGGGAGGCAGCCCTTTATAGAGATAGCTGTTGTAGGGATCGTCGATTTCAAGATCCGCATACAGCAGGGGGTTCTCTCCGTAATCCCGATTGGGATCCGTCTTTCCAAGTATGTAGACGACCGTTGAGCAAAGCTGTAACGGATAGTTGTCGGACAGGCGGTTGTAGATGACTGAGGATACGAGCGTGCGATCCTCATCAAGGTAGGCCTCGCGCTCCACCAGCGAGCCGATGGTCACAAGGTCATACAGGGTGTAACCTCGTGCCTCTGCATAGCTCAGGTCAAGCTCGGAGGTTTGGTAGGCAAAGGCATCGAGCATCAGCCGCGCGACATCTTCAGCGGTAGCATTTGCTGAGATGTCGTACGTTGCAGGAAACAGGAAGCCCTCAAGTGTGGTTATCCGCGGATCCGAGAGAAAGGGATAATCTGCTACGTATTTACCCGGGTTGTTAGCCTCGGCGAGGAATGCCTCAGCCGTTATCTGGCCTGAGGTCTCCTTCTCAAGCCGCTGAGCCGTCAAGGTAACGGTGAAGTGCTCGGGGATGACCACGCGATGGGCGTTGCCAAGAGGGTTCGGACCCAAGATAAGCGTGTCGATCAGGGCACCGACATCCATCAAAGTCGTAAGGTTATAGGTGCCTGGTTGCAGCTGGTTTGCCACGCCGCGCTCCGTAACCGCAGCGATGAAGGTATTGGCATCAGCGATGACCCCTTTATCTTTCAGGATAGTGGCGATCTCCTTGGTGCTTGAGCCTTCAGGGATGAAGACCTCTATCGCCTGCCCAGCCACAGCCTTGGATGCATGTTCGCCAAAGATATAGTTGTATACCGTATACACGCCAAAGCCCAGGCCCCCGGCAACCGCAAGCAAGAGCAGGATGAGCAGAACGGTGACAACCGGATGCTGCTTGCGCTGTTTCACCGGGCTGTCGTAGGAGAACTGTCGCGCAGCGCGCGCCTGCGCCCTACGCGTACGGCTCGAAACAGTGGGCAGGGCGCTATCGTAGCCCTTATACGAGCCAGAATGGGACAAGCGGCTGAAACGGGAGACTTTCTGCGTCTCTTCGTCAATGCCCTCCTCGTCAGTATTCTCTGTGTCGTACTGGTCGGCGGATGCAAAATCCGTAGTTGCACGCAGGGGAGCATGCTTCCCTCGGTACTCGGCCATGTGATGTTTCCCATCTTGCAGGGAAGCGCCCATCCCCGATTATCAGGGAGCGCTTCCAGTGTCCTCAATTTCAAGGCAGCCCTAAGACCCGCTTAGCCACCAGCTTGTGGCAACTTAGAGACACCCCTTCGCCGCATCCAGATAGGTTTGAAGAAAGAGTGACGCAGCGACCGCATCTATTCTACCACGCATATCCCGCTCCGTGCAGCCTTGTTCTCTAAGGATCCGTTTGGCCTGTGCGCTACTCAGGCGTTCATCCTGGAAAGCAAGGGGAAGTTGTGTGATAGTGCTTATTTTTGTAGCAATTTCTCGTGTATGGGCGGCTTGCTCGTTCTCGCCACCGCTGAGCGATACGGGCAGGCCGACAAGAAGCAGCTCAGGGGCGTAGTCCTCAAGGATGCGCCGGAAGGCGGGAGTGTTCTGCTCGACCTCCTGCGTGCTGAGCACGGCGAGAGGGCTCGCGACCATGGCGGACGCATCGCTGACCGCGATTCCGATGCGCATGGTTCCTATGTCGAGGGCAAGTATCCGCATGGTGTGCGACGCGTGTCAGCTAAGCAGTGCTTTTGCCTGCTCCAGCGCTGCATCGAGTCCGGACGCGTCTCCACCGCCTGCCTGTGCCATTGCGGGCTTGCCACCGCCGCCGCCCTTGATTGCAGGGGCTGTCTGTTTGATGATAAAGCCGGCGTCGAAGCCCTTATCCACCGCGCCCCGTGTTCCCGCCGCCAGGAGAAGCGGTGAGCCTGCTGGGGTGATGCCACCGAGCACGACGGCTGCGGCAGAGGTTGCGGAGCCGAGACGCGCGCGCAGGGTGTCCCAGGTGCTGCGGAACCCCTCGATGTCGAGCCCGTCGAGCCGCGCGACCAC
>JAITOC010000046.1 GCA_031290175.1 Coriobacteriales bacterium | reverse complement strand
GATAAGCCCAGGAACGCAAGGCGGATAGTTGCAGCGATTCTCGCTGTGGTCTGGGCAGCCATCATCTTCACGGTGTCCTCGTTTCCGGGGAGCACCTTCCCAAGCGGCACTCCGGAAGTTCTCTTCACGATCGCCCACGGCATCGAATACGCAATCTTCGCTGTCCTGATCGCACTCGCCCTCAATGCCCCCCGGCGAGCGCTCTGGATAACCGCCCTTATCGCGTTGGTTATCGCCTCGCTTTATGGTGTGAGCGACGAGTTCCATCAGAGTTTCACCGGACGCAACTGCGATGTCCTCGACTGGGTGACCGATACTGTAGGAGCGCTCATAGGCTCCATAGGCACCATCTGGTTCCTCAGCGCACAGAAGGTGAAGAAGAGCCGCGCACGCGATAAGAAAACCGGGCTCTAGTAAAGCGTATCGTGCCGGGCGCACGTGAGAGAACCCGCCTCATTGGAGACGGGTTCTCTGGTCTTTAACGTTACGTTCTCTGCCGATCAAGCCGCGCTACGAACCACAGAGCCTTGGCGAGAACTCTGACACGGCATTCGCACGGCATTCCTGCTCCGGCTTACCCAGCGGGCGTTGCTGCTGCCTTTTCGAGTTTCTGCCACTCGGTGTAGGTCAGCCACCCTTCGGGCACCTTAGCGTCTGCATGACACTGGGTGCAGTACAGCACGGACAATTCATGCACCTTGTGGCAGGTGTTGCAATCCTGGGCACCAAGGTGTGAGTTGTGCGGGTTGCGCGTGAGGCTAGCAGTCGAAGCCTTCAGCTCTTCGATACTCGTGATGCCTTCATGACACTCGGCACGGAGGCAGAACTCCTGAGCCATCTTCGTCTTCGGGGCGTCAGCGTTCTTCTCGCTTGTGGTGATCTTAAAGCCCGTGAGCGGCAACTCGTAATCGCCCGTTACCCACTTGATGCCTTCAGAGATCTGCTCATCCATCGTTGGCTCATGACACATGAGACAGTTCACTGCCTGCTCGCTTTCTTTATGAGCGGTCACGGAGAGTTTCAGCGAGGTATCTTCACCCTGCGCAGTAGCCTGGTAATCTCTGACCGACAGACCCTCGTCGTAGCTCGTTACATAGGGATCCATCGGGGTATGGCACACAAAGTTACAGAACGCAGGATCGTCGTGAAAAAGCGCATACGCCGCGCCGCCGCCTCCAGCAAGAACCACCAACACAACGACGATTGCGATAACGATCTTGAGTCCCTTGCCCTTCTTCTTTACTTTGACCTCCGGGTTGTCAGTACCTGCTGAGCCCCCCGGCTCGCCAGTATGCACTGCACCCCCCGGCGCGTCAACAACCAAGTCTTTGATTTCGTTGTCGTCTGCCATACTCTGCCTTTCTGTCGAATCAGCACCTGCTGCCAATAATCCCCACAGTTCCGAAGATGGCAATTTGCTTACGTCGAGAACTGTATAGCGACCATTGTAATAGACTATGCACTATACTGCATCCCCCTAAACATGTGAAATTAGGGAATGCGAAAACAAATTGCTCGAAGAAATCAGGAAACAGGCATGAATGCTCAATTGAAGAAACGCCTTATCATCGTAACGCTGATTATTGTGATAGTCGCAGCCACAACCTTTGCCTACGCTGGGGCGAGCGGAGCATCCAAAGTGGTGAGTGTTGCCGAGGCCGCCTCAGGCTCGTATAACACCCAACGTGTCCAAGTGAGTGGCACCGTGGTTGACGACTCGTTCACCACCACGGAAAACGAACTCGCCTTCTGGATATTCGACCCTGCAAACGGGTCTGCGGCTCAGGTTAAAATCATATACCAGGGCACGGCGGCAAACACTTTTGGCAATGGGGTCGAGGCGATATGTACGGGCAAGTTGGACGAGAAGGGCGTCCTCTATGCCACTGAACTCGTCACAAAATGCCCCTCGAAGTATGAGACATCCACAAACGCGCTCGGCGTGTCACAACTCCTCGCCTATGGGGAGAGTATCGTCGATAAGCCGGTTCAGGTCACCGGCTCAGTAAAAGTCGGCAGCATCCCGGCCTCACGTCAGGGCACCGTGCGTTTCATCCTTGTAGATGCAGATGGCTCCGAAGAGCTGGCCATCCAAACAAACGAGGGTCTCTCGGAAGAAATCACCGACGGCTCGACACTCGTGCTAACGGGCACACTGGGAAAAGACGGGGTATTCACCGCTTCTTCAAAGGATGGGAAGCCCGGAGTTGCGATCGCGCAATAAGCGCAATAACCCGGCAGGCTACCAGCGCAAAGCGTACACAAATTGCGGCCAGGAAGAATATGAGACAGCCTGTCCGGGGCTGGGCGCATGGATGTACTGGCCGCCGCCATACGCCGTGCAGATTCCTACATGCCCACTCGTCCAGAGGATGTCGCCCGGCTGCGCCTCACTGAGAGGGAGCCTGTTGGGCGCAGAGCCGTACTGACCGGAGTCCGTGCGTGGAATGTAGATGCCAACCTGGCTGTAGCACCATTGCGTAAGCCCTGAACAGTCAAAGCCGACACCGGCAGTCGAACCGCCCCAGCGATACGGCACGCCAATCTGCGATTGTGCTGCCGCTACAACGCTTGAGAAGGAGCCAGCTGGATAACTGCTCTCTCCTGAACCGGTATATCCGGATTCTGCACTGTCTGACCCCGTGCTGCTTGACCCCGAACCGCTTGCTCCCTTGCTATTTGATCCCGTATTCGCCTCGGCCAAAAGGCGCGCCGCCTCGGCTTTGCGGAGAGCCTCGGCTTCCTCCTCCTGACGGACGAGTTCGCGGACTTCATCTTCAAGCGCAGCGAGTTCAGCCTCATATGCCGCTACAATGGCCTCGGCTTCAGCCTTGATCTCCTCGGCTTCAGCCTGTTTCTGCTCGGCAATCTGCTCCTGGATAGCGTACTCTTCCTGCGCATCAATGGCTTCTGCCTTGACCTTCTTGTAGTCATCGATCATGCGTGCATTATCAGTGTTGACCTGATTCATGAGATCCCATGAAGAGGTGAACTCAGTGAACGAGCGCGCCCCAAACAACACCTCGAAGAAAGACATCGGACCCTGTTTGTACATGGACGTTGCGCGACCACCGAGATGCTTTTGGAGCTCAGCCTCCTTGAGCTCGACTATATTGATGTGCGCCTGTACTTCTTCCATCTTGGCGACGGCAGCGTCGTGTGCATCGATTGCCGCATAATAGTTGCGCAGGGCTTCATCAAGGAGCTTATTCCATTCGGAAAGTTTGGCAGCGACCTCGTCAGCTTCTGCCTGCTTCTCCGCAGAAGTAGGAGCGGCAAAGGCGTTCTTTGCAGAAAGCGGACTGAATAAACCAAAAAGAGTCAAAGCTGTCGCGCTGCCGATGAAGAGACGCCTGTCGATAAGGTGCTCTTGCTGTGTTGTTTCTTGTTCCCTAGTTCCAGTCAAGAAAATACTCCTCAATCCCGCCCATACTTCGGATACATTTACCAGCGCAAAGCATGCGAGAATTGGGCACGAGTTGAATAACAGACGACATTGCCCGGAGAAGGCGCGTGGATATACTCACCACCGCCATAGGACGTACAGACCGCAACGTGACCATAACGCCAGAGAATGTCACCCGGCTGGGCATCGCTCACCGGAAGTTTATTGGGTGCTGCGCTATATTGCCCAGTATCAACGCGCGGGATACTTATGCCCACTTGACGATAGCACCACTGCGTAAGTCCCGAACAATCAAGACCGACCCCGGCAGTCGAACCACCCCAGACATAGGGTACCCCAAGTTGTGACTGTGCTGCTGCAACGATGCTGGTAAAGGTACCAGGCGGATAATTTGTTTCCCCAGAACCTGAGTATCCGCCTCCGAATCCTCCGCTTGCAGCTGCGGCCGCTTCAGCCGCACGGCGTGCCTCCTCTGCCTTACGAGCTTCTTCAGCCGCCTCCTCCTGACGGACGAGTTCACGGACTTCTTCTTCAAGCGCAACGAGCTCGGATTCATAGGCCACAACAATGGCTTCTGCCTCGGCTTTGATTTCCTCGGACTCTACAAGTTTCTGAGCTGCTATCTGCTCTTGCGCGAGGTATTCATCCCGCGCAGCCTCAGCGTCTGCCTTGGCGGCCTTGCAGTCCGCGATCATGCGGGCATTATCGGCATTGACCTCATTCATGAGCTCCCATGAAGAGGTGAACTCGGTAAACGAGCGGGCTCCGAAAAGCACCTCGAAGAACGACACGGGGCCTTGTTTATATTGATTCGCGGCGCGGACACCAAGCCTCTGCTGAAGCTCTGCCTCCTTGGCTTCTGCTGCATCGATGCGTATCTGCGCTTCACTCATCTTGGCGATAGCCGCATCGTGCGCATCAATTGCTGCATAGTAGTTGCGCAGAGCCTCATCGAGTTGCATCTTCCACTCGGCGAGCTTGGCCGCAACTTCATCTGCCTCAGCCTGTTTCTCCGCAGAAGTGGGGGCAGCCAGTGCAATCGTCGCAGCCTGTGGGCTAAAAAGACCAAGGAGAGCCAGGGCGGCCGCACTGCCAATGAAAAGCCGTCTATCAATGGAGATCTTTGTAAAACCTGCTGTGTCACTTGTGTGTTCAGACAAAGAAAAACTCCTCAAATTACGGAATGCTTCTTCTATAGTGCCACAAAACAGCTGTTCAAGCAATGTTACCCGCGCCCTGTCAGCGCTTCGTTACCTAATGAAGTACGCCGATTAAAGCTCCTTGCGTGTACGGGGCTCACCGTGGCCGCTCTTTGGCGTGCTGATGTGCAGTATGTGCCAGGGCGTCGTCAAGCTCTGCCAAAGTTTGTGCTCCATAACGCCTCTCAAGCGCTTTCTGGATGAGGAAATCCGCGATGCGCGGGTTCTTGGGCAACAGGGGCCCGTGGAGATAGGTTCCGAGCGCATTCTTGAAGCGAGCGCCCTCAAGGTTGTCGCTCCCGTTGTTGCCGGCGCCGCTTATGACCTGCGCAAGCGGCTCCACCCCCGTGCCGAGCCAGGTCTGACCGCTATGATTCTCATAGCCGACAATCTCGCCAAACTCGGTACTGCGCGTGACGATATTGCCGATGAGACGTGTCTTGCCGCCGACGGTATGGAGATCGAATATCCCGAGTCCCTCGATCATCTCACCGCCGATAGTCTTGAAATAGCTGCCAAACAGCTGGTAGGTGCCACAGACGACAAGCGCAGGAGCGCCGTCTTCGATGAGCTGCGTGAGTGTGTTCTGAATGCGCGGGAGGTCTGCCTGAATCTTCTCCTGACCGGAATCCTGTCCACCGCCGCCGAGGATGATGTCTGCATGCTCGGGAAAGAGCGCCCCCGGATGATGCCCGATGGTCTCAACCTCGATGCCCCGCCACTGACAGCGCCGCGCAAGCGTCAGGAGGTTGCCGTGGTCGCCGTAGATGTTCATCTCGCGGGGGTAAAGATGCGCGATGACCAGTTTGAGGGGAGCGCCGGATACTTTGCTGTCTGTCATCGCGCTCACCCCACCCTGCTCACCGTCGTATATGCACCAAGGGCCTTGCGGATATGCAACATGGCGGTATAGGTGCAGTAGAGGCGACGGGGGTTATCAGACGTGGAGATAAAACGGTCGAGAGCCTGCTCAAGGGAGGTATCGACCTCAAAGAACGGAACCTCGTCATAGCAAAGACGGAGCGCCATATCGTACGCGCGCGTACCACTGACCATGGCTACTCCCGTTTGCTTCAGGGTGCCGAAGTTCACGTCGTAGAGCCAACTCATATCGCGTCCATCGGCGTATTCGTCGTTGATGGCGATCATGGTGTCGTGGTCGGCTGCATCAAAGGA
>JAITOC010000037.1 GCA_031290175.1 Coriobacteriales bacterium | reverse complement strand
CCAGGGGGCGCTTTCCTCGATGTAGAGGTTTGTACGATCACAGAGCTCCCTGACCGTTGCAAGCGCACCCGAGTAGTCAATCGCATTCATCGCCGCAGCGTAGCGGCCATAAAGATCCTCGGCAAGCTCAGCCAGAGGGTTGCCCATGCTCTGATTGAGCGCCGCGACAGTCTCGCTCCTGAGGTCTGGGACGATCCCCTCCAGATACTTCTGCGTCATAGTAAAGACGCGTGAGCAGAGGTTGCCCCAGCTGTTGGCGAGATCGGCGTTGTATACCTGCGCCATGCGTGCCAGGCTTATCGACCCGTCTGCACCAAATTGCACATCGGAGAGAAAGTAGTAGCGGTAGGCATCCACGCCAAAGATGCGGGTCAGTTCCTCGGGCGTCATGACGTTTCCGCGTGACTTGCTCATCTTCTCACCCTTGGTGAGCAGGAAGCCATGCGCAAAGACCTTGCGCGGCGGCTCCACGCCAGCCGCCATGAGCATCGCCGGCCAGATGACACAGTGGAAGCGGATGATGTCCTTGCCCACAAAGTGCACCTCCGCCGGCCAGCGTCGGGCAAACTCAGCCTGAAGAGCCGGGTCGTCTGAGCCATAGCCAACCGCCGTGATGTAGTTGATGAGCGCATCGACCCATACGTAGATGACATGCGAGGGGTCAAAGGGCAAAGGGATGCCCCAGTCAAAGGTCGTGCGGGAGATGGAGAGATCCTTGAGCCCGCCCTTCACGAAGGAGATGACCTCGTTGCGCCGTGTCTGCGGACAGATGAACTCGGGATTCTCTTCATAGAACTTGAGCAGCGGTTCTTCAAAGGCAGAGAGCTTGAAGAACCAGTTCTCTTCACTCACATAGGTGAGCTCACGTCCACAGTCGGGGCACAGGTGCTTATCCGCTTCAATGACCGACTGTTCCTCGGTAAAGAAGGTCTCTTCGGGCACACAGTACCAATCCTCATAGGTATCCTTGTAGAGGTAGCCGTTGTCCTTGAGTGTCGTGCAGAGACGCTGCACGCCCTGCGTATGGCGTTCTTCGGTCGTGCGAATGAAGTCGTCATAGGTTATATCGAGCATAGCCCAGGCATCCTTGAAGCGCGGCGCTATCCCATCGACCCACTCCTGCGGAGAGACCCCATGTTCTGCCGCAGCCTGCGCAACCTTTTGCCCATGCTCATCAAGCCCGGTGAGAAACCAGGTGTCGCGCCCGTTCATGCGCTCGAAACGCGCCAGCGCGTCAGAGGCAATGGTCGTATAGGCGGTGCCCAGATGCGGCACGCCGTTTACATAATAGATGGGCGTCGTGAGATAGTACGACTGCCGCTGGTCATCACTCATAGCTCATGCCTTTCTGGTCTTTTTATCTTCTTCTGCGCGGATGTTGTCGCTTGCGCCCAAGGGGGGGTCAGAGCCATCGGGCTGAGGACTTGCCTCCTGAGCGGCATCGGTCTGAGGGCTGAGCTCAGCGAGACGAGCGGATTTGCTTCTGAAGAAGGCGCCGTTCTCGCTCAGCAGCTTCCGTCCGGTATGCCGTTCAAAATAATAGACGAAGATGCTCTTGGCGGCCGCAAGGATAGGTATAGCGGCAACAAGGCCGAACAGGCCTCCCAGCGCCCCTCCGGCAAAAACACCCACCAAAACGATGCACGGGTGCAGTTCGACCGCGCTCGACATGACACGCGGGGTAATGAAGTTATCCGTCACCTGCTGGGCAATAATGGTGATAGCGATGGCAAGCAAAGCCGTGAGCGGGCTGATGAACAGACCGATAAGCGCCACGATGATGCCGGATATCCAAGGTCCGACGTAGGGAATGAAGTTCATAAGCCCCGTGAGCAGGCCAAGCACCGCCGGATAGGGCAGGCCGATGAAGTAATAACCGATGCCTGAGATGAGTCCGGTACAAGTGCCTGCGACAAGCATGCCTCTGAGATAACCACCGAGCGCCCGTGAACAGGCTGAGGAGATGAACCGCGCGTCCTCGCGTCGCTTTGGGCCTATGATGACGAGCAGCTCCTGCCCGATGCGATTGAGATCTTTGAGTATCCAGAACCCCACGACCAACGAGACGACGAAGATGATGACGGCGGTGACCACATTGGTTCCGATGTTGATCACGTTTGAACCCGCCAACTGAGCTATGCTCACGGCCCAGTTGGAAATCTCAGATGCGACCCCTCCAAAAACCTGCTGGATATTGCTGTCTTCGAGCAGATAGCTGTATTGATTGTAGAAATCCCCCAGAAAGGCAGAGGCCTGCGTGACATAGCCGGGAATGAGCTCCAAAAGCCCGATAACCTGCTGCCAAACCATGGGGATAAAAATCAGGAGTACAAGCGTGACGATGAGAAAGGAGGCAAGATAGGCGACTATCACCGCAAGCCATCGGGGTACCTTGTGCTTCTCAAGCCAGTCGACGGGCGCGCGCAGTATGAAGACAAGCAGAGCCGCAAAGATGACGATGATGATGGCTGTCCAGACGCGCGAAAGCAGATAGCCCGCACCGAGGATGAGCAAAATGAAGCCTATGGTCGCCCAGACAAGCAAAGCGAGCCGCTTGGCCCAGTCGAGTCGCGAGAGAGTGCCCTCGGGTTCTTTCTGGCTACCTGTTGAGGGCATCAGACCCCTCGACCTTACGCGTATCAGCGAACCTGATCTCCGGAGTACGTGCCTGCTGAGCCTGTATCTGCGGAGGAGCATAGCCCGCACCAGCCTTGGGAGGCGCGGGGATATACACGGGCTCAGGGATGGGCTCAGGGACGATCACCGGCGTCAGAACCTGAGCGGGAGTTTCGTAGCTGACCTCGGGTACAGGCACGGTTGTACTGTAGCTGACCTCGGGCACAGGCACGGCTGTGCCGTAGCTGACCTCGGGTATGGGCACGGTGGCGGTAGAGACGGGGTTGACATCGGGCGCAAGCACGGATTCATTGGCACCAGGGGTGACTTCGGGTGCAAGCTCCTCGATATCGAGACTCGGCAATTCGTCATCCGGCGAAGGAGCTGGCTGGCTGATGGGCAGTACCGCAACGCTGCTCTCAGGAACAACCACGCTTGCATCTTTCTCAGAAGCGGCCAAGCTTACATCCCGCTCGGGAACAGCCTCGCTTACAACGGGCACAACAACATCGATGCTCGGCGCAATGACAGGAGCACCTGGGAGCTCAACAAATACCTTGGCAGCGATGGCATCTATCTTGGGCTCGACAACCTGCAGGTCATTGTCGATGTCCAACGCCACTTGCTGCAAGTTTGCTTCAACTGCAGCGGCAGAGACACTCGAAGGGAGTTCTTCATCCGGAACCACGGCCTCAGTAACGGGAGCAGTGACAGCGGCCTCAACAACAGGAGCGATAGCAGCAACGGGAGCAACTGCGGCAACGGCAGCAACGGGAGCAACAGGAGCGGTATCAGCAACGGGAGCAACGGGAGCTGCAGAAGCAAGTATCTCATGAGCTGGCGTTGCACGGGGAACCTGATTGGACTCTGCTGCCGCAACGGGCTCGGATGCTTCAGTCTCGCCACCCTCGAGTAGTTCTTTGGACGACTTGACCGCCTTGCGCTCGACAAAGATATTGCGCACCTTCTCGGTCGCGCTGGTAAGAAGATTGAGCGGCGCATCCGTAACGCCTGCAACCTTTCTGACCGTACCGCTGGTGACCGATGTCACCTCCGATATGTCCGCAAGTATCTGATCTGCTCGCATTATCTCAAGATTGACAGCGTCAACCGTCAGGGACGCCCGCTCAAGCAGTGGGTCGATGCGCTTGAGCGCTGGTTCGATGGTGTCAAGCGCGTTATTCACGCGTGTAAGCGTCGGAGCCAGATCGTCCATGGTCTTCCGTGCACGACGCAATGTGCGAATGGCCTCAATGCCCACGATGATGAAGACAAGAACCAGAATCGATGCGACGATGATCAGGATCTGCCTGAGAAGTTCTTCGGACATTGTCTTTGCACCTCCTTTACTGAAAACCCGTCTTGTAAGTTTAGCAGAGGAGAGCACGTCATATGTGCATTTTCTGAGATTATCTTTCGGGGCACCTCTAAAAACGTTACAGTTCACAGGGTCAGTGGGCTGTAACCTAAAAACTCATTGTGCGTCAGCTTGCGGCTTGTCTGGCGATTGCTCTTCCCTGTCCCGTTGCACGGCTTCTGTTCGATAGGCTTCCCAGCCGCGCTCCCCCGGCTGATAGAGTGCGCCGCGCTCAAGCCCGTCCGGCAGATACTGCTGCTCGATGTAGCCGCGCGGGTCAAGATGGGGATAGTGATAGGCGCCGTACTCCTCGGAGCCGGGGCGATGCCGGTCGCGCAGGTGGTTTGGCACGTGTCGCAGCGGACCGCTCTTCACCTCGCGCAAGGCAGCGTACAGGGCATTGGTCGCGCTGTTTGACTTGGGGGCAAGCGCCATATACAGAGCCGCCTGTGACAGGTTGAGCTGGCACTCAGGATACCCGATACTCTCGGCAGCCTTGAATGCGGCATGCGCTATGAGCAGCGCCTGCGGGTCGGCATTCCCCACATCCTCACTTGCAAAGATGAGGATGCGCCGTGCGATGAACTTGGGATCCTCGCCCCCCTCTATCATGCGTGCCAGCCAATACACCGCCGCATCGGGGTCAGAGCCACGCATGGACTTGATGAAGGCGGAGATAACATCGTAATGACTGTCGCCCTTCTTGTCGTAGGGCAAGGCGCGACGAGGGGATGCTTCGAGCACCGCTCGCTCGTCGATGACTCCCTGCTCGGCGACCTCTGCGGCAAGCTCAAGTGTGGTGAGCGCCGCACGCGCATCGCCGCCTGCCATGATGACGATCGCCGCCTGCGCTTCATCCGTCAGGGTATATGCCGCGGCAAGCCCGCGCTCATCCGTAAGCGTGTGTTGGATGATGAGCGCGATGTCCTCATCCGTCAGTGTTTTGAACTCGACCACGCGGGAGCGTGAGATAAGTGCGCTGTTAACCTCAAAGAAGGGGTTTTCCGTCGTGGCACCGATGAGCACGACGATGCGGTCCTCCACGGCGTGGAGCAGCGCGTCTTGCTGGGAGCGCGAGAAGCGGTGTATCTCGTCAACAAAAAGGATGGTGCGCAGGTTTTGCAGCGTCAGGCGCTTGGCTGCCTCGTCGATGACGCGGCGAAGGTCTCCCACCCCACCCGAGATGGCAGACACTTCGGTGAAGTGCGCCTTCGTCACCTGCGCGATGATGCGAGCCAGCGTCGTCTTGCCGGTGCCCGCCGGGCCGAAGAGGATGATGGAAGAGAGCGTGTCGGTCTCGATAGCGTTGCGGAGCCAAGTGCCCGCGCCCACGACCTCGCGTTGCCCAATAAGCTCTTCGAGCTTCTGCGGCCTCATGCGCACCGCCAAAGGCGCCACGCTGTAGAGGGCTTCTCGCTCTATGGGTGTGAAGAGATTGTCCATGTTGTCATAGTAATCGAGTGGGCGGCGAATGACTAGTTCATCTGCCGTTCTCTCACGCAAAAACGTCTCTGACAGTACCTGTCAGAGACGTTTGATTGCAACACCCCATCCCCAAGCCGGAAGGATGAACCCACCTAAAAGGTGGGTACCCGCGCCGGGTTTCCAGCTTCCTCAACGTGGAGGATACCTGTACACCGCGGTATCTGGGCTCCCTATTCACGCCTGTCGGTCCATCGAATGAACCGGTCTCGAGAATGAGGTTGCTACAGATTATACCCGCAAACAAATCCCGCGCCAACTACCGTTCGCCGGTTTTAATGGTCTGATCTTATCCATCGCCTTATCCATCGCCTTGAAAAACGCCACCAACTTGGTGGCGAAATTGGAGCAGATGGGGTGACATTAATCCAGGCTGGGACAGCGGCGTTGAGTTCTGTACCGTTACCGGAGATATTCGGTGCTGTTCCTTGGCGGCATCAGGTCGAGATATGCTCAAAAAGCAAGACGACTGAAGAAGCCTTGTTCTATGCAGCCGAGACAGTCGAGAACGGCTGGAGCAGGTCAACCCTGCTGGACAAAATGAAGTCAAACCTCTACGCGAGACAAGGAAAAGCTCCAAACAACTTCGAACGCTTCTTGCCAGAACCGCAAAGTGCTCTTGCCAGTGAGATGCTTAAAGACCCCTACAACTTCGACTTCATCGCACTGCGCGAGGAATACATCGAGAAAGAATTGGAAGACGCGCTCGTTGCTTCCGTCACAAAGATGCTGATGGAGCTTGGGCAGGGCTTTGCCTTTCTGGGTCAGCAGGTACCAGTAATGGCAGGTTCCAAAGAATTGTTCATCGACCTGCTCTTTTACCAAGTAGACCTGCACTGCTATGTCGTTGTAGAGATGAAGGCTGGCGAGTTTGAGGCGAAGGATACCGGGCAGTTGGGTGTATATGTCTCTGCGGTGAATCATCAAATGCGAAAAGAGCTTGATGGTCCGACTGTAGGACTTTTGGTGTGCAAATCCAAAGACAATGTTTATGCCGGGTATTCGCTGGAGAGCAGCAGCCAGCCTATAGGGTGGCGTGAATAAGTGGCTTCGTGCGTCAGCAGAAAGTCCCCTTATATGACAATCAAAACCAGCTGAATTGCGAGAGGGTTCGTAGCGGTAACCGGCTTTGCTTGACACGAGATTTCTCGAAACGCAATGCGGTTGTGAGGTGTAATTCGGCTATACTTGGGAGTGCCAAAACACATAGCCCTAGCCGGGGTTGATAAGAACTTGGACAGAAGGACATCTGTCGAACAAGGAAGTTCTTATCTTTGTGTTTTGGCGAACACGGTGGATGTCCTTCTTCTTATCGTCGCCAAAGATCAACTGCGACAATTCAAGAAGCAACATCACGAATTGGGAAGGCGCGTCCATTGTGGTCTGCTTTGTCTGCAAAGAAGGATTGGGGATGATTCTTATGGCTTCAGAAAGTGAGTGCCTGGCAGCAATCTCTCGCGTTAAGTATGGCGGCGCCAACCAACGTGACTACGAGCTTTGCGAACGATTAGCAAAGCAAGTGGGTTCGCTCGGTAACAAAGCGCGTGATGCCTTAAGAAATGCGAAGCGGTGATTCCAAGGTGGTGACGGGTATAACTTGTCAATAGACCAGTAGATGAAGCCCGTCAACTCTCAAGTCTCCGGATTGGAATAATAGCCCAATAGTCACCATAATGCGAAACTCAGCAGAATGATTGCGTTTGTCAACCGTCAAGGAGAAACACAATGGCAAAAAGGGATTTTGGTGTTCCTGTTTCAACAAAAAGAGGTTCAACGGATCTCGCTGTTATTGAAAACACAGGCAGTAAGATTTCGCAATTACACGAGCGCGCAAAGGGACTCGCGGCAGAGACTGTCGCCGAAGTATCCCTGAGACGACAGAAGAGGGTAGACCTCATTTTTTGTGTAGATTGTTCTGGTTCAGTCGAAGGTACGGAAAAGTCAGTATCAAAGGGATATGCCGATCTAATAAAGAGGGAGAATGAGAAGGAAAACAACCTGTTTGTAACCACGGTATTATTCAACAACAGTGTCCAGAAAATCACCAATGCTGTCCATGCGTCCCTTGTTCCTGGCTTGAACTACAAAGCAGGTGGAGGAACTGCACTTTTCGATGCAATATGTGAAACGATAGATTCAGTTGACAATAACATATCCACAAACACAGATGCTGTATTTGTAATCATGACAGATGGCGCTGTGGACGGTGAGCACAGTAAAAGATATAAACTTGAAGATGCTAAAGCCCGCATATCCCAACAGAAAAAAGCCGGGTGGAAGTTTATTCTTTTAGGCGCGGAGGGAATTGATATAAAAAACGTCGCTGAATTATTGGGAATCGATGAAAATCTATCTGCGACTTATTCCGTAAAGGCAACTCAATATAATTTTCTTGCTCTTGAAAATGTGCTGTCTGATGTTAGGAGCACAGGGGAGGTCTCTTCAGATTGGCTGATGCCGATAAAGGAAAGATTGATGCTGGGAGATGGACATGACCATTCGTAGGGGAGGCGTCCAGAGTGGCTCAGAATACATGGATAGATTACTATTCCGTTTTGGGCATAAGTCGAACGGCATCACCTCAGAAAATTAAAAAGGCATATAAGAAATTAATCAAAGAGAATCACCCCGACACACATCCGAATGATAGTGAAGCAACAGCAAAAACTGCGCAGATTAATGAGGCATATTCCACTCTCAGCGATTCTTCAAAAAAAGCCACTTATGATAGTGAGTATGATCGACGAGCGGCGACTCAAAAAGATTATGACACTTATAGCCAAGCAGAGCAGAAAACAGCTGAGAGGGAGGAATTCAAAAGACTCATCTATGAGGAATTGGAAAAAGCAGATTCTTTCCATGCGCTGTTTCAAGATTTGTGCCTCGATGCGTATAACGGTCGTATCCTTCCGCAGGATTATCAAAACGAATACCATGTCGTGTCTCAACAGGCAAGAGATTTCCTGAGGTTCTTGGATAAACTTATCACTGACGCAATGAAAGAATCTATTATTGAAATAATACCTAAAATCCACGAAAAGCAAGAGCAGTTGAAAAATGCATTGAGGGAGGTTCCCAAGACGTATGATGATGCCTGTAGGCAAGCTGCACTGCACAATTTTCGGATATCCGTAACACAGTACGTAAATGACAGCGAGGAACTCTGCGATAAAATGCATTCCTTGGTTATTAGCGCTGGAGAAAAAACAATAACGCCGGAAATCTATTCAATCGAAGCGCGCTGTTATCAAGAGTTTGCTCAGGAACTATTACTTGAAGCTGACGCGATAAAGAGGGGGATTGAAAGTTTGGATCGGTTGTCTGTAACGGGTATAGATGAGTTGGTGAGGGAGTTAGCCGATGCCAGAGGCAATCTGAGCGCAAAGGCAATGTGGTTACCGCTTCCAGGAAATTTTGAAACAGCGGTGTTCTTGAGCCTTTCCGTTTCTCTTGGAGTTGATGCATTGGATGAATTCGAAAAATGGGGATATATTGAGCAGTATAGCGAATGGGACAAATTGCAAACGATCGAATCGAGAATTGAAAGATTTTTCGAACTGAAAGAATATGCGGAATCGATCCAGCCGTTCATTGAGGAAGCAGAAAGAAGAATTACAGAAAAGCACAATGAAGTCAATGTGTCCTTTGATAGGATACACGTACATGCCAAGCAGGTATTCACTAAATCCGATTCGTTGCATCAAAAGGCAAATGACTACTTCGCGACAGTATTCCCTACTGCCGAAAGTCTGTCTGTTGCCCATAATGATGCGGACGCGCTCATTAATAAGTATTCCGCATTATTCCTTTGCGTTGATGCAGAGAAGTCCGCCCGCATGGCGAAAGAATTATTCGCAATCTTTGATTTTGATTCCTTTTTAAAAAAGGCTAGAGCATACTCACTTATGCTTAATGACAACATCGAGTTTTTTCAGAGAATTCAAGCTCATTTTGAAGCAGCAAGACGCCTGGTTGCATTATCCCAGAAAGCAGAGAATCTCGTACACGGGGTTGGCAAATCATCTCGTGTATCTTCAGATGAAAAGGATCGCCTGTTTAAGTTAGTTGATTGGATACGCAGAGAGATGGGCTTTGTGCAGCAAGACACGGGGAGTGAATCGTTGAATGACCAGTTCAAACTATTTTCGAAGTGCCTAGACGCACTACTAGAAAAATTACAGGAGCCCCTTGGGGTAGAAACGCCGCAACCAATTTACGCTCCACTCCAGCCAACATCAAATACTCGTCGGCAAAAGCCTTCCGGAATGCGTCAATCGAAGACGATTGTTTCTGACATTCTCCATAACAACTTCTTTCGTGCTGGTGTTTGCCTTCTTTGCATATTCGGATGTATAAGGTTATTTTTTTATATTGCTGGCAATCAGTTTGACAGCTCTCCTTTGATTGCTGTACTTTTTGGTGCGTCTGTTTTTGCACTTTGTATGGTGCTACTTGACGTATCTATCAGTAACGGTTCTTTCTGGTTCATTGTTCTTACAGTCGTCTTTTGGATTGATATATGTGTAATAAACGAACGGGTGCATATGGATGAAGACTATTCAGGATCCCTCTTTTACATTTTGCAACTGGCTTTGTGTATTGTATTCATGCTAATCGGCATCTGTCTCGCATTATACAAGAGAAACCACAAAGGTAACTCATAACTCCGCTTTTTGCAACGATGGTTGCTGGAGCGCTGGGGGTTCGCAGGGGCAGCGCGCTGGCAAGGAATCACGGAGCAGCGCTCAGTGCTGTACACTCACGAGCGCAAGCCGACCGGGCAGGAGCTTAAGCCCTTATTTGGGACACTTGCCAGGGCCTGAAGCCCACCATTTTGCCCTTATCAGATAAACAGTATCGCTTATACTATTGTGGTATGACCCCGACCGAGATGAGTGCCATGCCAGACCGAAAACCAATACTGACAGTTGAGCAGCAAATCGCTCATCTGAAAAACAAGGGCATCACCTTTGAACAGATCTCCAAGGACGATGCTGCTGACTACCTCGCCACCAAGAACAACTTTCTACGAGTAGCTGCCTATCGCGAGGTGTTTTTCAGACAGTCTGACGGCGATAGCGTTGGTCAATATCTCAACTTGGATTTTTCCTACCTCGTTGACCTTGCCAGTATCGACCACAGGTTGAGAGAAGTTATGCTGCCGATAACTTTGGACATCGAGCATTTTGCCAAAGTGAAAGTTTTGGACAGGATCACTCAGCTTACGAGCGAAGATGGATACTCCATCGTTTCAGACTTCATCGAGAGCCTTGCACCAAAATACCGCAAGGGCTTTGAAAACGACTTGAAGTACAGGGGATCTGCAACAAGTAGCGACTTATACAGTGGTTCATTGATTGCCAAGTATCAAGATGATATGCCCGCGTGGGTGTTGCTTGAAGCCATATCCTTTGGTTTGTTTCTGACTTTCTATCGCTTCTGCGCCCAACGCTGGGATGACCAGCAGATGTTAGATGAGCATTACCTCATGAAACAAGTCAAATCGGTTCGCAACGCCTGTGCACACAATTCCTGCATCATCAATTGTTTTCGCTCAGGGCTTAAATCGCAAATCAGCACATCACACTCCGTAACAACCGCGCTCAGCAAATGCGGTGTTAGAAACTCCAAGACCCGCAGGGCAAAACTGGATAATCCCATCATGCAGCAGATAGTGGCAACGCTTTATACCTACAAAACTATTGTGAACAGTGAAGCATCATTTGACCGAACAATCAATACACTTCAGGCGTTAAAAGTAAGAATTGCCAAGAATTGCCAATACTACACAAAAGCCAACGCTTTGATGTCATTTCTCCATTTTACCGAAAGAGTAATTGACATTTGGTTTCCTGTGGCACAAGATAATGGCACACAGAAAAAGCCTTAGGGTTTTTGCAAGGGAGAAGCTGTTCGCAGTTTCTCCCTATTTTCTCACCAAAAGATACATTGATGACGATTTCGTAACTTCCCAGCCTTGGTTTCCTGCGCTGTCGATTCTAAAGGTGTCTCTGCCACGTTGTAATCACCTTGATCGTCGGGGGACACTGATTGTCAGGGGGCGTCCTCTGACAATCTCCTGACAATTTCGAGGAAACCCCTGGGGATTACTCCAGCTTACCGACCTATCTTCCCTGCTCGGATGCTGTGTTGGACGAATGGCGCCAGGTGGCGCGACCGAGGGCTACGCGGACGGGTTGTGCGCATACGAAGGCGGCGGCGGCTTTGAGGGCATCCGGCAGGAGGAAGGGCAGGACGCAGAGGGCGAGTGCCTGAGCGACCGCTGTTCCCGTGGAGAACACGAACCATGCCGTGCCGAACGCATAAGATGCCGCCATGACAACGAGGATGATCGCGACGTCGAGCGCGAGGGACGTGCCGAACTTCGTGGCGCGCTTCTCAAGCAGCAGGCGCAACAGACACGCCAGCAGCGCACCAACAAAAAAGCCGATCAAAAACCCACCCGTCGGGCCGAAGAGAACCCCCAGCCCACCCTTGAAGCCCGCGAAGATCGGCAGACCGACTGCTCCGAGCACCAGGTAGCCCCCGACGGCAACCAGAGCCTCCCGGGGGGTCAGGATCAGGACAATCAGGATGAGCATGAGCGTTTGCAGCGTAAAGGGGATTGGACCTACGGTAATCTGTATCGCGGCACCCACCGCGAGCAAGGCGATGGAAAGACCGCATAAGACGATGGAGCGGGTTCTTGAGTTGCGATTCATGGTTCTCCTTACGTGCCTCCTAGGCGGTTGCGATGGCCATCTTCTGCAGGTAGCTGTAGTAGTCGTCTACGTCTTGTTTGAGTTCTTCAAGCAGACCTGCGTTCTCAGGTTTGAAGAGATGCTTGAAGCGTCCCTGTGGTTTGAGAAAGTCCTCCAGCGGGAGCACATCCTTCTCCTTGACTTCCTTGAGAGTCCAAACACCATTCTCAATCTCGAAGATAGGCCAGAACTTCGTCTTGAAGGCGAGGCGGCAGATATCAATGGTCTGAGAGGCCTCATAGCGCCAGCCGCGCGGGCAGGGTGCCAGCACATTCAGGAAGGCGGGGCCGGGGGTGTTGAGAGCCTTCTCCGCCTTGTTTGTCAGATCGCGCCAGTCCCCCACCGACGCCTGGGCGGCATAGGGGATGTGGTGCGCCGCCACGATGGAGGTGAGATCCTTGCGGCGCTGTTGCTTGCCGGGAATCGCGGCGCCGACCTCAGAGGTCGTGGCCCATGCCCCGCGCGGTGTTGCGGATGAGCGCTGGATGCCGGTGTTCATGTAGGCACCGTTGTCGTAGCAGACGTAGAGAAAATCGTGCCCGCGCTCGAGTGCACCGGACAACGCCTGGAGACCGATGTCATAGGTGCCCCCGTCGCCGCCAAACGCAACGAACTTTATCTCCTTATCCTGCTGTATCTTGCCTGCCGCCTTCAGGCCTTTGAACGCGGCTTCGACACCCGTGATGGTGGCGGCGGCATTCTCAAAGGCGTTGTGGATGAAGGAGGTCTCCCATGAAGTGTAGGGGTATGCGGTCGTGGAAACTTCAAGACAGCCGGTCGCACTTGCGACGACAACCTCGGCGTCACCAGCACTCATGAGCACCTGGCGCACGGCGATGGAAGCGCCGCAGCCGCCGCAGAGACGATGCCCCCCGACAAGGCGCTCAGGTACTTTGGAGAGTTCTTTTATAGTTGCCATCTGTATTCCCTTCCTCTCAGCCCCGGGTTCCGAGGTAGGACAGGCCTTCATCGAGCGTGCCGGAAGCGAGTTCCGCCAGCTCTGCATATGCTTTGTGCATGGTCTCGAGCGTGACGTCAGCGCCACCAAGACCGAATACGTAGTTGCGGGTTGGGATGCGCTGCGGTAGGTCGTACAGCGCCGCACGCACGTCGAGCCCCAGAGGACCATACTGCGCGCCAAAGCTGTCGGAGCGGTCAAGGATGCCGATTGCTTTGGCGCCCTTGAGGGCAGCGCGCACGGCGTCTGCCGGAAAGGGTCGGTACACGCGCACGCGGAGCACGCCTGCCTTGATGCCCTGTGCACGAAGCTCGCGTGCAACCGTTCTCGCGTTGCCTGCAGCAGAACCGAGCATGACGAGGATGAAGTCGGCATCTTCACACGCAAAGCTGTCGATGAAGTCGAAGGGGCGCCCGCAGACCTTCTCCCATGCGTCACCGTATTTCTGTATGACGGGCGGCGATGCGTCGATGGCAGCGCGTTCTGCCTTCTTGACCTCGAAGTACGTGCCACCCAGAGACGCAAACATGCCATGGCTGACCGGCTTATCGCCTGCAATCAGGGGGTTCTCGGGCACGCGGTCACCTACATAGGCTTTGACCGTGGCATCATCGAGCAGTTCGCAGCGCTCCATGGCGTGCGTTGTGATGAAGCCGTCAAGCGTCGTCAGCACGGGGAGCGAAACGGCGGGATCCTCGGCGATGGGGAAGGAGATGATGGTGTTGTCGTAGGCTTCCTGCGCGGTCTCGGCAAAGAAGATGATCCAGCCGGAATCGCGTGCTCCCATGACGTCGGAGTGGTCGCCATGGATGTTGATCGGTGCAGAGATGGCGCGGTTTGCGTTTGCCATGACGATGGGCAGACGCATACCGGAGGCGATGTGCAGCTCCTCCCACATCAAGGCAAGACCCTGTGAGGAGGTGGCGGTTGCAACGCGTGCACCTGCGGCGGAGGCTCCGACGCACGCAGAAAGCGCCGAGTGCTCGCTTTCAACATTCACAAGCTCGGTATGGACGCGTCCGTCAGCGACGAACTTGGCGTAGCCCTCGACGATGGTCGTCTGCGGTGTTATAGGGTAAGCGGCCACCACGTCGGGAGCGGCCTGACGGAGCGCCTCGGCCACCATGTTGTTTCCGGTGCCGGCGAAAACGGTGATAGCGGACATCTCATGCCTCCTTTGCAGCGATTTCATCGGTGACCTCGTCGCCCTCGGGCACCATGTGGAGCGCATCGAAGGGGCACTCAGCAACACAGATGCCACAACCCTTGCAATGATCGTAGTCGATACCAATCATCTCGGCATCTGCCACAAGGATTGAAGAATCGGGGCAGTGTACCCAGCAGAACATGCAGTTCTTGCACTTGTCCTTCTGCCAAACGGGACGCTCGGAGCGCCAGCCGCCGGTGATGTAGAGCTCTGAATTGCCCGCCTCGATGGCAACACAACCCTTGGGGAAGCGCTCTGCGGTCCAGGTATCGAAATCCGAGACGTCCCAGGTAAATTGCTTGGAGCTCATGCCACCTTCACCTCCTCAACCGCACGATCCACCGATGCGAGGTTTGCGTCGATGACCTCCTGCGAGAACTTCTTGCCGAATGACTTGATGAGGTTGTCCTTCAGCGCCTGGACGGGCACAACCCCCGTAATCTCTGCCAGCGCGCCGACGATGGGCGTGTTGGGGATATCGCGCTTGATGGTGGCAACAGCGATACCACTCGCATCAACCGTTGCAACCCTGAGGTCGGCGGGCGCCTTGAGCGCAGCCCGTGCCTCTTCGGCTGAAAGCGCGGTGTTCAGGATGACGGTTCCGCCCTCCTTGATGCCCTCAAGCACGTCGATGATGGGGAGCAGGGTGTCGTCGAGAATGACGACGATGTCGGGATGTACGATATTGTTGTGAAGCTCGATCCTCTCGTTGCTTACCCGGGTATACGCCTTGAGCGGCGCACCTGTGCGTTCAGGACCATACTCAGGCATCGCTTGGATGTACTGCCCTTGCAATAGTGCTGTTTCTGCAAGCAATTTTGATGCGGTAACCGCCCCCTGCCCTGCTCGGGCGTGCCAGCGGATTTCGACCAACTCCTGCATCGCAACTCCCTTCTGGGATAGAAAACCTGACTGCCCTCAGACGCTCTCTGTCCTGTTCTAAACTTGAGGCCTCTGAGATGCATCCTGTCAGGATACCAACAAATCTGCGGCTTGTTCGACAACTGTGCGTAAACACCGGTCAAATGTGCAGCAAACTCGGTCGGATGGCACTTTGAGATGACGCTCAGGTGACAAGTGCCCGTTGCTCAAGTGCTTTGCCTGGTCTCCGGAGGGATTTCGGGTATGATACTTACATGATTGAACCTCAACACCCCATTCTCGAGCCAACGAGTCCCTCTCCCCAGGGATACCAACCAATGCCGCAACCACAACCACAACCTGCGTATCAGCCACAGCAGGCTTGGCAGCCGCAGCCTGCGTATCGGCCGCAGCAGGCTTGGCAGCCGCCGCCGCCTGCGTATCAGCCGCAGCAGGGTTACCAACCACAACCACAGCCCGTGTTTCTGCCGCCTCAGCCACAACCTACCCCTTACAAAAAGCAACTATACGGCACGCTGCGCAAGATAGTCCTCTGCCTGCTTGGTTTCTATGCAATCCTCATGACAACATTGATCGTTGTCATCGTTATCTATGCACTGGGCGCAATAAGCTCAGGCGCGAATTTGGAAGCTTTCCTCATAAGCGATACGCCAATGCTGGCCTCTGTCGCATCACTGCTCGGAATCGTATTCGGCTCGCTTATCATGCTGGCAATCAGTGGAAAACGTCTCTTCACCACCAATCTCACCCGCTTCAAGGAGCGCATCAAGCTGTTCGACCTTTTCGAGGTCTTCGTGTTGATGATGGGGGTTCAGGCGGTGATGACCATTATCATGATTCCCTTCGGCGTACTCGGAATCTCGAGCACACCCCTCTCCAGTCCCTCAGTAAGCATCGAGGCTATGGGTGCTACCTTATGGGGTTTCCTTTACATTGTGATTGTCGGCCCCCTTGCCGAGGAGATCATCTTCCGGGGAGCCATCATGCGCTCCTTGCAGCGCTATGGGGATAACTTTGCCATCGTCATCTCTGCACTGCTGTTTGGGCTGTACCATATGTTCTTTTTCCAAGGAGTGTTCGCCTTCTTCGTGGGCATACTTTTCGGCTATGTTGCCCTACGCTTCTCCATCAAATGGTCGATGCTGCTACATATCGTGAACAATCTGCTCTCAACTCTGGAAGGATTTCTCCCTGAACAGGCTCTGATCATCATTGTCCTGGTCGAAGCCCTGTGCTTTATCGGCGCGATTCTAATCCTTACCCTTGACCGTAGGAAGCTCAAGGCGCAGCTGCTCTTAGGTAAGCCTGTCCCAGTCAGCGTAGTCGAGGGCATCAGCACTGCCGGGTTTGCGCCTGTAAGCTCTGGTTATGGTGCTGCCTTCACGCAACCCTACGGTTACGGCACCCCCGTGTCAGTTGCACAGCCCTATGGAGCCCCCGTGCCCGTTGTACAGCAACCCTACGACCATGCACCGCAACAGCCCTATGGTCACACGCCGCAACAACTCTACGGTTATGCGCCGCAGCAACCCTATGGTCGCTTCGACAAGGCACAGCCCTTTAAGGTTGCATTCACAAGCGCACCACTCATCATCGCTATCTCGGTGCTCGGCATTCTCAGTATCCTGACGCAAATCTTGCTTTAGGGCACCTCTCAGCAACCTACGTCACCTTGCGCGGAGTGCGCAGGGTGGAGGCGCAGGGTTACGCAAGCAGGCGATACAGGAGTTGGTAGCCTGGGTCAGCCAGGAGCCCGGTTGCATGGGCCTCCGCTTCCGTGAGACGTTTGCCTTCGTTGGGGTCGATGCCCGGGCCAGCCATGACAAAGGGGACCGGATCCTCGCTGTGGCGTTTATGCGCAACGGGTGTGGGGTGATCGGGCAGGGCGAGGATGCGCAGCGGTGGTGTGGTGGGATCGGCGGCATAGGTGCGCAGGCGGCTGATAATCTCGCGGTCTATCGCTTCGACAGCACGGCGCTTGCCCTCGACATGACCGTCGTGCCCCTCGGCATCGGGAGCTTCCACATGGATGAAGACCACATCGTTTTCTGCGAGCATCTGCAACGCGCCTTCACCCTGCGCCGCGTAATCGTTGTCGGGGCCGTCGGTAACGCCCGCAAAATGATAGCGTGCTATCCCAGCGAGTTGAGCGATGCCATTGAGAAGATCCACACCGGAGAGCATGGCGGCTCTCTTGCCAAAGCGTGTTGAGAAGGATTCCATACCAGCCGGGCGTTGTCCCGGCCAGAAGGCCAGTGCGTCGGTGGCAGGCAGCTTGCCCGCCGCAACGCGCCGAGCGTTCACGGGCGAGGACGCGAGCACGGCATGCGCCCTGGTCTCGAAATCCTGAATGAGGGAAACCTCAGGACCTTTTGGGGGGAAGTCCGCCACGAGCATATCGGTGATATTGTGGGCGGGGGTGAACTGTGTTTCCATAAGACCGGGATGCCCGGTGACCGTGAGGTAGAGGCGAAAGCCCGTGCCCTTGTAAAGCCGCATCGCTTCGTTTTCGAGTGCGGCAATCAACTCGTCTGCCAACGCATGACCGTCCTCACTTGAGATATTGTCGGTCGAATAGCTGTGCATCAACCCCTCGGGTGAGATGTTGCAGAGGTTCACCCGCATCGCCACCTGGTCATCCACAAGCTCGATGCCCAGCGCAGAAAGCTCAAGCGCTCCCCTGCCAATGGGGTAGTCGGCAGGGTTATAGCCGACAATTGAAGTGCACGCCACGTTGGATGAGGGTTCCATCCCGGCGGGCACATTGCGCGCAAGCCCAACCTGCCCTGCCCGCGCCAAGGCATCGAGTTCAGGCGTCTGCGCAGCCTGCAGCGTCGTGAGGCCCTGGTATTCCTCCAAGGGCTCGCCCGAAGCTCCATCGAGGATTACCACGGCGTACTTCAGGGTACCTTTCATATGAGGGTTGTCCTGGGATTCGTTTTGAGGGTTGTTCTCCATAGCTTTTCAGCCGTCTCCTTCTGTATCGCACACGTCGTATTGTGTCCGCATAATTGTAGCAGGTGGCTGACGCGCAGAATGACATGAATGAAGGGGCGCTTCGTCAGGGGTGAGTCAGGGATGAGTCAGTTCC
The DNA here is from genome assembly GCA_031290175.1 of Coriobacteriales bacterium. GTDB lineage: Bacteria > Actinomycetota > Coriobacteriia > Coriobacteriales > UBA8131 > JAITOC01. The sequence goes on along the minus strand of JAITOC010000037.1, from coordinate 526 downwards.
ATCGAGCAGGTGATGGCAAGTTGCTGTTGCTCCATGTAATCGGCTCCCCAGTGGTAGAGCGCGTTGAGGATCGGTTTGAGGCTGAGCCCAAAGTCGGTGAGCTCATACTCGACGCGCGGGGGCACCTCGGGGTAGACCGTCCGCACGAGCAGGCTGTCTGCCTCAAGCTCGCGCAACTGCTGGGTGAGCATCTTGGGCGTCGCCCGTGGGATAAGCCGCTTGAGTTCGCCAAAACGTAGGGTATTGCCCACGAGGTGCCAGAGGATGAGCGCCTTGTACTTGCCCCCGATGAGACGGATGGTCGCGTCGACGGGGCAGTTGAGGTCGGTATGGTCACAGCAACCGGGCATGTGCTCTCCTTTGGGGGTTCCGATGACATGAATAACCGGCGTTTCCCTTGGTTCTGGCATCTTCAAGTTCCCCTTATAGTATCATTTTGATACTGGGTACCCTTGAGGTGCGTACTTGTCTTTTCTATAGTATTTGGAAGAATGGAGAGAGTCAAGAGGGGTTGGCGATTTTGTGC
>JAITOC010000061.1 GCA_031290175.1 Coriobacteriales bacterium | reverse complement strand
GTGCTTGGTGAACATATCCACAGCTACTTCGTGCGCAACAAGCGCGCGGAATGGGCGGACTACAGCGCATATGTCACCGATTGGGAGCGCGCGCGCTACCTCTCTCTCCTATGAGTGAGGCTGCTATGAACCTGTTCTCGGGGGCACCGCACCTCACGCTTATTACCGGGCATTATGGTGCCGGGAAGACAAACCTTGCCCTCAACATCGCGCGCGGCTTGCAAGCAGACTATGAGCGCGTTACCCTCATAGACCTCGACATCGTGAATCCTTACTTCCGCTCCTCTGACAGCCTCAGCTTCTTGCAGGCGCTTAACATCGAGCTGCTCGGACCGGTGTATGGCACCAACGCACCCAATCTCGATACACCCTCACTTTCGCCGGGCATCGGAGAGGCGATGCAGCAGGCGAACAAAGCGCATGCGGTTGTGGTTGACGTGGGCGGAGATCCCGATGGTGCCCGAGCACTCGCACGCTATGAACCGAACATTACAAATAGACCCTATCGCCTCATCTATGTTGTGAACTTCCGCAGACCTCAGGCAACGACACTGGAGGAGAACCTCGAGCTTATCGCCGCAATCGAGCAGACCGCAAAGCTCAAGACCACTGCGCTCATAGGAAACACGCACCTCAAGGAGTTCACCGATGCAGAGGTCATCCTGGCCTCAGTGCAGCCGCTGCTCAAGCTTGCCCAAGACGCCCAGTTGCCCCTTGCGGGCATCACGGCTCCCAAGGTTGTCGCCCCCGTTGTCGAAGCAGCCCTCACCACAGAAGGCCACTCTGTCTCCATCCCGGTCTACCCCCTAGACCTCATCGTCACCACCCCCTGGGAATAAGCCGCAATGGGTCGCATAGGGGACGGGTCTGTGTGTGCGACCCCAACCCCGTCCCCCTTGTGTCAATGCCCGTTGTGTCACGACCCCAACCCCGTCCCCCTTGTGTCAATGCCCCACGCACAGTCTGCCGTCCTCTATGCAACCCCAACAACCACTCACCCTGTGAACACGCCGCGCCTGAGACAGCATCTAAACAGTGAGCCTGAAGTATGCGAAAATACAAGGATTCACTACATGGAGAGGAACGGTTTCATGGCAAAGGTCATCGTGGACAAGGCTTTCTGTAAGGGCTGTGCCCTGTGCGTCGATGTCTGCCCAAAGGACATCATGGCCCTCGACAATGAAGAGATTACACAAAAGGGCTACCATCCCGCGGCATGTATCGATCAGGGTGCGTGTATCGGCTGCCTTTCATGTGCGTTGATGTGTCCTGACGTTGCGATTACCATAGAGAGGTAGGTGTACCGTGGCAGAGAAAGTCCTTATGAAGGGAAACGAAGCCTTGGCCGAGGCCGCCATCCGCGCGGGTTGCCGCCACTTCTTTGGATACCCCATCACCCCACAGACTGAGCTCGCGGCCTATATGGCAAAGCGTATGCCCAAGATCGGAGGCGTCTACCTCCAGGCAGAAAGCGAGGTTGCCGCCATCAATATGGTGTACGGAGCCTCAGCTGCCGGAGTGCGTGTCATGACTTCGTCCTCCTCGCCGGGCATCAGCCTCAAGCAGGAAGGCATCTCCTACATGATTGGAGCTGACCTACCGGGGCTCATCGTGAACGTGCAGCGGGGCGGTCCCGGTCTTGGCGGGATCCAGCCGAGCCAGGCGGATTATTGGCAGGCCACCCGAGCGGTCGGTCACGGCGATGGTCACGTGGTTGTGTTTGCGCCCTCGACGGTGCAGGAGATGGCGGATAGCGCTGCGTCTGCCTTCGAGCTGGGTGACAAATATCGCGTACCGGTTATGATTCTGGCCGACGGGCTGCTTGGTCAGATGATGGAGCCGGTCATCCTGCCGGAGCCTTTGGCAGACGATGCCTTGCCCAAAAAGCCCTGGGCACTGACGGGGCACAAAGGTGAGCGTGAGCACACGGTCGTAAACTCGTTGTTCCTGGTCGCCGCTGAACTGGAGAGCAGTATCCTTGAGCGCGCTGAGCGCTATCAGCAAATCAGTCGCGATGAGCAACGCGCCGAGAGCTTCCTGACTGAGGATGCCGATGTCATAGTCGTGGCTTACGGAGCGGCGTCCCGCATCGCACGCAGTGCGGTGGTCAAGGCACGTGAACAGGGAATAAAGGCCGGTCTTATCCGTCCCATCACGCTCTGGCCCTACCCAAAGGATGCCCTGGAGGCAACCTTGGCATCCGCCAAAGCCTATCTCGTTACCGAGTTCTCCACCGGGCAGATGGTTGAAGATGTGCGCCTTGTTGTCAACGGGCGAAAGCCCGTGAGCTTCTTTGCGCATACCGGGGGCGTCGTGCCCACGCCTGACGAGGTGCTTGAGGCGCTCAGGCTTGCCAACGAGGGCGAAGTCTTTGATATTATCCCCTTCCAAGGCAAACTGACACGGAAGAAAGAGGTGCAAAATGGCTGAATTGCTATTTGAGCGCACCAAGGTCTTAACCGATGCGATAACCAATTACTGCCCCGGCTGTACCCATGGCATCGTCCAGCGGCTTGTGGCCGAGACCATAGATGAGCTTGGTATCGAGGGCACAACCATTGGGGTCACACCGGTAGGCTGTGCGGTCGCGGCCTTCAATTTCTATACCTGCGACATGGCGCAGGCCGCTCACGGGCGCGCCCCTGCGGTGGCAACGGGCATCAAGCGCGCTCGTCCTGAGAACATCGTCTTTACCTATCAGGGTGACGGCGACCTCGCAAGCATCGGCATCGCAGAGACCATCCACGCTGCAACACGTGGCGAGAATATCACTGTCATCTTCATCAACAATGCCATCTACGGCATGACCGGGGGGCAGATGGCACCGACGAGCCTGCCGGGACAGGTCACCCAGACATCCCCCTATGGTCGTGATGTTGCAACCGCCGGTTATCCCATCCGCGTCTGCGAGCTGCTGAGCTCGCTTGATGGTGTCGCTCTTGCTGAGCGCGTGACGGTGGACAAGCCAGCAAACGTCCGCAAGGCCAAGAAGGCTATCAAAAAGGCATTTGAGTACCAGATTGAAGGGTTGGGCTATACAATCGTCGAGATTGTCTCTACCTGCCCGACCAACTGGGGTATGACTCCGGCTGCTTCCTTTGATTGGCTGCGTGAAAGCATGCTCCCGTACTATCCCCTTGGAATATACAAAGATGCGAAGGCGGGGGAGTGACGGATTATGGCTCAACCCTTGAACATCATGCTTGCTGGATTCGGCGGTCAAGGCATACTTTTCGCGGGGAAGATCATCGCTTATGCGGGTCTTATCGACGAGCGCGAAGTCTCGTGGCTGCCTTCCTACGGTCCGGAGATGCGCGGAGGCACGGCAAATTGCAGCGTCTGCCTCTCTGATGAGCCCATTGGTTCGCCACTTGTCACCGAGCCCGATGCGCTTATTGCCATGAATCTGCCCTCCTACGAGCGCTTCATCGACGATGTCGTGCCGGGGGGCGTGGTTGTCGTCGATTCCTCCATGGTTGGTGCCTGCACGATGCGTCACGACATTGAGTACTACACGGTTCCCGCCACATCCCTCGCTGAAGAAAACGGCCTGAAGGGTCTGGCAAACGTCATCTGCGTTGGCAAACTGCTTGAAGCCACCGGCTTCTCGACAGAAGAGGTCTGCAAACAAGCCATCGACAAGAGCGTGCCCGCCAGTAAGGCACAGCTCAAGGATGCAAACAAGCGCGCGCTTGAAATAGGGGAGGCCTGGACCGCCTCTGTGTGCTGAAGAGGCGCAGGCACCTGCTAAGGGTCATAAGGGATATTCGCCAAAGGCAATGAGAGAAGAGCGCGGCGTAGTGTATACTGGGGGCACAATGGACAACAACACAGATAACATACCTTTCAGTGAGCTTGCGCAACGTATCGCGGGGCTGCGTGACGCCTGCGGATACACACAGGATGAGTTTGCGGACAAGCTGGGCGTGAGCAGGGAGACCTACCGCGGCTACGAGGAGACGGGATACGACGTTCCGGCAAGTTTTCTTATGCATCTTGCCAACGTCTGCAAGGTAGATATGGCCGTTTTACTGACCGGTGGAACCACGCATCTGGACACCTATCAGGTTGTGCACGCAGGCAAAGGGCAGGTCGTTGACCGGTTCCCGGGGTATCACTTTCAGGATCTTGCCTACAACTATGCGCACAAGGTTATGCAGCCCTTGCTCGTCACGCTCGATCCGAGCGATGAGCCTGCAGAGCTTGTGACCCACGCAGGGCAGGAGTTCAACTACGTAACGCAGGGGACGGTGATCCTCGTCTTTGAGGATCGCGAGGTGGTACTCAATGTGGGTGACAGCGTGTACTTCAATCCGCAGATCCCACACGGCCAGCGTTGCGGCTCTACCGGCCCTGCCGTTTTTGTCACCATGATTACCGAGTAGCCCTGGCTACCTGAGCTTGAACTGAAGGTAAGAACAATGGACCACATACTCAAGAAGTATTGCCCCCGCATAGATTTTGACTCCTACGAGGATTTTTTCGAGAACTTCACCATAGATGTGCCCGAGAATTTCAACTTTGGCTATGACGTTGTGGACGAGTGGGCACGTGTCGAGCCCGAGAAGCGTGCGCTTGTCTGGTGCGATGACGCTGATAACGAGGAGATCTTCACCTTCTCAGATATCGCGCGTCTCTCGAATCGCTGTGCCAACGCGCTTGCAGGGCTCGGCATCCGCAAAGGTGACATCGTGCTTGTTATGCTGCGTCAGCGTTGGGAATACTGGGTTACCGCAACGGCGCTGCATAAGCTCGGCGCCATCATTATCCCGGCTACCATCCAGCTGACAAAGAAGGATCTCGTCTACCGCATGTCCGCATCGGGGGCACGGGCGGTCATCGCGCTTTCAGACCCCTATGTCCTGGAGCAGATGTCCCTCGCGCTGCCTGAGTGCCCTGAGGTGCAGCATCGTATCCTTGTGGGAGCAGTACGGGAGGGCTGGTTATCCTGGCATCAGCTGGTTGACGGAGCAGGCGAGGCTGCAGACCGCTGGGAGCGCCCCACCGGTGCGGCGGCCACTGCAAATACAGACAACATGCTTATCTACTTTACCTCGGGCACGACCGGTCTGGCAAAGATGTGTACGCATAACTTTGTGCACCCCCTGGGGCACATCCTCACCGCAAAGTACTGGCAGGAAGTCCGTGAGAATAAGCTGCATCTCAGTGTGTCGGACAGCGGTTGGGCAAAGTTTGGCTGGGGCAAGATCTATGGCCAGTGGATCGCCGGTGCCACCATCTTTGCCTACGACACCGTCCGCTTCAGCCCTCTCGAACTACTCAAGCGGGTTGAGCACTATCAGGTCACCACCTTTTGCGTACCGCCGACGATGTACCGCTTCATGCTGCAAGAAGATGTTTCTGCCTTTGACCTCAGCTGCATAAAGCATTGTTCCACGGCGGGCGAACCACTCAATGCCGATGTCACCAAGCGCTGGCTTGAGGCAACCGGGCTTCAGATCTACGAGGGCTTTGGTCAGTCAGAGGGCCCCGTGCTGCTCGCTACCTTTCCGTGGGTAGAGCCGCGACCTGGCTCCATGGGCAAGCCCTCGCCCCTGCTGAATATCCAGCTGCTCGATGATGCCGGCACACCTGTTGAGGATGGCGATGAGGGCAACATCTGCGTCACCGGTTTGCAGGCGGCGTACCCACC
>JAITOC010000053.1 GCA_031290175.1 Coriobacteriales bacterium | reverse complement strand
TCATCAAAACCAGCAAGATGGGCAGCAAGGCCTGTGTCGAAGAAGTACAACTTAGGCGACTTGAGGGTTCTGCTCAAGGCAGTGTTCGAGGAGGGGTAAAGCAACACGACGATACCCAGGGTCTCAAGGAGCCCCAGCCAACCCTTGGCGGTCTTTTCGCTAATCCCAGCATCACGCGCCATGCTAGCAAAGTTGACGACCTGACCACAGCGGATAGCGGCTGATTTGATAAAGTCGAGAAATCTGAAGCTGTCGAGTCCTGGCGAGAGGTCACGCACATCACGTTCGATATAGGAATCAAGATAGCTTGAATAGAAAATAGCCGTGCTATTATGCTTATCTCCTACAAGCGCGGGCATGCTACCACGATACATGGTCTCGAATACTTCATCGGAAGTTCGCGCCCTACGTGTGTCTTGCATGGCAAGCAACCGCTCGCGGTCAACCGTGAAAGGCACATTCTGGCTTCGCGCGATCTCGCTTTGCGAAAGGGGCGACATTTTGAGATGCGCGACCCTGCCTGCCAAAGACTCCTGGACGCCCCGCATCAATTTGAAAACCTGTGAGCCTGTGAGCCAATAGTCTCCTGGTCTTCCTCGCTCGTCAACCACAATCTTGATATAGGTAAGGAGCTGGGGAGCATACTGGACCTCGTCTATCAGGAGCGGTGGTTGATAGCGCTGCAGAAACCGCGCTGGATCTTCTTGCGCATCCCTACGCGTCTCAAAACTGTCAAGGCTGATATAACTGCGTTGTGTTCCCTCCATCAGACGCTTGAGCATGGTCGTTTTGCCGGTCTGCCGTGGTCCCGTGAGCAGAAGCACCGGATACTCCTGAGAAAGCGAGAGCACAAGCGGTTCAAGCGCGCGCGGGATATAGGCGGCACCAGATCCTGCTTCACGCTTGGAGTGCAGCCCCCTCTCCCCTTGCGCTGCAAAGGAATTGCTCTGGGTGTCCATCGAAGCTCCTCTCGCATTTCCGTCTCATGTATGAGTAGCAGTATACCTCATTTTATCAGCGAATTGGTTAAATCCGGAATATTACTTCGGATTATCCGAACAGTAAGCGAAGAACGGACGGACTACTCCCTCTTCTGGCTCCCGCAGACTCAGGGCGTCAGGAGCAACGCGCCAAAGACTGCCACGCCTACGACGATGCACCAGAGCAGCGACTTCGTCTTGAGTGCGACGACTATGACCGGGAGGGCGGCGATGCAGGGTATGAGGGCGTGCCACGGGTCAGCGCTGAAGCCCTGGAGGTTGAACAGATCGTTAGCGACGAGGGCGGCAAAGGCGGCGGGCGGGATGTAGCCGAGCGCCTGCGCCGCGCGCTCGGGGAGCTCACGGCCCTTGAGCACGAACAGCGGGATAACACGGCTCGCCAGTATGGTGAGCATGCAGAGCCCGACGATGATGAGGAAGGATCCCCAGCTCATTGCTCGCCGCCCTCATGCTCGGGGCTGGGCGTCTTTCTCCCCACGATGAGCGCTGCCGCTATGCCGAGCAGGGCGCCTATCAGGATGGCGGGACCGGACAGTCCGACGAGCTTGCAGACGCAGACACCGAGCGCGGCTACCACCGCAGCCACAATGGCTGGCGGCGTGAAGCGCTGCATGAAGAGAAGGCAGATGAAGATGGCTGTCATCGCAAAGGAGGCGAGCGCCGTGGGCACCGCCAGCAACGAACCGAGAATCGCACCCGCCGCATTGGCGAGTATCCACGTAACGAGCGAGAAGAGGTTGACGAGGGTCGCACGCGATACCGTCCAGCGCTCCTGCGCTCCCTCGGCTGTGAAGCGCCCGAGGTTTATCCCAAAGCTCTCGTCGGTCATGGTTGCCGCAAAGAGAAACGACAGCCGCTTGCCCGCACCCTCGCTGAACCGGGACATCGAGGCAGCGTAGAGGATCTGCCTGAGGTTAACCAGAGAAACGCTGGCAACAATTGAGGTGATAGGCACCCCCGCCATCCAGAGGTTCGGGATGAGATATTGCCCGGCACCGGAGTAAAAAAATAGGCTCATGAGCACGACCTGCAGAACGCTCATGCCCGCCTGCACGCCCAGGATGCCACAGGGTATGCCCAAGACGACATAGCCCGCAACGATAGGCAGAGCCGCGACAAAAGCCTGTTTCAGGTCATGTAAAGAAACGCGCGAGAAAACCAAGGTACACTGCTCCGAATGATGCTCAAAACGATGCTCCGACCGAACACCCTTCAAGCTGATTTGCGTGAGCGACCAGTATACTACTACACTACTCAGTTCATCATGAATTGCCTTTAGGGAGCCACTGACTCATGCCGAGTATCAATGTATTCCAGATAACAGGGATGACCGGGGGCAATACGCGATTCGTTACCATTTGAAAACAGATGGGCGATTCGTTGGGTCGATGGTGCGTTTTGCAATCGATTGTGGGAGAATGCCTGCGAGCGTTGAATACTCGGATGCTTGAGCGCATAAGCATCGGGTGCTTGAATGTCGGCCCCTGAGCATCGGCGCTCAAATACATGGGTCACTGGGTATCCGGCGGACAACCGTACTTGATAAGGATTGCGTGTGTTGAAGGTTCCCACAAAGACACTCCTGCTGGTGGCTGCCCTGGTCTGGTTTGCGGCAGGCGTGAACGTTGCTTCTGTGGGCGTGCGGGCATCCCATGGCGACTGGACCGCTCCCATGCTCATAGCCGAGGCAATAGTCTTCATCCTGTTCGGGGTCATGTTCCTCAGAATCGTCAGCAAGCACACGAAGCGCATTCTCACGTATGTTGAGACAAGGACCTCCATCTTCAACTTCTTTGACAAGAAGTCGTATATCCTCATGGTTTTCATGATTGCGCTTGGCGTGACGCTGAGAGTCTCGGGGCTTCTGCCCGATGTGGCCGTCGCATCCTTTTACGCGGGTCTGGGCTTCGCGCTGGCGCTGGCAGGGCTTGTCTTCTTCGGGCGCTTCCTGCGCGTCTGCTGCTTTCAGAAACCGGCGTGATTGGCCATCTGCCCCAAACAGAAAATCGCAGAGTGCTATGATGGAGAGTGGCAGCGGTGCTGGCTTCTGATGACATGGTTGTCAGCGCCGACGAAGCACTGATAGGAGGAACAATGAAAGGGTTCACGGAGGAGCTGCGGCCTGCGCCGCAGACAGATGAGTGCGGGCAAGAGCAGGAACGTGGGGGCATCTCCCGGCGCAACTTTATGAAGGGTGTGGGGGTCGCTGTAGGCGCGGCGGTCGCGGCGGGTTCGCTCGCAGCTTGCACTCCTTCAGGCAGTGGTACGGGCACGGGCACGGGCAGTGGTGGCTCAGGGGCGGGTGCAGGTGCGAGCAACGATGGGCTTATCGCAGCCGCCCGACTCAATCCCCAGGATTATGACTACCGGCAAAACACCACCGACTTCAAAACGCTCTTCTCACCCTTGAAGATCGGCTCGATCGAGACCAGCCATCGCATGATAAAATCCGCGGCTGGCTCTGCGGCCTACCTCGCCGGACCTACCGACGAGTTGCTTGAGTACTACGTGAACTTTGCTAAAGGTGGCGTCGAGTTCATCTGGGTAGAGAACATCCCGTTCTTTGAGGACTCCCTCGACTATGTGACCATGCAGCCGTTGCCGGTAACTGCTGAGGGTTTGGCCTTTGCGGGAAAACTGGTCGAAGAATGCGGCAAATATGGCGCAAAGCTCGGCTATCAGTGGGCACCTTTTGGCATGCCTGTTGGAGAGATGCCCAAAGAGCAGTTTCTCGCAACGCAGGACGCCGGGGTGAAGATCGCAAAGGACTTGCAGGCTCAGGGCTTTGTCGCTCTGGAAATCAATGCCGCCGGCTTTAACCAGGGCGAGCAGTTCCTCAGCCGGTTTCACAATACGCGCACCGATGAGTACGGCGGAAGCCTGGAGAATCGCGCGCGCTTTGTGACTGAGTGTATCCAGAAGATCAAGACGGCCTGCGGCGATGACTTTGTCGTCCAGTTGCTGATTGACTGCATCGAGGAAAACGACAATCTCACCAACGATGCTACCCTGATGACCCTTGACAATGCCGTTACCGAGCCCCACAACAAGGTGACGACGATTGAAGAGGGCATCGCGTTTGCCAAGCTGTTCGAGGAAGCCGGTGGCGATTCCATGCACCTGCGCCTGGGGCCCCTCGGCAATCACCCCTGCCAGTTTGGTAGCGACCTCTACTTCATCTTAAATGGCATCGAGGGCGCGACCGGTTACGGCACGCAGTGGGATTTCAGCCGGCATTGGCAGGGTCAGCTCATCGGCAACCACAGCGGTGCCGGTATGCTGATCGACATCATCGGACGTTATAAGGAAGCCGTGAGCATTCCCTGCGGCACCGTCACCTACATGGATCCGGCTCATGCCCCTGACTATTTTGAGAAGGCGCTCGCCGATGGCAAGGTAGACTTCTTTATCATGAACCGACCCCTCACCGTGGACACCGAGTATGTCAACAAGCTGCGCGAAGGCCGCATCGATGAGATCGCCCCTTGCACGCGTTGTCTGCATTGCCACATCGGCGGTAATCCGGACAACCGGAGGGATGGCTACTGCCGCGTTAACGCCCTGACGCAGCGCGTGATGAGTGGTGTTCCGGGCACACCAACCACCTATGAGTTGCCGCCAGCCGCAGCGCCCAAGAAGGTCATGGTCATCGGTGGCGGCCCCGGCGGCATGGAAGCCGCCCGTATCGCCGCTGCCCGTGGGCACGCTGTGACGCTTTACGAGAAGAGCGGTGCGCTTGGCGGTCTGCTGTCGTTTGCCAGCATGGTCAAAGGACCGCACGAGAACCTCGATGACCTCAGTGCCTACCTGGAGCGGCAGCTTGAGCTGAATGGCGTCACGGTAGAGCTGAACAAGGAAGTCGATGCGGCATTCATCGGCACCGAGGGTCCCGACGCCGTGATTTTAGCAACCGGCGGCCTGCGCGATGAGCTGAGTGTCAGTGGCAACGGCAGCGTCCAGGTCGTGGACTTTGACTCGTTCATGACCACCGAAGTTGGCGAGAGCGTCGTCATCTACGGCTCGAACGCTCAGGCATTTGACTGCGCCCTGTGGTTCACGGTGCACAACAAGCGGGTCAACATCGTCACCCCGAGCCCCAATGCGGAGCTCGACAAGCAGCAATCCCAACATGCCATGCGCTTTATGACCACAGCGCTCTATTCTCTGGGTGTGAAGGTCTGGCCGGGCTCGTCCATCGAGTCGGTTGGCGAGGGAAATATCACCGTTGCCACCGGGGAGGGAACCAAGGTAGTCATCACCTGCGATGCCATCATTAGCGGCGCAGAGTTGAAGCCGAACAAATCCCTGCTCGACGGTATCTCGGTAGCCGAGGCCTATGCGGTTGGCGATTGCAATGAGCCCTACAACATCGCCTTAGCCATCCGCGGCGGCAACGATGCTGGGCGCGCGGTCTGAGGGGAAGCTTTCTGACCCCGCCCTCGCTCCTGTGCTACGACCTCCCGGCCATCCGGGAGGTCGTAGCTTTTGTGTTCGTTTTGACCAGAAGCTGCGGTAGACCCGCAGGGTTTTGTGTGGGCTCTCTTGCTGCTATCTTGTCACGGTTGCGGCAAAGCGGTCGATCTGTGGGAGTTCTGCAAGTTCCTTGACCTTGGCGGCATCGAGCTCGCTGGCTTCTGCCAGGGCGGTGCCGTATGTGGGGTCTGCCAGATAGCAGTGTGCGGCGTGACGCAGTCTGACGTTCTCACTCACGCCCGTCAGGTTGCGGTTGGTGTTCTCGATGAGCAGCGCCTTCTTCTCAGGCACAAGGAGACGCCAGAGGTCACCGGGCT
>JAITOC010000035.1 GCA_031290175.1 Coriobacteriales bacterium | reverse complement strand
CCCAGCGCCTCTTTCATAGCGGCAAACAGCGTCTCGTTGTCTTTCTCAATCTCCCCAGCGGCGGTTTTCTCCTCCTCGGTCTCAAGGCCTAGATCCCCACCGGCAACGTTCTTGAGAGGCTTCTCCTTATAATCGAACATCGAGGCAAGGCAGAACTCGTCGATGTCATCTGTGCAGAGCAGCACGTCATAACCCTTGTCACACACCGAGGACACAACGGGCATCTTTGCCAGACGCGTGACCGACTCCCCTGCCGCATAAAATATCGACTCCTGCTCGGGGGCAAGCCCATCCAGATATTCGTCAAGCGTCAGCATCTTCTCCTTCTGTGCCGAGTAGAACAGCAACAGGTTGGCGAGTCCATCCTTCTTCATGCCGTAGCTGGAATAGATGCCAAACTTGATGCTACGGCCAAAGTCGGCAAAAAGCTTTTCGTAGGCCTCGCGATCCGTGGCGAGCATATCGGCGAGATCTGATTCGATCTTTTTCTCGATACGCTTGGCAATCGCCCGCAGTTGACTGTTGTGCTGGAGCGTCTCGCGCGAGATGTTGAGGGTGAGATCCTGGCTGTCGACGACGCCGCGCACGAAGTTGAAGGCGTCGGGCAGTAGCTCCTCGCACTTCTCCATGATGAGCACATTGGAGCTATAGAGTGCGAGTCCGCGCTGGAAGTCCTTGCTGTAGAGGTCAAAGGGCGTGCGCCCGGGCACGAACAACAGCGCATCGTAGGAAAACGAGCCCTCGGCGTGCAGGGTAATAGTGCGGACGGGGTCAGCCGAGTCGTGGAAGTCCGACTTGTAGAACTCGTTGTACTCTTCCTGGGTGACCTCGTTTTTGGGGCGCTTCCAGATGGGAACCATGGAGTTGATGGTCTCCAGCTCGCGGTACTGCTCGTATTCAGGTTTGTAGTCATCGCCTGCATCATCGGGCTTGGGCAGCTCGCGGCTCTTTTCCACCTCCATCTGGATGGGATAGCGCACATAGTTGCTGTAGTGTTTGACCAGGCGCTTGAGGCCATACTCCGTTACGTAGCTGTCGTAATCCTCCTCGTCGGTGTTGCTTTTGAGGGTGAGGATCACATCGGTGCCGTGGCTTGTGCGCTCGGCCGGGTCGATGGTGTAACCCTCGACCCCGTCACTCTCCCACGCACACGCCTCGTCCTCGTTTGCTCCGTAGGCACGCGAAACGACGCGCACCTTGGCTGCGACCATGAACCCCGAATAGAAGCCGACGCCAAACTGCCCGATGATAGCAACATCCCCTGCCGGGGCGTCTGCGGTTTGGGCATCCGCGATTTCGTTCTTGAACTCCAGGCTGTCCGAGTGGGCAATCGTGCCGAGGTTCCTGTCGAGGTCATCTTTGCTCATGCCGATGCCGTTGTCAGAGACCGTGACGGTACGCGTCTCCTTGTCAAAGGCAACGCGGATGGCAAGGTCGCTTTTGCTCAACTTGACTGCGGTATCGGTCAGGCTCCTGAAGTAGAGCTTATCGATTGCGTCTGAAGCATTCGAGATAAGCTCACGCAGGAATATCTCGCGGTTGGTATAGATTGAGTTGATCATCAGGTCAAGGAGCTTCTTGCTCTCCGTCTTGAACTTCCTCATAGAGGTCTTCCCTTCGAGTTCCAGCCTACAAATCGTCTGACCCCTATTCTCTAAATGGCGCAGGATTTGTCAAGGGCACAGGGCGCAGAAGTCTGACCAGAGCCGAAAAGGCGTTTCAGTTCACAGGGTCAGTGGGCTGGCTAGCGGACAAATGGGGACGGTACCTTTGTCTTGCTGGGGTTCGCAAGACAAAGGTACCGTCCCCATTTGTCCGCTGTGAACTGAAACGAAAAGGCAGGAACGACATCATTGGCAGAGACACTCTTTGCCAATGATGTCGAACCCCGTGCTTAGACCGAACAAATCACTAAGCCGCGCTTGCCTCGCTAGGCACTTCTTTCTTCTTCTTGCGTTTGGCGAGCAGCTTTGAAAGGTAGTAGGTGATAGCGGCAAAAATGCCTATGATTGATCCGTAGGTTGCCATGACAACGGGGATGTTCAGAGGATCGATTGTATGTCCATGCCCACCGCCACTGCGCTCGCCGCTGGCCTCTCCGCCTTCTGCGGCCTCGGTTGTCTCCTCGCCGGTTGCAGGCTCCTCACTGCCGTGACCTGTGGATTCGCCGGTTACGGCCTCCTCAGGTGCAGCCGAATCTTCAGTCTCAGCTGCTTCACCACGACCGCCACGACCCGTGGTTTCTCCAGTTGCTGCCTCCTCAGGTGCAGCTTCGCCTTCTGCAACCGAGGTTGTGGCCGCGCCACCGCCACGACCTGTGGTTGTCTCGGTTGCAGCTTCGCCTTCCGTCTCCTCGGGAGCTGTTGGATTCTCAGCTGCTTCACCACGACCGCCACGACCCGTGGTTGTCTCGGTTGTGGTTTCAGCCGTAGCCTCGCCCTCCGTACCCTCAGTCGCCTCGCCGTGACCCGTGGATTCTTCGGTTGCAGCCGCCCCGCTGCCGTGACCTGTGGATTCGCCGGTTGCGGCCTCCTCAGGTGCAGCCTCCTCGCTGCCGTGACCCGTGGTTTCAGTTGTAGCCTCGCCCTCCGTACCCTCAGTCGCTTCGCCGTGACCGTGGCCGCCGCCGCCATGACCGCCGGTCTCCCCCGTAAAGGGCGAAGCCAACCAAGCAACAAAGTTCGTCGTGACGACGTTGTATGCCCCATAGCCAATCACCGCGATCAACAGGACATACACCAGCACATTGGTGACCACCTTGGGGAGCCGAATTGCCTTCTTGGTCATCTTCTTCACAAAATCCCAGTACAGGCCGAGGTGGATGCCGAGCAGGATAAGAGAGAGCGCCGAAAGGAAGACGTGGATGATACGCCACGGTCCATCGCCCACCGCCTCCGCGATGCCGGGAAACAGCACCTTAGAGAACAGCACACCGCTGATGACAATCCCCAGAAAACTGATGGCGAGCAAAGCGGTGACCCAGTAGCTGAAGACCGTCTTTGCAGGCAGTGTGCGGCTGAACAGCTTGCCGGTCACTGCCGCGATCCACTTTCCGTTCAACAAGCAGTGGATAATGAAGACACCCAGAATGGAAATCCCGGCTATCTCGTGGAAGTTCAGCAGCAGCACGTGGCTGTTGTAGAGCAGCACCGATGTGATAATCATGATAATGTCGAGCACGTACTTGACGATATTCTTCTTTTGCACGCAAACTCCTCCTTGGGCTTCTCTGAGGGGCCTCTTTGAAGCCACTCTCTGATCTCCTCACCAAAAAAAGACATAGCTCTGCCAATGCGGGATGTCAAAATCCCAACTGCAAAGACGGTTCTTGTTTTGGAAAGTTATGTTTATCTAACTTTCCATAGCCTATCATATCTTCCTGGACCTTTGTCAAGAACTATTTTTTGCCGATCCGAGGAAGCGCCTCTAGTTGCGGTTCAGAGGGGCAGCACGCGAGGCGAAACAAAGCGACTCGCTAAAATCCACCATATATTTCCCAGCTAAATCAGTCTCTGTAATGTGTCCAGCAACTGAGTATCTTCACAGCGTGTTCTGACTCCAGCACCTCATAGACCAAACGGTGCTGGATGCTGATGCGTCTGGAAATCGCGCCTTTAAGGTCTCCCACCAGATTCTCGAAAGATGGCGGCACTTGGTAGGGATTCTCGCGGAGCAAAAGCAGCAATGCCTTCCCTTTCTTGGCATAGGGGCTATGCGCCAGCTTCTCCCTGTCCTTAAGCGCCTGGGAAGTCCAAGCAATGTCCCATTGCTTACTCACCAATCCTCGCTGTTGTCTATGGTACACGCATCAAGCGGCGTAGCAAGACCATCCATGATAGTCTGCCGCATCCCAGGAGCAGAAACCAGGTAGAGCGTCTCCTGGAGCGCACTGTAGTCACTCTCGCTCAAAACAACAGCATCGCCATCCTTGGTGGTGATGTGAGCAGGCTCGTTGTACTGAATTGTTTTGCGAAGAATCCCAAAGAGGTTACTGCGAAATTGCGTAGCGGTAAAAGTGGACATAGCTTGCTCCTTTCATAATGTACATGATAGCGTACATTATGATGCTCCGCAATACCCACGTGCGCAAAGCTCGGTGTCATGACACACTCACTCGACCCCATGACACACAAAGAGACTTTCGGCTCAATACTTGCAGTTATGTAGAAATTATGTAATGATGAACCCGTAAGCATTTGCCCTGCGTACGGGGAGGGATATCATGCAGAAAAATAGGAGAAGGCGGCATTTTGTATCGCGGCGGCCTGTTGCCCTGGTTCTCACCATGCTGCTCATTGTGGCGGGCATCTTACCGGGAAGCGAGGCGGCATTTGGCGCAGAAACGAGTACGGCTGCACCGACTGTCGGAACCTTTGCGAATTACCTCCACAATGGCACGAAGGATCGTTATCTCGTCACGCAGAACGAGACGGGTCAGACGCTGGTCTCCTACAGCAAGAAGACCTCCTGGGACAGCGTTGCAGCAAGCGTGACCGGCTACAACGCAGACTATACACAGCTTGTGGTCACGATGAGGCTTGACGGTGTCAAGCAGGTGGGCATCGAAGTCATCCTGCCCAACAAGGCTACGCAGACGCTGAGGTATGCGGATTTGGCCTTAACAAAGGAGGTGGTACAGAACCCCGACGGAACGGTCACCTTCACCTTGTTGCTCTCAAAGTATGCGAATATCAAGGCAAACGGGCTGTCGACGATACTCCTGTATTTCGATCCCACGACAAGCGTGTCCGGGACAAAGACGGCAACTATCACAGACGTCCGTTTCAAGACCGATGCGGTGCCTGAGCCTGAGCCACCCGCATCGCCTGCATCCCCAACGACGCCCACGCCCGAGCCGCCAGCAACACCCGTAGTACCAACAGTGCCCGTAGTGCCCGAGCCGCCAGCGACACCTGTGCCACCCGTGCTACCTGTGCCGCCACCGCCGCCCGTAGCACCGACGGTGCCCGAACCTGTGACGAGCCACAATCCTCTGATCACCATCAATTCGTACGCGTGTTACTACGGCGATGCCTCGGCGATGGCAAAGCTCAAGACCTATGACCTCGTAATTATCGACGCCAACAGCCTTGGTGGAGCCAAGCGCATAGCCGAGCTCAAAGAGGCGGGCGTCATCGTAATCGCATACCTTACCATAGGTGAAGAGGACACCAAGAGCACCACAGGCAAGGATTGGTACCTCTACGACAAGAAGGGCAAGCCGCTCAAGAATGGCGACTGGAGCTCGTACTATGTGGATGCCCGTAACGCCACCTGGCAGACAAAGATACTGAAAGATGCGCAGGTGCTGCTCAACATGGGCGCTGATGGTATCTTCTTGGACACCATTGACACGGTGGATCTGGCACCTGAGACAAAGGTTGGTATGGTAGAGCTCGTCGGTAGGCTGCGGCTGACCTATCCCAATGCCCTGCTCGTCGCTAACCGGGGGTTCTCGGTACTGGATGAGATAGCGCCCTTTATCGACGGCGTCTTGTTCGAGGACTTCAGCTCGTACTACAACTTCAGCACGAAGAAGTACACCGCATGGAAGGGCAGCGATCTTGAGTGGACGCGCGTCAAAGCCGAGTGGCTCAAGAAGCTTGGGGCAGCAAACGATTTCAGGATTCTGACGCTCGATTACGTTGCCACAGACACTGACAGCAGCATCCCAACATATAAGGCGAGAAGCCTCTCGTTCGGCTTTCTCCCTTATTTCGCCCCCATAAATCTGGATAAGGTTTTCTGATACGGCTCTGCGGAGTTGCCATTTGATTACATTCTTTCTCCAGTTAACATGCTATTCCATCCTCCCCGCCGCAGGATCCTGATAGCCGGGGTATTTACCATCCCAGCCGGGATGGTAAATACCCGCATGATAAGGCACAATCCCCACATTGGGATTTCTGTCACTTGAAGCCTCTGCGACTATTATATTTATAGTTTTTTCATCATAAAACGAAAGACAGTAGATACCTTCCGCATCAGGGTCGGCATTGTCGATAAACACGTAGTCGAAATAGAGCCAATACACGCCCTCGGTAGTTGTAATTCTATATCCAGTATTAACCCACATCCTGCGCCCAGGCTCTCCATAATGATTACTAACGACACAGCTCTTTCTTTCGATTCCATACAGTCACCTTCATAGAGACCAAAGGAATAACTTATGCCCTTCTCTAGATCATCGGAATCGGCCAGAGCTTTTTTTGATAACAGACCAATGAGCGCCTGTTCGTCCTTGCTCTCAATGGCGGCTACTGCCTGCTGCGCAACTTTATCCGATTCAGCATATTCATCGATCGCTACCGCGCGCAAGAGTGTACACGAGGACAGGACAAACATAATGAACACCACCTCAAGTATCAGAATAATCTTTTTCATGTTGGCCTTTCTGTGGTTACCAGGTATAAATCATCACGTCCGGATTACTCTGGTCGACTAGCCATCTCAACCAGTTGGGGTTACTTGTGGAGTCATTCATTGCACTCACAAACGCTTCCCACATCTCCGGTTGACCAGTGAAGTCTAATTCATCCTCGTATCCTCTGAGCTTTGCCAGTGTTGACCTGCGATGGGGTCAAAGTATAGCCCCATCTCGGCTCCAGCGCCAAGACCTATGTAGTCGCCTTTCCACAACCAGATCACGTATTCATGTCCGTTGGCGCTGAACGTGAACTTTCTTGAGTCTGCGCCCTCGCGAGAGCCGGTTATTATACCGATACCGTCGATAGTGCCCTTGAAGGTGGCGTCGAAGGGGTCGTTGAGCCCAAGGGGCTTCTGCATGTGTCAAGGGATACGGTCACCTGGCACATTCGGGTCTGCCTGATCCACAAAAACATATACAAAATACAACCAATACACACCTTCAGAAGTCGTTATTTTGTACCGAGCACGAATCTGTCGCCAATAATTATTTGGTTCAAAATGCCCTTCGCTAACAAAGGCCGGATCCCTTTCGACTCCCAAACACTCTCCCTGATATAAATCGAAAGAATAGTTCATACCTTCTTCAAGATCATAAGCTGAGTCAAGGGTTTTGTCGGAAAATAGAGCCGCAAGTGCATACCCATCCTTATTCTCAATTGCAGTCATCACGTTTTGTGCGATTTTATCCGCCTCAGCGTGTTCGTTGATGAACTTGTAAGATCCTTCGCATGCGGACAAGGCAAACATAAGGAGCACCGCCTCGATAATCAGAATCGCTTTCTTCATGTTCCGTAGCTTGCTCTTATCATTCCATATCCTACGCATCAAACTATCGGCGCTCAATTTGCATTTACAATGGACAGGGCTCGTATTTACCATCCCAACCAGGATGATAAATGCCCGCATGAAAAGGTATATATGTACTCTGATAATAGCCTGCGCCTTGAGCCTCCTCATCAATCTTCTGAATCGTTTCGTAATCGTTCAACGAAAAATAGTAGAGACCCTCTGCCTCAGAATCAACCGCGTTGATAAAAAAATACTCAAGGTATAGCCAATATACACCTTCGGTGGTCGTCACCTTATATCGAACATCAACCCATTGCTTGCGATCTGCTCCATAGTTATCGCTGATTATAAAATAACCTCTCTCGATTCCTACGTAATCCCCTTTGTAAAGATTGAAGGTGTAGCTTATGCCTTCTTCGAAGCCGTCAGCCTCAACGAGTGCTCTTTTTGAGAACAGGGCAGTGAGTGCATCTTCATCCTTGTTCTCAATCGCAGTTATCGCTTGCTGTGCAACCTTGTCTGATTCTTCGAATTCGTTGATAAGTTCCTTGCGCATATTGCCTATCCACTGGCACGAGGACAAAAGGGACATAATCAACACCACTTCAAGTATTAGAATAGCCTTTTTCATGTTCATCCAATCTATCCTCACCAGACATATGTTGCAATAAGCGCTCCATTTGGATCGGGCGTCCATCCAGAGGTAGTCATAAACGCCTCCCACATCTCCGGCTGACCAAGAAAGCTGACAGAGGACATTTCTCTTGTCAACTCTGGTTGAGTTTGGAGGCATAGTCTCATTCTTTTGAGCATATTATTGATCCTTCCACGGCTCAGGGTATTGCCACCCACG
>JAITOC010000093.1 GCA_031290175.1 Coriobacteriales bacterium | reverse complement strand
TATCTCGCAGGGCGTGGTTTTGGCGGCACCGTGGCAACTGCCTGGAAGCTCGGCTACGCGCCGGGGCGCGGCGAGCTGGTGCAGCATCTCAACAAACAGGGATTCACCCGCGATGAGATGCTGGATGCGAACCTTGCAGCCTATCCAAAAGACCGCTCGACGGGGGCACCGCTCAAGGGCGGGCAGCTGCGTGACGTCTTCTTCAACCGCATCGTGTTTCCCATCCAAGACCTGCAAGGACGCATCATCGCCTTCGGCGGACGCATCGTCGGGTCGGGCGAGAGCGGTCCGAAATACCTGAACAGCGCTGATACGCTGCTCTTTCACAAGCGCGATAACCTCTACGCCATCGACAGGGCAAAGGCCACCATCACCTCGGGAGGTTCTGCCATCGTCGTCGAGGGGTATACCGACGTTATCGCCATGCACAATGTCGGCTTTACCCAGACCGTCGCCACGCTGGGTACCGCGCTCACGCCCCAGCATCTCAAGCTGCTCGCCCGTTTCACGCGCAGGGTCGTATTGTTGTTCGACGGCGATGAGGCGGGGCAACGCGCGGCGGACCGCGCGGTAGAGCTCATCAGTGTCGTTGCCTCGCCCGAAGCAGGTACCGGCGCGGATATCTTCGTCGCGGTACTGCCCGGCGCACAGGATCCCGCAGAATACTGTTCCTCGGCAGGGGCGTCTGCGATGCAGGCGGTGCTCGACAGCGCGGAGCCGCTCTTGCGGTTTGCCCTCGACCGAAGGCTGGCGCAGTGGGATCTGTCCCAGCCCGAACAACGCCGCAGGGCACTCGATGCCGTTGTGCCACTGCTCGTCCCGATCAAGGGAACCCTGCTGGCGGCGGATTACCTCAACTATCTCGCAGATCGGTTCCTGACGGATTATCAAACGGTTTCTGCCGTGCTCGACAAGGCAAAGCCGCTCCCGGCACAACGGAGCTTCGAACGCTCAAGTGGTGGATACGGAGAGTCCGGCGAAGCGGGCGGTGCAGGCGGGGCGAGCCAGCCTGCAGGGATGCGGGTAGGCGGGGCTTCTGCCGGGGATTCAGGATCCTCTGTCGGATCTACTGCCGCCCAAAAGACCCCTGAAGCTGCTCGCGGGGGCAGCAAGCCCTTTGCGCTTGCGTATGAGCTCGAGCTCCTGCTTCTCTACATCGAACACGAGGTAACACGTACGCGTCTGCGGGAGGCCTTCTCGCTCATTCCCTGGGGCGACGACCTGTATCAAAGGATTGCTGATGCCTTGCTCACGCTGGACGTTGCGCTTGAGCCTGACGAGCTGCTCTCGCGCCTTGTCGCCCGTTGCCCGGAAGCGAGCAGCGTGCTTTCCGGCTCACGTTTGCCGGAGTTCCGCGAGGTCGAGCCCAATCGACTTGCCGGTATGTTGATGTTCTCCATCAAGGAGGAGCAGCTCAACAGCGCCGTTCGCGCCGAGAACGCCAAACTGCACCGTCTCGCCCCCGAAGACAAGACCGCGCAAGAAGCAATCTTCAAACACATCGCAGACCTCCAACAAGAGCTCATCGACCTGCGCAAGAAATACAGCAAGGGTTGAGATGGTGGCAATGCCCGCACCCTCAATAACGGTTTTTTTGCTGAAACTCACGACAGATAGAAGCAAGTTGTACTATACTCTAGGGTTCGCAAATCGAAACAACGTCAAGCGAAAGGATGCCTGTGACTGACGCATCGCCCAACGCCATCGTCCCTGAAATCGAGATGTATGAAGCTGAGATTGGCAAGCTGGTTGACCAATACAAGAAGGTCGGCTCGATCTCCGAAGACGAAACAAAGGAGTTCTTTACTGATTTTGACCTCTCTGACCAACAGATCACTGCCATCTATGATCACCTGAACAAACAGGACATAACCGTCGTCAAAGAAGTGGACGATGCAGAGATGGATGCTCCGCCCGAGGCCGAGAGCAGTGTGCTTGACGCTGGGGATGAGGATGACGGCTCAGTCGTGCTCTCTGACGACGAGATACTCGAAGGTATCCCCGACGAGGAGCTCAAGACGGCGGAGAGCATAGACATCATCCTTTCCAAGCCGACCGCTCGCCCCAAGAAGAGCGCAAAGAAGCGCCTTGCCGGTGAGTCGTCTGTCGTGCTGCTGACGGGTGATCCGGTGCGTATGTATCTCAAGGAGATCGGCAAAGTCTCTCTTTTGAACGCCGCCGAGGAAGTCGATCTTGCCATGAAGATTGAGGCGGGGCTTGAGGCGTCGAATCAGCTTGAGGATGCCTATCGCAAGAAAATTGAGTTCGAGCGCCGCGAGAAGCGTCGTTTGACTCGTGTAGAGCAGGTCGGTCTTGACGCGAAGCAGCAGCTCATCGAGGCAAACCTGCGTCTTGTCGTCTCGATTGCAAAGCGTTATGTCGGACGTGGCATGTTGTTTCTCGACCTCATCCAAGAGGGCAATCTCGGTCTGATACGCGCAGTCGAGAAGTTCGACTACACCAAAGGATTCAAATTTTCAACTTATGCCACCTGGTGGATTCGTCAGGCCATTACGCGTGCCATCGCTGACCAGGCGCGTACCATACGCATCCCTGTGCACATGGTTGAGACCATCAACAAACTCGTGCGCATCCAACGCCAACTTCTGCAGGAATTGGGTCGCGAGCCCACTCCCGAGGAGATCGGTGACAGGATGGGTATGCCAGCTGAGCGCATTCGTGAGATTCAGAAGATATCCCAAGAGCCCGTGTCGCTCGAAACACCGATTGGCGAGGAGGAGGATAGCCAGCTTGGTGACTTTATCGAGGACTCGGCTGCCATCGTGCCCCCTGATGCTGCAAGCTTCTCGATGCTGCAAGAGCAGCTCGGCAAGGTGCTCGATGGTCTTGCAGAGCGCGAGCGCAAGGTCATCGCCTTGCGCTTCGGGCTGGAAGACGGACACCCACGCACGCTTGAGGAGGTCGGGCGCGAGTTCGGCGTCACCCGCGAGCGCATCCGCCAGATCGAGAGCAAGACGCTCGCCAAATTGCGCCATCCCTCTCGCTCAAGCAAGTTGAAAGACTATCTAGAAGAATAGTCTCTCTGCTTGCTACGCTTTTGTAGTATCATATTCGGTTACTGGTTTATCTCGTTCATGTGCACGGTCATCAAAGGAGAATGTTTTGGCAGTAAAGATCCGTTTGGCGCGTCACGGTGCCAAGAAAGCCCCGTACTACCGCGTTGTCGTTGCCGATGCGCGTTCGAAGCGCGATGGTCGTTTCATCGAAGAAGTCGGTCGTTACAACCCCTGCGTTGAGCCCGCTTACGTCAAGGTCGATCTTGAGAAGATCGATGCTTGGATCAAGAATGGCGCCCAGCCCACAGGCACCGTGTCTCGCCTGTTGGCGAAGGCGCGCGAAGAAGCATAGACGATGGCTGAGCAGGAGCCGGACATCACCGGACTGGTTGAGGCCATTGTCACCTCTCTGGTCGATGAACCCGAGCAGGTCAGGGTGGCGAGCTCAGAGCAGGACGGTAGTCTTGTTGTCGAGATTCACGTTGCTTCTGACGATACAGGCAAGGTCATAGGTCGTCAGGGCAGGATCATCAAGGCAATCCGCACGTTGGCGCGCGCCTCTGCTTCCTATACCGGAGGTCAGCACATTGAAGTCGAGGTCGTTGACTGAGAAGAGGTGCCTTGGAGCCCCCAGAAGGCTCACCTCACGAGCAGGCTGGAACAACCAAAATGTGTCAAATTATACGACCCCTTGACACACATCTCACGAGCAGGCTGGAGCAACGACAACAGATGTCGTATGCGCTCATCGCATATATATCCCAGGCAAAGGGACTCAAGGGAGAGGTCGTTGTGAATCCAACTGACGACCTTTCTTTCGCGTTGCGTGAGGGACTGGAGGTCTGGGTTGTGCCGCCGTCGTTGCGTGGTGTGCGTGAGACACAGGTGTGTACGGTACAACCGCAAAATGGGCGCGTGCTCATCACGCTCTCAGGCATAGAGAACCGCAATGATGCCCTGGCACTGGTGGGGAGACATCTTCTTGTGCGTCTTGATGACGATACCATCGAGAGGCCAGCGCCTTTTGACAACAATGCTGGTGAGGCACCGGTTAATTGCTCCCCACCCCGCAAGGACGAGATTAATCGACACCTTTCTGGGGAGGCTCCGATTGAATGCTCTGTTGTCGGTTTGGAAGTGGAGGACGTGGCGGAGGGCTATCTCGGCGTCATCGTCGAGGAGCGCGCGGGTGTGGCGCAGACACTGTGGGTGGTGGATGGTCCCTTTGGTGAGGTGCTCATCCCAGCTGTCGAGCCCTTTATCGTTGCGCGTGCCGAGAATCGGGTCACGATGGTTTTGCCAAAGGGCCTGCTGGAGCTGAACGCATGAGGGTGGTGTGATGGGTATGAGGATAGAGACGCTTTCAGTCTTTCCGCAGATGTTCACCGAGCCGATGGGGCTTTCCATCATCGGGCGGGCACGGGCAGCAGGCATCCTCGAGTTTTGCGCGCATGACCTCCGTGATTGGACGCACGATCGCCACAATACGACCGACGATGAGATCTACGGCGGCGGAGCAGGGCAACTCATGAAGGTCGAACCCGTCTTTGAGGCGCTTGATGACCTGCTTGGAACAGGGCAGTCCGCCCAGGCATCCAACCCCGCGACGGTCATCTTCTTCACACCCACGGGTATCCCCTTCAGCCAACAACTTGCTCAGGAACTTGCGGCAAAGGAGCGCCTCATACTGGTCTGTGGCCGCTACGAGGGGTTCGACGAGCGCGTTTACAGCCGTGCCGACATCTGTATCAGCCTTGGTGACTATGTGCTCACCGGTGGCGAGCTACCGGCCATGGTCGTCACCGATGCGGTGTGCCGCCTCTTGCCCGGCGCACTGGGAGATGCGCAGTCACCTCTGGATGAGAGTTTCACCAATGGTTTGCTTGAGTATCCGCAATACACGCGACCGGCAGAATATCGTGGTATGACCGTTCCGGAGGTGCTTCTCGGGGGCAACCATCGATTGATAGCCGAGTGGCGGCGCAAACAGTCTATAATCAGAACTGTACGGTTACGCCCCGACTTACTGAAACACGCTGACTTGAATGTCGAGGAACAGGCGCAGCTCGAAGCGCTTGTCCGAGATAATCTTGAGATGCTTGACTGAAATGCTGAGGAACATGCCCGATACGACATGGCAACACGCACGTGAACCAAAAGAGACCGACCCCACCGCGCTTGAGTTCGAATGCGCGCTCGACACCCTCCACGCCGAGCCTGACCTTGGTCCTGCCCTTGAGCCAACCGACTCCCTCCCCGCTGCGCCCACAGCTGCGCCAGTCTATGCGCCCACCTTTGAGCTTCCCCCCGCTGCGCCCACCCCTGTGCCCGCTTCGCACAAAGCACCCCCCAGCCGTAGCAAGCGGATTATCCGTGAGATCATCGAGATACTCGCCGTCATCGTGGTGGCCATCATCATTACGACACTGCTGCGCACCTTTGTCATCGACCAGTACATCATCCCCACGGGCTCGATGATTCCCACCATTGAGGAGGAGGATCATCTCTTTGCCGAGAAAGTCAGTTATGTTTTTGGCTCCATCCATCAAGGGGATATCGTCACCTTCAATGACCCAATACTGCCCGGACGTATTCTCATCAAGCGCGTCATCGCGGTCGAGGGGCAGACGGTCGATCTTGTCGATGGCGCGGTCTATATCGACGGCAAACCGCTCGATGAGCCCTATACGCACGGAAAAGAGTCCACCCCGCTTGAACTAATGGGCGGCGTCACGCTGAGCTACCCCTTCACGGTACCGGATGGTGCAATCTGGGTCATGGGGGATAACCGCACGAACTCTCTTGACAGCAGGTACTTTGGTCCGATTTCTGAAGACGAGGTAACCGGGCGCGCTATCATACGCATTTGGCCCCTTGACCGTTTTGGAGGACTGGATTGAGCGCATACATGACATTCCAGGAGATTATCCTGGAGCTTTCTCGCTATTGGGCTGAGCGAGGCTGCGTTATCCTGCAGCCCTACGACAACGAGGTGGGAGCGGGAACCTTCCATCCGGCAACGACCCTGCGCTCCCTCGGTCCCGGCACGTGGAAGACCGCCTACGTGCAGCCCTGTCGCCGCCCGACGGATGGACGCTACGGGGAGAACCCCAACCGCCTACAGCATTACTATCAGTACCAGGTGCTCATCAAGCCCTCGCCCGACAATATCCAGGACCTCTACCTTGACTCATTGCGCGCCATCGGCATCGAGCCGCGGGAACACGACGTGCGCTTTGTCGAGGATGACTGGGAGTCGCCAACGCTTGGCGCCTGGGGATTAGGCTGGGAGGTCTGGCTCAACGGTATGGAGGTCACCCAGTTTACCTACTTCCAACAGGTCGGTGGCATCGAATGTCGCCCCATCCCCGTTGAGATCACCTACGGGCTCGAACGTCTCGCCATGTATATCCAGGGCGTTGACTCGATCTTTGACATCATCTGGTCTCAGGGCACAGACGGCATCAGCTTTACCTATGGGGACGTTTTTTTGGAGAACGAGCGCGAGTTCTCCGCCTACAACTTCGAGGTTGCCGACACCGCATTCCTGTTCAGCGACTTTGACAACTGGGAGAAGGAGTGCCAGCGGGTGCTTGCCGCCGGTTTGCCGCTCCCCGCATACGACTGTGTGCTCAAGTGCTCGCACACCTTCAACCTTCTCGATGCCCGCGGTGCCATCTCCGCCACGGAGCGCATGGGCTACATCCTGCGCGTACGCACCCTCGCCAAGTCCTGCTGCGAAGCCTATATCGAAGCGATGAAGAGCGCCCCGAGAGCCCCTGAGCGCGAAGCCAATCTCCAAAGTGCTGAGGGGGCGGGGGTCGAATGCGAGTCACGCAGCAAGCCGTCCTTTGGCGCAGCGAGTATGTCTGAGCAGGCGACCTCCGCCCCCTCAGCCGCACACGCTCCCGTCCCCACCGCCCCCATACCCAATGCCCCCATACCCACCGCCCCCGCAACCCTGGTCTTCGAGATCGGCACCGAAGAGATACCCGCCGCTCCGCTCGCTGCCGCGACCGCGCAGCTCAAGACTCTCGCTGAAGAGAGACTTACCGCTCTGCGACTTGAGCACGGCAGCATCACGACCTACTCCACCCCGCGGCGCATAGTGCTCGAGGTAAAGCGCCTTGCCACTGAATCGACCCCTCTCGTGCAGCGCTTCCGAGGTCCGGCGGCCTCCATCGCCTACGATGCCGAGGGCAGACCCACCAAGGCGGCGGAAGGTTTTGCCAAAGGCAAGGGCGTCTCCGTGCAGGCGCTGACGCGTGCCAAGGAGGGCGACACCGAGTATGTCTATGCATCTGTCGAGGTGCTCGCACGCAGGACCGAGAAGCTGCTCGCTGAGCTTCTACCGGAGTTCATCACCTCTTTGAGCTGGCCAAAGGCGCAGCGTTGGGGTGCCCACGATGAGCGTTTCTCGCGTCCGGTGCGTTGGCTGCTCGCCCTCTGGGGCGCGCACGTCATCCCCGTCGAGTTCGCGGGGCTTACCGCTGGACGCACGACCTATGGGCACCGCCTCATCGCGCCCGATCCCATCGAGGTAGCGGCGGCTGACGATCTCGCCACGCTCCACACCAAGGCCTGGATTGTCGATTCTGTCGAGATGCGCTCAGCGCAGATTCGGGCGCAGGTCAAGACCATTGAAGAGAAAACCGGGCTGCGCGCCTACATTCCGGCTGATACCTTTAGAGAAGTCGTCAATCTTGTGGAGTACCCCACGGCACTCGTGGGAACCTTTGATGAGGAATACCTGAAGGTGCCGCCCGAGAT
This sequence comes from Coriobacteriales bacterium, assembly GCA_031290175.1. GTDB lineage: Bacteria > Actinomycetota > Coriobacteriia > Coriobacteriales > UBA8131 > JAITOC01. The sequence continues at coordinate 6,560 of JAITOC010000093.1, read as the reverse complement.
CATCACCGATGCCATGCTCAAACACCAGCGCTATTTTCCCCTCTACCAGGGAGAGGGTCAACTTTCAAACCAGTTTATCATCGTCTCGAACGGCTCGCCCGCCTACAATTCGACCATCATCGACGGCAACGAGCGCGTCGTGCGCCCGCGTCTCTCCGATGCCACGTTCTTCTACCATGAGGATCTCAAGCGCCCGCTTGAGAGCTATGTCGATGACCTTGAGCAGGTTGTCTTTCACGAGAAACTGGGAACCTTGCGCGCCAAGGTCGCACGCATCGAGGCGCTTGCGGCTGAGATCGCCCTGCTGGCAGGTGGCTCCGAGGAGCAGATCGAGCGTTCAGAGCGCGCCGCCCTGCTCGCGAAGGCGGACCTCGTCACCCATGGGGTTGTCGAGTTCACCTCGCTCCAAGGTATCATAGGCAGCTACTACGCCCTGGCAGAAGGCGACGCGCCCGAGGTTGCCCAGGCGATCCAGGAGCACTATAAGCCGAAGTTTGCCGCCGACAGCGTGCCGGGCAACTTCGAGGGGCTTGTGGTTGCCGTGGCTGACAAGATTGACACGATTTGCGGCATTTTTGCCATCGGTCAGGGGCCGACGGGCTCATCTGACCCCTTTGCGCTGCGCAGGAGTGCGATAGGCATCATCAATATCCTTCTCAGCGGTTTTCAGGTCTCGCTTGAGGCGCTTATCCAAAATGCCCTTACCGGGCTTGCAGCTGTCAGCTTTGACAAGCGGGCAATCGCACAGGCCATCCGCGACTTCTTTCGCACGCGCCTTGAGGTCATAGCCCGGGACCGCGGTTTCTCGGCGGATACCGTTGCTGCCGTGCTTGCCACAGACGTGCTTGAGCCGGTTGATGTGATTGCCCGTTGTGAGGCGCTTACGGCAGCCCGCGAGAGGGACACCGAGCTCTTTGACGACCTCGCCACCGCCTACGCGCGCGCCAACAACCTGCGTGACGCGAGCCTGGGGACAAGCATAGACGAAGCCCTCTTCAGCCCGGACGAGCAGAAGCTCAGCCACGCCATCGACCAGGTGAGTCAGGGGGTCACAGATGCCCTTGAGCAGGGAAAATACACGACTGCCCTGGAGTTCCTCGGTAGCCTGCGTGCGCCCATCGACGCCTTCTTTGACGCGGTGCTCATCATGGACAAGGACGAGGCGCTCAGGTTAAACCGCCTGCGCCTGCTCAACCGATTCATAGCTGCGTTTCACGATGTTGCCGACTTTGGCAAACTTGCTGGATAGCATAGAGCAGCCATGATTACGAACCCAGCGACTACTAGAGGCGAGCAGGACGAGGGCACGGCTCTCCCGACGCCCGAGCCCCCGGCAGCTCCGCAGCCGATCATCCACATCATCTCCGATTCGCTCGGGGAGAGTGCCGCGACCATGGCTATCGCCGCTGCCAGTCAGTTTGGGGAGAACGCCTGCATCATCAACCGCCTGCCCAAGGCAACGCATATCGGTCAGATCGAAGACTTCGTCGACAAGGCGCTTGCTGAAAGCGTGGGGGAGATAGTCGTCTTTCACACCATCGCAGACCCTGGGCTCAGGCGGGAGCTCGAGGAATATCTCGTCGGCAAGAATGTCGGTGTGGTCGATCTCATAGGCCCTGCCATCGACGCCATCGCTGAGGCAACGGGGCGCAAGCCCAAAGGCGAGCCGGGGCTTATCCGCAAGACGGACAAGGAATACTTCGAGCGCGTTGGTGCCATGGAGTTTGCCGTCGATCACGATGACGGGCGCAATGGCGACCAGCTTGACCAGGCGGACATCGTCATCATCGGGGTGTCGCGCTCCTCCAAGACCCCGCTGTCCATTTATCTCGCCTCCTATGGCTACCGGGTCGCCAATATCCCGCTTGCCACGGGTATCGAACCTCCCCGGCAGCTCTTTGAGATCGAGCCGCGGCGCATTTTTGGTCTGACTACCGATCCCGTTTTGCTCCGTGAGATCAGGGAGCGCCGACTCGGCAATGCGCTGGAGGTCGCGGGCAGCTATGCCGAGCCCGGCTACGTGCATGATGACCTCGAAGACGCGCGTCGTCTCATGCGCCGACTCGGCTGCATTGTCATCCGCACAGACAACCGTGCTATAGAAGAGACCGCTCAGGAGATACTTCGGTACTATGAGTTGTCTTACCCCTCGCATGAACCACCCCAATCGCGGTAACATAGAACCCGTATGAAATTTTGCGCACCCAAGGGAGAGGATACTGGAATGGCTGATACACAACGGTGTTTCGCATTTGGTAAGGACGCCCAGGGCAAGAATGTCACCGAGGGCAACAAGGACATGAAAGCCATCCTCGGCGGCAAGGGGGCAAACCTTGCCGAGATGGCTGCGATAGGGCTCCCCGTGCCTCCCGGGTTCACCATATCGTGCCAGACGTGCATGGACTACTCCCGTGGTGGCAATCAGTTCCCTGAAGGTGCGCTCGATGAGATACAGCGCTACCGCCTTGACCTTGAGGGGCGCATCGGCAAGCGCATCGGCGACGCCATTGATCCGCTCCTCGTCTCCGTCCGCTCCGGCGCACCCTTCTCGATGCCGGGCATGATGGATACCGTGCTCAACCTCGGCCTGAACGATCAGTCCATCCAGGGGCTTATAGCCCAGACCGAGAATCCCCGTTTTGCCTGGGACAGCTATCGCCGTTTTATCCAGATGTTCTCAAAAGTCGTCATGGATGTAGACGGCGATTTGTTTGAGAACGCCATCACAACCAAGAAGATCACGCGTGGTGTCAAGGGTGATAACGAGCTTACAGCCGAGGATCTCAAGGAGTTGGTAGGGGAGTTCAAGCAGCTCTTTACCGCCCATGTCTCCGCCGAGGCGTACCCTGAGCTCGTGGTTGACGGGCTGGTGCAGTTCCCGCAGGATCCCGATACGCAGCTTATCCTTGCCATCCGCGCTGTCTTTGGCTCATGGATGAATGAGCGGGCGAAGCTGTACCGCAAGCAAAACAGGATATCTGACGACTTGGGCACGGCGGTTAACGTGCAGTCGATGGTCTTTGGCAACAAGGGTGAGACCTCGGCAACCGGTGTTGCCTTCACGCGCAACCCCGCCAGCGGCGAGAACGAGTTTTATGGTGACTACCTCGTCAACGCACAGGGTGAAGATGTGGTAGCGGGCATTCGCAACACCTCGCCCATCAGTGAGCTCAAGACGGTCCCCGGGCTTCAGGATGCCGGTACGGAGCTTGAGGATGTCTTCAAGATACTTGAGAACCATTATCGCGATATGTGCGATATCGAGTTCACCATCGAGCAGGGCAAGCTCTGGATGCTCCAGACCCGAGTGGGCAAGCGTACCGCCGCAGCTGCGCTGCACATCGCTATTGCCATGGTCGGCGAGGGCCTTATCTCCAAGGAAGAAGCGATACTGCGCATCGACCCGGCGCAGCTTGACCAGTTGTTGCACCCGCAGTTTGACCGGAATGCCGCCTACGATGTGGTTGCAAAAGGGCTGAACGCCTCCCCGGGTGCTGCTGTTGGCGAGGCGGTCTTTTCCGCCGCCGACGCGGTTGCGGTTGCGGCTGAGGGACGTAAGTGCGTGCTCGTGCGCTGGGAGACCAACCCGGATGACCTGGCGGGCATGGTGGCTGCGGAAGGCATCCTCACCAGCCATGGCGGTAAGACCTCGCACGCGGCGGTCATTGCGCGCGGCATGGGTACCCCCTGTGTCTGCGGTGCCGAGGCACTGAAGATCAACGCCGAGGCAAAACAGGCAACGATCACGGGCACCGATGTGGTCATCAAGGAAGGCGATCTGATCTCGCTGGACGGTACGACCGGTATCGTCGTGCTCGGAGCTGTCGAGCTTGCGCTGCCGGAGCTGTCCGGCGATCTGGATACCATCCTCGACTGGGCTGACGAGTTCCGGACGCTCGGTGTGCGCGCCAATGCGGATAACCCCGAAGATGCGCAGCTCTCACGTGATTTTGGAGCTGCCGGTATCGGGCTGTGCCGCACGGAGCATATGTTCCTGGGCGATCGCAAGGAGATCATCCAGTCGTTCATCCTCTCGGATGACCCAGCGGTGCGCGACAAGGCGCTCGATGACCTGCTCGCCGTGCAAACCGAGGACTTTTATGGCATGTTCAAGGCCATGGACGGGCTGCCCGTCGTAGTGCGCCTGCTCGACCCGCCGCTGCATGAGTTCCTCGATGACCCGCGCTCCCTTGAGATTGAGATCACACGTCTCGAGTTGACGACGGACGATGCCGATCTTGTGGTGACCAAGCGCAAGCTGCTCTCCCGTATCGACTCGATGGTCGAGGTGAACCCCATGCTCGGTCTGAGGGGCGTGCGTCTGGCGATTCTCAACCCGGAGCTTGCGGCCATGCAAGTACGCGCCATTGCCGTTGCGGCTGCTCGCTTGGCCAAGGAGGGCTTCAACCCTGAGCCTGAGATCATGATCCCGCTCGTGAGTGTGACCCCCGAGCTGTCGGCGCTTCGCGAGGAATCCCTGGCGGTGCTTGCCGAGGTGGGCGCTGAGTTTGGGCTGACCCTCGATCTGCCCATAGGCACGATGATCGAGCTGCCGCGCGCCGCTGTTACCGCTGACGAAATCGCACGGTATGCGGAGTTCTTTAGCTTTGGAACCAACGATCTGACCCAGACGACCTTCGGTTTCTCGCGCGATGATGTGGAGTCGAAGTTCATCCCGCGTTACCTGGAGCGCAAGCTCATTCCCTTCAACCCCTTCGAGACCGTCGATTCCGGCGTTGCCAAGCTCGTTGACATCGCCTGCAAACTGGGGCGCGAGGGAAACCCTGACATCACCCTGGGCGTCTGCGGCGAGCATGGCGGCGACCCCGACAGTGTCAAGATATTCCACAGCATCGGTCTGGACTACGTAAGCTGTTCGCCCTATCGCGTGCCCCTCGCCCGCCTGGCCGCCGGTCAGGCAGCCCTCGCCGAGAAGCACGCCGTGTCTGACAACCGCTAGGAAAGCACCGATCAATTCCGTCACCCAGGGCTTGACCCGCAATCTCGTTCTTAAACTTGCAGGTCAGGGACGCATGGCTAAGTTCAACCGTACGCGCAGGGGATTTAATAGGCATCTCGCTAGCTTAACAAAGGAACAACATGGCACTCTCCATCGGAATCGTCGGTTTGCCCAATGTGGGCAAATCGACGCTGTTCACGGCGCTGACCCGCAAAGACGGGCTCGCGGCGAACTACCCCTTTGCCACCATCGAGCCCAACACGGGGGTCGTGCCGGTGCCAGATGAACGTCTCGCCGCACTGGCTGAGATCGTGCACCCCGGGCGCATCGTGCCCGCGACCGTCGAGTTCGTCGATATTGCCGGGCTGGTCAAGGGGGCAAGCGAGGGAGAGGGGCTTGGCAATCAGTTTCTCGCAAACATCCGCGAGACGGATGCCATCGTCGAGGTTGTGCGCTATTTCTCGGATCCCGATGTCGTGCATGTTGAAGGCTCGGCGGATCCGATCCGCGATGTTGAGACCATCAAGACCGAGCTGATACTTGCCGATCTGGGCACCATAGAGCGCGCCTTGCCCCGGTTGCAGAAGGATGCCAAGCGCGATAAGGCCTGTGCAGCAAAGCTCGCCGTCGTGGAGCGCCTGCAGGAGTGGATGAACGTGGGACACCGCGCCCTGAGCTTCAGCGCCACAGACGAGGAACGCTCCCTGTTCTACGACCTGCATCTGCTGACAGCAAAGCCGCTCCTGTACGTAGCCAATGTTGACGAGGATCATGCGGCATCCTCACCTGATGCCGTAGATGGTGTCCTGCCCATCCCCATCAGTGCACAGGTCGAGTCCGAGCTTATCAGCATGGAGCCGGACGAGGCAGCGGAGTATCTTGAGGCGATGGGGCTTTGCGAGTCTGGTCTTGCACGGCTCGTCAAGGGAGCCTATCAGCTTCTCGGTCTCCAGAGCTTCTTCACAGCAGGCGAGATGGAGGTCAAGGCGTGGACCATCCCCATCGGCTGCAAGGCACCACAGGCAGCTGGTGTTATCCACAGCGACTTTGAGCGCGGCTTCATCAAAGCAGAAACTGCTAGTTACAATGACTATATTGAATACGCCAGTGAGCCCGCGCTTCGGGCAGCAGGAAAGCTCCGCCAGGAAGGCAAAGAGTACGTCGTGCAAGATGGCGACGTCATGCACTTCAAGTTTAATGTATGAGAAATTGAGTGGTTGACAGGAACGCCCCTAACCCACGATGTGCGAATTCGCCGCTATTTCATAGAGGGGGTCTCAGTCCTTTCTCTACATATTGTCTAGGCATCAGGTTTCTGCCGCAGGATGCGAATCAGGTCCTGGTGGGAGTGGATGTTGCTTTTGGTGAAGATGCGGTAGACATGGGTGCGTGCCGTGCTGGAAGAGACTATGAGTATCTGGGCGATGGTCTCGGCGTTATAGCCGCAGCCCAGTAAGAAGAGCACTTCGCGTTCGCGCGAGGTCAAGCCGTGCTCATTGGCAAAGGCGGCGCAACGCTCCTTGAAGGGCGCAGTGTGCCGCACATCCTCGGTCTGATGTGCAGATAATGTACCAGCGCCTTTGTCTGTTGCTGCTCCCGA
>JAITOC010000062.1 GCA_031290175.1 Coriobacteriales bacterium | reverse complement strand
CTGCACTGTGCAACTGTAAGCATCATAGGAGGATCCATGCGTACCCTGGTCACGTTGGCGTGCACTGAGTGCAAACGCCGCAACTATACGACCAAGAAAAACAAGCAGTCCAACCCCGAACGCATCGAGTACAAGAAGTACTGCAAGTGGTGCAAGGGGCATACGCTGCACCGTGAGACACGTTAAGCACGTCAGGCACGTCAGCACAGGCCAGTAGCTCCAATTGGTAGAGCGGCGGTCTCCAAAACCGCATGTTGGGGGTTCGAGTCCCTCCTGGCCTGCCAGAAATTAGGAACAATGGCGATACTTTGGTATCGTTGCAGGTGCAAGAAAGAAAGGCTGCCAGGAGGGACTCGAACCCGAGAGGGCGAAACACTCCAGACTGCCAACCAGACGTTGAGGATGATGATGGCAAAAAAGAGCCCATCCAAGGGCAAGAACGTCAAAAAGAATACCGCGAAGAAGACAGCTGCTAGCACAGGCCAGCAGCCGCTTCTGTCTGAGAAGACAAGCTCAGAGGTGCCCGGTGAAGCTGAAGTAAAGAAGACCGCCGAGAAGGTGCCTTCAAAGTCGGTCAAGACGGAGAAGTCTGACAAAGCCAAGCAGGAAAAATCCTCCAAGGTGCAGAAGAAGTCGTCCGCAAAACCTTCGAGTCCGGCTAAAGCTCCGAAGAAAGAAGGCATCTTCCGTCGCTTTGCGAACTACCTCCACAACGTGCGTCTTGAAATAAAGCGCACGACATGGCCCAGCCGTAACGAAGTGTGGCGTATGAGCCTTATCGTCATGGGCGCACTCGTTTTCTTCGGAGTATTCATCTTTATCATGGATCAGATATCGACTGCGGTTATCGTGAACTATGCCGATTTCGTGCAAGAGGGCTCGGTCGATCCAAGCGCTGTGGATCCTAATGCCGTTGATCCCAACGCAGCTGACCCGAATGCCGTTGACCCCGATGCAGCCGATACGGGCGCAGCCGACCCCGGAACAGCCGAAGAACTCGCTGTTGATCCGACTGATGAAGGCGAAGCGTCCACTCCCGAGCCGACGAGCGAAGAAACACCTGCTGAAGGCACGGAGGGGGCAGAGTAATGGCAAAGAAGTGGTATGTGCTTCACACCTACTCGGGATACGAGAACAAGGTCAAGCATAACCTCGAGCATCGCATCGAATCCATGGGTCTTGAGGATCGAATCAAGGACATCCAGATACCGACTGAGGAAGTTATTGAGATCAAGGAGGGTGGCCGTCGCGTCACCACCGACAAGAAGGTTCTCCCCGGCTATGTGCTTGTGCGCATGGAACTTGATGATCACAGCTGGGGGATCGTGCGTAACACGCCAGGAGTTACCGGCTTTGTTGGTGCGCAGGGCAAACCATCGCCGCTCTCGCGCGCGGAATACGACAAGATCATGAAGCGCACCTCTTCTGATGCTCCCAAGAAGACTTCTTCAAACTTGGCCGTTGGTCAGAGCGTAAAGGTCATATCCGGACCGCTTGTCGAGTTCGACGGCACCATATCTGAGGTACAGCCCGAGGCAGGCAAGGTGAAGGTCATGGTCTCGATATTTGGCCGCGAGACCCCGGTTGAGTTGAGTTACGACCAGGTATCGCGCCTGTAAGACAGCGCACGGACGAGCTGCGGCAAGAAGATCGCAGCGTAACGCAGGGAATCATACGGCTGGTGCCCCTTCAGGGACGCTTCTCACCTCCGTTTGAGATAAAGGGTATGGAGATACCCCACGTAAACCATACGAATGAGGAGAGAAGAATGGCTCCCAAAAAGAAGATAGCAGGGTACATCAAGCTTCAGATACCCGCAGGTGCTGCGACTCCCGCACCGCCAGTCGGCCCGGCACTCGGTGCCAAGGGCGTCAACATCATGCAGTTCTGCCAGGCCTTCAATGCAGCCACAGCAGACAAGGGTAGCACCATCATCCCGGTCGAGATCACCGTCTATGAAGACAAGACCTTCGACTTCATCACCAAGACCCCGCCGGCTGCCATCCTCATCAAAGAGGCGCTCGGTCTGCAGTCTGGCTCGGGCGAGCCGCACACCAATAAGGTGGGCACCCTGACGACAGATCAGCTCCGTCAGATCGCCGAGACCAAGCTGCCCGACCTGAACGCCAATGACGTCGAGGCCGCCATGAAGGTCATCCAAGGCACCGCCCGTTCGATGGGCGTGCGCATCGAGGGTGTTCCTGACACGGGCATATACACCAAGGGCAAGAAGCTGAGTAACCTTGAGGTGACACAGCTGAGCAACGCCGGCAACGAGGTTACTACCGAAGAAGAGCCCGTTGCAGTTTAACCGGTAAAGGTGGAAGGGTAGCCATACCCGCAGACCACGAAGGAGTGTGAACAATGGCAAAGGTATCAAAGAACCGCAAAGCACAGATCGCAAAGCTCGATAGAGACAAGCTGTACGCACCACTCGCTGCCGTGCGTCTCGCACGGGAGATCAAAACCGCCAAGTTCGATGAGTCGGTCGAGGTGCACCTGCGCCTTGGCATCGACACACGCCAAGCAGATCAGCAGGTTCGCGGCTCCATCTCGCTGCCGCACGGCACGGGCAAGACCGTACGCGTCGCCGTCTTTGCAGAGGGTGAAAAGGCACGCGAGGCAGAGGCAGCCGGAGCAGAGGTTGTCGGCTCAGACGACCTTGTCGCCCAGATACAGGGCGGCTTTCTTGAGTTCGATGCAACCGTTGCGACTCCTGATCAGATGGCCAAGGTCGGTCGCCTGGGCAAGATCCTCGGTACACGCGGCCTCATGCCTAACCCAAAGCTTGGCACTGTCACAAACGATGTTGCCAAGATCGTCGGCGAACTCAAGGCTGGTCGTGTGGAGTATCGCGCTGACCGCTATGGTATCTGCCACGTGCCCATCGGCAAGGCCAGCTTCGAGGACGTGCAGCTTGTGGAGAATTACGGCACACTGCTCGATGAGGTTCTCCGCGTCAAGCCCGCGTCAGCAAAGGGTCGCTATCTTAAGTCGATCACCTTTGCGACGACGATGGGTCCAGGCATTCCGGTCGACCCAACTAAGACGCGCGGTCTTCTTGAAGAAGAGGCAGTTGACGCCTGAGTTCAAAACTGGGAGAATAGCTCAACGTTTGAAAACCTGTAAGTATCGCTACCGTAGACAGCCGGTGTCCTTAACAGGACGTAATCGAGCAGAAGGCTCGGCCCGCCGAGGTGGTCGTGAGGCGAAGTCCAACTCCGCATCCAACGACTCCCACTCTGGTAGCGGGAGTCGTTTTATTTTGGAGGTGAAACATGCCGACACAGGCAAAAATGGATTTGGTTACCCAGATCAAGGACGAGTTCTCAGCAGCCGATGCTGTATGGGTCGTGGACTATCGCGGTCTGACAGTCAAGGAAGCCGAGGCGCTGCGTGGTCAGATACGGGCACAGGGTGCATCGTTTAAGGTGTACAAGAACTCATTTGCCGAGCGTGCGCTGTCCGATCTCGACCTGCCCAATCTTGGGGAGGTGCTGCAAGGCCCCTCAGCCTTCGTTCTCGTCAGTGGGGACCCCGTTGCTTCTGCCAAGGCGCTCAAGACCTTTGCCAAGGGGAACAACAAGCTCGAGATCAAAGGCGGGCTACTCAACAAAGGACTCGTCACCGCTCTCCAGGTTCAAGCCATCGCTGACCTGCCGTCCCGTGAGGAGCTCATCGCAAAGATGCTGGGTACCATCAAGAATCCGCTCTCGAGTATCGTACAGGTACTCAATGGTCCCACTTCGCAGTTCGTCCGTACGGTTCAAGCTATTACAGACAAAGCCGCCTGACAGGCTGCTTAACAGTAAGATTACAGGAAGATTCAACAGGAAGACTATAGAGAGGATATACCATCATGGCTGCTACAAAAGAAGATATCATTGAGGCACTGAAGGCTATGCCCGCACTTGAGCTCTCCGAGCTTGTCAAGGAGCTTGAAGATGTATTCGGTGTCTCCGCCGCCGCTCCGGTTGCGTTTGCCGCCGCTCCTGCCGCCGCCGCTGAAGAGGCCGAAGAGAAGACCAGCTTCGACGTCATCCTCGATGGTTTTGGTGACAACAAGATCGCCGTCATCAAGGTCGTGCGCGAGCTCACCGGCTTGGGTCTAAAAGAGGCCAAGGACGCTGTTGAGAGTGCCCCGAAGCCGATTGTCGAGGGTGTTGACAAGGCAAAGGCTGAAGAGGCCGAGCAGAAGCTCAAGGATGCTGGCGCTGCCGTCTCCATCAAGTAAGAAGGTTTTCGGCTGCAAGACAGGAGGTTGCTGGTTACAGCGGCCTCCTGTCTCTCTTGTTTCAAAAAAAGTAAAAAAAGTTCAGGTTTTTTGAATTATAAGTCTTGACTTAAGGCAATTCAAAATATATCCTGAAAAGTTGCGACTATTAACGGCTCTACGTGGTTTCTGAAGGAGGAATACCCTTTGCGACGAGGACAAACTTCCACTCCTGCCAACCTATATCGAGAGCGTAGAAGCTTCGCAAAAATCCCTGAGGTTATGGATGTCCCTAACTTGATATCGATCCAGACGGATTCGTTCGCTTGGTTCAGGACCAACGGGCTTGCTGAAGCGTTCCACGACATCTCGCCAATCGAGAACTCCACAAAGAACCTCATGGTGGAGTTCTTCAACCATGAGTTCGGCGACCCTAAGTTCACCGTAGACGAATGCAAGGCCAAGGATATCTCCTATCAAGCCCCGCTGTTCGTCGAGATCCGCTTCACCAATAAAGAGACGGGCGAGTTCTCTGAGCAGGAGGTTTTCATGGGGGACTTCCCTCTGATGACCCCGCGCGGAACCTTCGTCATCAACGGCACTGAACGCGTCGTTGTCTCCCAGCTCGTCCGCTCACCCGGCGTTTATTTCTCAACAGAGCCCGACAAGACTTCTGACAAGATGCTCTTCAATGCCAAGGTCATCCCTTCGCGTGGCGCCTGGCTTGAGTTTGAGACCGATCGCCGTGACGTGCTCTCCGTGCGCGTTGACCGTAAGCGCAAGCAGCCGGCAACCCTGCTGCTCCGTGCGCTTGACATCGCGAGCTCGCGCGAGGAGATACTCCACCTGCTCGGTGACACTGAGCTCGTGCTGCGCACGGTCGATCGCGACAGCACCACCACGCGTGAGGAGGCGCTCGTTGAGCTCTACAAGCGCCTGCGCCCGGGCGAGCCGCCTACGGTCGACTCCGCGCGCTCTCTGCTTGAGAGTCTCTTTTTCAACTCGCAGCGCTATGACCTCGCAAAGGTTGGTCGCTACAAGATAAACAAGAAGCTCGGGCTCGAGGCGTCCGGAAGCCAGAGCGTGCTTACCCCTGACGACATCGTGAAGACCATGCGCTACATCGTTGACCTGCATGCGGGTGACGAGACAAAGCAGACTGACGACATCGACCACTTTGGTAACCGTCGTATCCGGACCGTTGGCGAGCTGATCCAGAATCAGTTCCGTATCGGTCTATCCCGCATGGAGCGCGTCGTGCGCGAGCGTATGTCCACCCAGGAAGTCGAGGACATTACCCCGCAGTCCCTCATCAATATCCGTCCCATTGTGGCTGCTATCAAGGAGTTCTTTGGCTCCTCGCAGCTCTCGCAGTTCATGGATCAGACCAACCCTGCAACGGGTATCACGCATAAGCGTCGCCTCTCGGCACTCGGTCCGGGCGGTCTATCCCGCGAGCGCGCCGGCTTTGAGGTGCGCGACGTGCACACGTCCCACTACGGTCGTATGTGTCCTATCGAGACGCCTGAAGGTCCCAACATCGGCCTCATCGGCACGCTTGCATCCTATGCGCGCGTGAATGCCTACGGCTTTATCGAGGCTCCGTATCGCCGAGTCAGTGACGGCAAGGTGACCGACGAGATCGATTACCTGACGGCTGATGAGGAGGAGAACTACATCATCGCCCAGGCAAACGAGATCTTTGACCAGGAGACCCGCAAGTTTGGGCAAGTGGATGCCAAAGGTAAGTTCGTCGCCGCCAAGAGGGTGCTCTGTCGCGTCCGCGATGTCCGCGGCGTCTTTGGTGAGCCGGAAGAAGTCGATCCCAAGCGCGTCCATTACATGGATGTCTCGCCGCGCCAGATGGTGTCCGTGGCCACAGCGCTCATCCCCTTCCTCGAGCATGACGACGCAAACCGTGCACTCATGGGCTCCAACATGCAGCGCCAGGCCGTGCCGCTCCTCAAGCCTTCCGCCCCACTCGTGGGCACCGGCATGGAGCATCGCTGTGCCGTGGACTCCGGCGAGATCGTCTTAGCCCGACGTGCTGGTGTGGTCGAATACGTGCAGACCGATAAAGTGGTCGTGCGCGCGAAGGACGGTTCGGCTGACACCTATGATTTGCCCAAGTTCCAGCGCTCCAACCAGAGCGGTTGCCTTAACCACAAGCCCCTCGTGCGTGTGGGTCAGGAGATCTTCGAAGGCGACGTGCTGGCAGATGGCCCGGCAACCGAGTTTGGCGAGCTTTCGCTCGGCCAGAACCTGCTCGTTGCCTATATGCCGTGGGAAGGCTACAACTATGAGGACGCTATCATCCTGTCTGAGCGCATCGTAACCGACGACCTGCTCACATCCATTCATATATCCCAGTACGAGGTTGACGCACGCGACACCAAGCTCGGCCCGGAGGAGATAACCCGCGAGATACCGAACATCTCAGATGAGATGGTCGCCAATCTCGACATCGACGGAATCATCCGTATCGGTGCAGAGGTCTTTCCCGGAGACGTGCTGGTGGGCAAGGTCACTCCCAAGGGCGAGACCGAACTAACCGCTGAGGAGCGCCTGTTGCGCGCTATCTTTGGCGAGAAGGCTCGTGAAGTCCGCGACACCTCGCTGAAGGTACCGCACGGAAGCGGCGGCCGTATCATCGGCATCTCCCGTTTCTCCCGCGACAATGGCGATGAGCTTTCGCCAGGCGTCAATGAGCTCGTCCGTGTCTTCGTTGCACAGAAGCGTAAGATACAGCAGGGCGATAAGTTGGCCGGGCGTCATGGTAACAAAGGTGTTATCAGCCGTATCCTCCCCATTGAAGACATGCCTTATCTGGCGGATGGTACCCCTGTTGACATCATCTTAAACCCTCTGGGCGTGCCCTCGCGTATGAACGTGGGACAGCTCCTCGAGACCCACCTTGGTTGGGCAGCACACTTCGGCTGGTCGGAAGACGATGACGAGCAGGCTGTCTCAGGCCCAATCCATGTGGCCACGCCGGTGTTCGACGGTGCCACCGAGGAAGAGATCCTCAACGCCATCGATAAGGCGAACAAGAACCTCCTCAAGCGCACGCACGATGAGCTGGGCGATCATGCGCACGATGAGTTTATCCCGCAGCTTCTGGTTGAGCACCCCAACAAGGGCAAGGCTCGGCTGTTCGATGGCCGCACAGGTGAGAAGTTCCGCGAGCCCATCACTGTGGGCTGGAACTACATCCTCAAGCTGTCGCACCTCGTAGACGACAAGATACACGCGCGCTCCACAGGCCCCTACTCGCTCATCACCCAACAACCGCTCGGTGGTAAGGCGCAGTTCGGCGGCCAGCGCTTTGGTGAGATGGAAGTCTGGGCGCTCTATGCCTACGGTGCCTCCAACGTGCTACAGGAGATACTGACCATCAAGTCCGACGATACGGCCGGCCGCGTCAAGGCCTACGAGCACATCGTAAAAGGCGAGAATATCCCTGCCGCCGAGGTGCCCGAGAGCTTCAAGGTTCTCGTAAAGGAGATGAAGTCACTTTGTCTCGATGTTGAACTCATCGGCGAGGCAAGGGACGAGCAACTCGAGGATATCAGCTTTGAGGAGCCGGTAAGCCTGTCTTCCGCGCTCATGATGGGTGACTTTGAGGTCACCGATGACACTGACGCGCTCGATCTTATCGCCAGTGGCCTTGAGGAGCTCGAACTTGAGGGAGACAACAAGATAGATAACGGCCCCAGCCTGATTGACCTGGGTGACCTGGAGCCTGCACAGACAAACGACACTGCGGAAGGAGAGGAGTGAACATGATGACCGAATTCGACGTCAACAACTTCGACCAACTCCGCATAGGCCTGGCATCCGCAGAGCGTATCCGCTCGTGGTCCCGTGGCGAAGTCAAGAAGCCCGAAACCATCAACTATCGTACCCTCAAGCCTGAGAAAGACGGCCTGTTCTGCGAGAAGATATTTGGCCCCACCAAGGACTGGGAATGCAACTGCGGCAAATACAAGCGCATCCGCTTCAAGGGGATCGTCTGCGAGCGCTGCGGTGTCGAGGTCACGCGTGCAAAAGTGCGTCGTGAGCGCATGGGTCATATCGAGCTCGCCGCGCCCGTCAGCCACATCTGGTACTTCAAAGGCTCCCCCTCGCGCCTCGGCTATCTGCTCGACATCCCGCCCAAGGAGCTCGAAAAGGTGCTCTATTTTGCCTCGTCTATCATCACCTGGGTCGACGAGGAGGCACGCGATGCCGACGCCGTAGAACTCAAGGACGAACTCGATGCTGACCTCGAAGAACTTGAGGCCGAGCTCGAGCGTGCGATTGAGGCAACGCGCCGACTCTCCGTGGCTTTTGCAAACGACGACGAATACGCCGCTGAAGAAGAAACCGATGAACGCCTGAGCCCTGAAGAGGTTGAGGAAGAGATCATCGAGCTGCGCGAAGAGTTCTCTGAGCGCAAGGAACTCCGCACTGAGGCATTCGATGCCTTCATGCGACTTTCCGCCAAGCAGCTCGTTGGCGACGAATCCCTGTATCGCGAGATGCGCCTGAACTACAGCGACTACTTCCGCGGTGGCGTGGGTGCTGAGGCCGTGCGTGACCTTCTGCGTGCACTCGACCTGCAGGAGACCACCACCTTCCTGCGCGAGATCATCGCTGACGGAAAAGGACAGAAGCGCATCAAGGCAATCAAGCGCCTCAAGGTGGTAGACGCGTTCATCAAAAGTGAGAACAAGCCTGAGGACATGATTCTCGATGTTATCCCGGTCATCCCGCCCGACCTGCGCCCGATGGTGCAGCTCGACGGTGGGCGCTTTGCAACGAGTGACCTCAATGACCTGTATCGACGCGTCATCAACCGCAACAACCGCCTCAAGCGCCTGCTCGATCTCGGGGCACCCGAGATCATCGTGAACAACGAGAAGCGCATGTTGCAGGAAGCCGTGGACTCGCTGTTTGACAACGGCCGCCGCGGTCGCCCGGTCACAGGCCCCGGCAACCGTCCCCTGAAGTCGATAAGTGACATGCTCAAGGGTAAGCAGGGACGCTTCCGCCAGAACCTGCTCGGCAAGCGCGTTGACTACTCGGGTCGTTCGGTCATCGTCGTTGGCCCGCAGCTCAAGCTCTACCAGTGTGGACTCCCCAAGATCATGGCACTCGAGCTCTTCAAGCCCTTTGTGGTTAAGCGTCTCGTTGAGCTAGAGCATTCACCTAACGTCAAGGCGGCCAAGAAGATGGTCGATCGCGCCGTCTCCACCACCGTGTGGGACGTGCTTGAAGAGGTCATCGCAGAGCACCCCGTGCTCCTGAACCGCGCCCCAACCCTGCACCGTCTTGGCATTCAGGCCTTTGAGCCGGTTTTGGTCGAGGGCAAATCCATCCGTCTGCACCCCCTCGTCTGCACCGCGTTCAATGCAGACTTCGATGGCGATCAGATGGCGGTTCACGTGCCGCTTTCCAGCGAGGCTCAGGCTGAGGCTCGCGTGCTCATGCTCTCCGCCAACAATATCAAGTCACCTGCGCATGGCCGTCCGCTTGCAGTGCCGACGCAGGACATGATCATCGGCCTGTATTACCTCACGGCAGCCCGCGATGGCTTCCCTGGTGAAGGTCGTGCATTCATGGACTTCAAAGATGCACTCAACGCGTATGATTCCCGTGCCGAAGTCGATCTTCAGGCACGTATCCAGGTTCGCCTCAAGCGAGATACTGTGGTGGAGACCTCCTACGGTCTGTTTGAGGAGCGCGTGGCGGGAGGGCGTATCGAGACGACGGTCGGTCGTATCGTCTTCAACGGCGTGCTGCCCGATGACCACCCCTATGTGAACTTCGAGATGAACAAGAGGGAGATCGCGCGGCTGGTTGAGAACTGCACAAACCGCTACTCCATCGCTCAGATGCCTGAGATACTCGATGGCCTGAAGGCGATCGGCTTCCACTATGCGACACGCGCAGGCGTTACCGTCGCCGTCTATGACGCAACCGTGCCACCGCAGAAAGAGGGTATCCTTGCTGCGGCTGACAAGAAGGTTGCAGCTATCGATGCTGACTATGAGCTCGGCTTCATGAGCAGCGATGAGCGCAAGCGCCAGGTGGTTGACATCTGGAACGCCGCGAACGAAGAAGTCGGAGAGGCGATGGCGGCGAACTTCGACAAGTTCAATCCCATCTACATGATGGCTTTTTCCGGAGCGCGAGGCGACATCAAGCAGATTCGCCAGCTCGCCGGTATGCGCGGCCTCATGTCTGACCCAAAGGGTGAGATCATCGACCGCCCGATTAAGGCGAACTTCCGCGAGGGTCTCTCCGTTCTTGAGTACTTCATCTCGACACACGGTGCCCGCAAGGGCTTGGCTGACACGGCGCTTCGCACCGCAGACTCCGGGTACCTCACGCGTCGTCTTGTCGATGTGGCACAGGATGTCATCGTGCGCGAGATTGACTGCGGTACCGATGACGGCATCAACTACAACCTGTTTAATGACAAGGGCGAGCCTGACCGCAACCTCGTCGGTCGCTGCCTGCAAGGCCCGAGCGTAGACCCCAAGACCGGTGAGATACTTCTCGACAAAGGGGAGTACATCACGCAGGTTGCCGATATTCAAAAACTGCTTGATGCCGGTTTGACCACGGCTTACGTGCGAACGATCATGACCTGCCACGCGCACAGGGGCGTATGCCAGAAGTGCTATGGCTGGGATCTTGCGGCTTCTCGACCGGTCAACATCGGCACGGCTGTTGGTATCATCGCGGCACAGTCCATCGGTGAGCCAGGCACGCAGTTGACGATGCGTACCTTCCATACCGGCGGTGTTGCCGGCGAGGACATCACTCACGGCCTCCCCCGTGTCACCGAGCTCTTTGAGGCACGGCGCCCCAAGGGGCAGGCGATCCTTGCCGAAATCTCTGGTACCCTGCAGGTTTCAGGTGACCGCAACCAGCGCACGCTGACAATCTCGGATCAGCAAGGCAACTTCCGCGAATACCTGATATCGGCACGTGCTACGCTTCTGCCCGGCAGTGAGGACGGTGCACAGGTTGAGATCGGCCAGCAGTTGACCAAGGGTTCTATCAACCCGCATGACCTGCTCCGTCTGACCAACCCAAACCGCACACTGAGCTATATCGTCAAGCAGGTGCAGGACGTCTACATCAGCCAGGGTGTTGACATCAACGACAAGCATATCGAAGTCATAGCCCGTCAGATGCTCCGCAAGGTAGCCGTCACGGATTCTGGCGAATCCGGTTATCTGCCTGGCAAGCAGGTCGATGCCTACCAGTTTGCCCGTGAGGCGGAACGCATTGCCCTTGATGGTGGAGAAGTGCCGGTTGGTTCGCCGTTGTTGCTTGGTATCACCAAGGCTTCGCTCGCCACGGATTCCTTCCTTTCAGCGGCCTCCTTCCAGGAGACGACGAAGGTGCTTACCGACGCCGCCATAGAAGGCAAGGCCGACGACCTGCTCGGGCTCAAAGAAAACGTCATCATCGGCAAGCCCATCCCTGCTGGTACCGGGCTCAAGCGCTATCGCGACATCAATCTCACCTACAAGGGAGAGCCGCTTGAGGAGCGTCGAGGCAAGATGGAAGAACTGCCCGAGTGGGCACCGAGTGAGCTTCGTGAGCTTGAGGATCTCTTGCCGCAACCAGCGGAGTGGTCCCTCGACGGCGAGGAATACATCAGCCTGTCCAATGGGATAGCAAGCTATCTTGGTGGCATGATGGACGCCAAGCGCGCCCACGCCATACCGCTCGAGATGGCACGCCTCTATATCTTTGACGACCTCGGCGTCTCTCAGCGCTGGGCAAATAAGTTCTCCGAGGTGGGCATCGAGACCGTCGGCGATCTTGTCGGCAAGACCGAAGAGGACTTGCTTCACATAGAGGGCATCGGCGGCAAGGCTATCGAGGAACTCAAGGCCGGCCTGGAGGAGCGCGATCTGCTTCACATCCTTGACCCCATACCGGAGGATGAGAGCACAGACGTATCACAACTGATGGAAATGGTGTTCTCATCTGATGACAGCGACCTGTTCATGGGTGGCGAAGTACCCTTGACCTACAGTGTGGGACCTGATGACCCTGCTATAAGTGGCATACTGCCAACACGCGCCAACCTCAACGATGTCGCCGAACTCGACGAACTGCTCGGCTCCATCGGCTTCGTAACTGAAGATGTCGAGAAGAACGCCGAGGAGGATTCCGAGGACGTGCCTGAGGAGACACCTGAGGATGATGTGCTTGAGAAGAGCTCTGAGGACGAGTCTGGGGAGAGCTCTGAGGGGGACGAGAGCTGATTATTGGGCACCGAGGGCAAGGGGATTGTAATGAAGGGTATCTCAAAGAAAGTGCCGGCTCTTCTCCTGAGCGTCCTGCTCGTGCTAACGCCCACGCTGGCATTTGCCGCGAGCAGTGACGATCTTGTCGGGAACGACCTCTCTGCCGAAGGTGTACTTGAAGCTGTTGATGAAGGTGTCTTACCAGACACCGATGCCTCTGAAGGGGCGGCTCTCGATGCCGCCCCTGACGACGCTGCCGACGAGAGCGTTTCGTCGGATGTCCCTGACCCCTCTGCCTCTGATCCTCTCGCAGGCGAGGTTCCTGAAGGCGACTCCCTCGAAGCCGACCCTCCCACAGACGACAGCGCCCTTGCCCCCTTGGCGCTTCCCGCCCCGCTTACCACCTCTAGCACCTACCTCATACGGCCGCTAGCCTCTAAAAACGCCGTCTTAGATGTCTTGGCGGGCTCAAAGACAAAAGGTGCAAACATCACCGTG
>JAITOC010000105.1 GCA_031290175.1 Coriobacteriales bacterium | reverse complement strand
GGGACACCGGGGGGGAGACCACAAGGGCGCCGGTTTTTTGGTACTCTGGGGACACAAGGGGCGACACTTGTGGCGACAAAAGGGGCGACACAAGGGGCGACACAAGGGGCGACACAAGGGGCGACACAAGGGGCGACACAAGGGGGACGGTTCTTTTTGTGTTCTCAATCATCTTACTATTCTCAGCGTCCTCAAGAACACAAAAAGAACCGTCCCCCTGCGCAAGGGCACGAAACTCATCTTCGCTCAGCGCGCCGTTCTTCTCTGTGCCGGCACGCTTTACCTCGGCGAGAAGGGCGGAAATCGAGGTTTCGTCGGAAGTTTCGAGGCAGGTGATTCCGAGCTCCTTGAGTTTCAGCCGCACGGAGGACGCTCCGCTCTGTTTGCCCATGATGATAGTCCGGCGCTGCCCAACGGCCTCAGGCGGAAAGGGCTCGTAGCAGCGCGGCTCTTTGCTGATGCCGTCAACGTGGATGCCCGACTCAACGGAGAATATCTGCTTACCAATAATCGCCTTATCGCCACGAAACGAACGTTTGACCAGCTGTTCGAACAACTCCGCCATCTCGGGAAAGCAATCGTAGCCTGTCGTGGCTCTCCGCAAACCCAGGAGGCTCAGCGCCATGATGACCTCTTCCGTGGCGGCAAACCCACCGATACCGCCAAAGCTCGTCACCAGTGTGGCGTGCGGGTTGAACAGCGCCCACTCCACCGCAGTAGCGGTCGCAAGGCCAAGCCGATTGGTCGGGCAGAATTCCACGTCTTCAGGGAAGTCGCGGAGAAGCCCCTCGAATGTCGTTCGGTAGTCGCCCAGCAAGACATCGTCCAAGCCCTGAATGCGCAGGGGGGTGGAGGGTAGGTCAGCGGGAGGTTGATAGAGTTGATAGGGGACGTTTGTCTCTCCACTTGGCAGCTCAATTGCGTCCACGCCGGTTTTGATCAGCAGAGTCTGAAAACGGCGCAGTTGCTTAGCACTGCTAGCAAGACCTGCAATGCACGAGAGAGTGCAGTCGATTATGAGAGGTACCCTATATCCTGTATGCATCGACGGGGTTACCGTTCTCGAGGTGTTGTTCGCAAATCTCTTCGACGGCGTCTTCATCGAGGTTGCCATACCATGTTCCCTCAGGGTAGATAACAGCAACGGGGCCTTTATCGCAGATGCCGAAGCAACCGGTATTGGTCACCATGCAGTCGTCAATCAAGTCTCTGTCCTCGATTTCCTCGAGGAACTTCTGAACCAGACCCACACTCCCCTTTTGAAAGCACATGCCTTTTTGTATGCCGTTGATGCGACAACTCGTGCATACGATAATGTGATACTTTGGCGATACCATACGTGCTCCTTTCGCTTGGACAAATGGGGACGGTACCTTTGTCTTGCTGGGGTTCGCAAGACAAAGGTACCGTCCCCATTTGTCCCGCCCCCCTTGTGTCCCACTTCAACTTGCTGCCCCTACTTCATCTTTGTAGAACTTCTGGTAGAGCTCGGTGCGGAAGCTCGCTGAGGTTTTGTCGAGCATGGCGTTGGCAACCTGATCCAGGATGTTGAGGGAGCCGTCAAAACCGAGCGTGCGCACCCGTTGTCCGCCCACGTGGTCGTGAATGGGAAACGCGCAGCGTATCAGGGGGATACCCAGCCGACGGGCGATGCGCCTGCCCTCGGAGCTACCAATCATCAGATTCGCGCCGAGCTCCTGGCAGTACTTCTCGATGGTGTCAAAATCGCAGTCGTCCCTGATCTCGGCCTTCTCGGCAAAACTGATGTCTGCGCACGCAGCTATCTCCGCCTCAATCGACGGCTTCAAGTCCGCGCACACCGAGCCCGTCGCCGCAATTACGGGCACAATGCCGTTCTCGCAGCACAGGCGCACGGTCGCGGTAACAAAGTCGGGCTCCCCAAACACAGCAGCCCGGGCTCGCGCGCAATACTTGTGCCCGTCTACCATCGCGTCCAGATAGCGCCCGCGCGCGCGCAGCAGCTCGTCGCTCACAAGGCCGCCCTGCTCCTGCAGCGCCTCAATGAAGGCATCCATGCCACGAATCCCCATCGGCAGGGGCAGCTGCACGTAGGGCACACCGTGTGCCTGATTCAGGAAAACAGCAGGTGACTCGCCTGGTTTCGTGTACTCGGAGAACTCGACCGTCAGCTGAGCGCCCGCCATCCGTGCGACCTCGCTCAGCGGTGTGCCGCCTATTTTCAGGCGCTGGTAGGTCTTCACGGTTACGCCGTCCAGATTATCGGACAGGTCGGGCATGAGGATAAAATCGAGCCCAAGCTCGCGCAAGAAGCCTTTCAACCAGCGTGTGTCAGCGGGAGAGATCATCGGCGTTATGATGTTTATCCAGCCTTTGTCAGGGGACACAGAGGACACAAGGGGGACGGTTCTTTTTGTGTTCTCAATTATCTTGCTGTTCTCAGCGTCCTCAAGAACACAAAAAGAACCGTCCCCCTTGTGTCCTTGTCCCAACTCGACTGGCTCGACCTGCTCGATTACGGCGCGTACGGCGGCAAAGAAGCCCTCGTTTTGCGTACCACCATAACCCGGTGAGGATACGTCGATGATCTTCACGGCAAGACCGGGATTCTGCTCGTAGAACTTGTTGATGATAGCCCGGGTGTCCTCGCCGATGGTCTCTGCCAGACAGGTTGTGCAGACGCCGATTACCTCGGGGTGATAGAGCTCTATCAGATTGCTGAGCCCCTTGAGCAGGTTGGCTTCGCCGCCAAATACCGTGCCCTGCTCCGTCAGCGCAGACGAGGCTATGTCAATCGGCTCGTTGAAGTGCGTCGCCAGGTGGCGCCGCATATAGGTGGCGCAGCCCTGGGAGCCATGCAGGATCGACATGCAACCCCGTATGCCATACAGCGCCGTTACCGCCCCCATCGGCATGCACATCTTGCAGGGGTTCACGTTCAGATTAACAAGATTGTCACTCATAGGTAGTACCCTCCTTTATCGATTCGGGACAATTGGGGGCGGTACCTTTGTCTTGCTTGTGTCATCCCCGATCCCCCCTTACGAATTGCCAGACGGGGCTGTTTATCGACAGGTTGATTTCGCGGATGAAGCTCTCGATGCCCTCGAAGCCTGCGAGGGGGTGTTTGCGCTCATGATTGTGGTCGCAGAAGGCGACGCCCAGTTTGTAGGCGAGCGGACGCTCCTTAACGCCGCCGACCAGGATATCCGCCTGCTTCTCAAGCATGAACTGCTCAAGCTCCGCGGGGTTTGCGTCGTCGAGTATGACGGTGTCTGCATCAACAAGCTCGCCGATGAGCTCGTACTCATCCTGTTTGCCCGTCTGCGTCCCCACCACAACGGTCTTGATGCCCAGCTCGTTAAACTGCCGTATGAGTGAGATCGCCTTGAAGCCGCCGCCTACAAAGATTGCGGCACGCTTG
Organism: Coriobacteriales bacterium; assembly: GCA_031290175.1. GTDB lineage: Bacteria > Actinomycetota > Coriobacteriia > Coriobacteriales > UBA8131 > JAITOC01. Next base: position 1,571 of record JAITOC010000105.1, on the reverse strand, counting down.
CCCGCGAGCTTAGGGCGGTACTGCTCGATGAACGGCCTTGCCTCAGCCGATCGCCGAACCACGAACGCGCGGGCGCGAGCAAAAATGTCCGGGTCTCCCAGGGCTTCTGCAACACGAAGGATCGACGCGGAAGTATCCTCCACCCCAAAGAAGCTGACCTTGATGTGGGGGATACCAAACTCCTCCTCCATACGATTTGCCAGATATGACGAGCTTCCCGCGCATTGCACGATATTCAGCAGAGCACCAGGAGCCCGGATCAGCTTGTCATGGCTTGCGTCGCCCGTGATCGTGCTGAGCACAGGGATGCCCAGATCCTCCAGATAGCCCTTGATTATCCACATCTCACCTGCAAGGTTGTAGTCGCCCAGGATGTTGATGCCAAACTGCTGAGGTTGCTCACGATGGGGCAGCAGCAACTCCATGATTGCATCGCATGCCAGTTTGTAGCCCTGCGTTTTCGTGCCCGAGAAGCCCGGTGCCTTAACGGGGATCACGCGCAGCCCCCCACCGTGCTTGTGCTCCGCCATGCGGCAGACGGCCTCTACGTCATCGCCAATTACGCCCACAATGCAGGTCGCGTAGACAAAAATCAGTTTGGGCGCAGCCTTTTCAACCAGCTCGTCGATGGCCTTTGTCAGCTTTTCTGCCCCACCAAACACGATGTCCGTTTCACGCAGATCCGTCGAGAAGCTGTTCCGGTATATCTCGGAGTCAGAGGTGAGGCTCCCGCGGATGTCCCAGGTGTAGCTCGCACAGCCGATCGGCCCGTGCACGATGTGATAGGCGTCGGTGATGGGGTTTAAGACCACGCGCGCGCCGCAATACACACAGGCACGCTGGCTGACCGCACCCGAGACGCTTTCTTTCTCGCACTCGATGCTGCGTCCCTTTTTTTTCGAGCACGAAATCGAGCCCGAGCGCTCTTGCAGGATGCCCGGAGAAGACGGGGCAGATGCTTCGTGCGTGAGAGTAACCTCAGCCACGTGCGTGATGACAGGGGCAATGACGGAGCTTGCCCCGCTCGTTGTAGGTGCTTCCGTGAAATCCACGCTTGTTTCCATTTTGACGCCTCCTTAATCCGCGACACCTGCGTGCCGCCCGTGCCCGCCCGCTCCTGCTCCGCCACCCGAGTTACCCGTGCTACCCACCCCGTCACCCAGGGCTTGACCCGCAATCTACTTACTCCTACATAACAACCTCGAAATCCTCGTCTGAGCAGTCACGGTCGTAGCGATCCATCAGGGCGTTGGTGATTCTCTCGATAAGGCGGATGCCGCCGTTGTAGCCTACGATGGGCAACAGCGGGCCGGCGTAGCGATCCAATACCGGAAAGCCTGCCCGCACAAAGGGGATGTCCGCCGCCCGTGCTATCTGCTTGCCATAGGAGCTGCCAAGCAGCAGGTCGACGGGCTCGTTCTTTATCCACTGGTGCAACTCAAACAAGTCTGAGTTGGCTTTTGCCGTACAGCCCTCCACACCATAGTGCTCAAACAGCGCATCAATCCTGCGCTTGAACTCTTCTTTTGGCGTGCCCGTAATAACGTAGCGGGGCGTCATGCCAATCTCCA
>JAITOC010000016.1 GCA_031290175.1 Coriobacteriales bacterium | reverse complement strand
CCTGACTTCAAGCCGCGGGCAACTCTGGCAAAAGACCCCATGATCATGTATTTCTCATCCGGTACCAGCGGGAACCCCAAGATGGTACTCCACGACAGCAGCTATTCGCTCGCCCATCTGGGCACAGCAAAACATTGGCAGAACGTGAAAAGCGACGGCGGTATCCACTTTACCATCGCTGACACCGGCTGGGGCAAGGCGGTTTGGGGCAAGCTCTATGGACAATGGCTGATGGAGGCCTGTGTCTTCACCTACGACTTTGACCGCTTTGTCAGCGATGAGATATGCGCACTCATCGAGCGCTACCGCATCTCTACCCTGTGCTGCCCCCCGACCATGTTTCGTCTCATCATGCAGGGTAACGTGGATGCATACGACCTCTCTTCGCTTGAGTACAGCGTGACGGCGGGGGAGGCGTTGAACCCCGACCTCTTCGAGAGCTGGTATGAGCGTACCGGACTGTATCTGACCGAGGGTTTTGGACAGACGGAGACGGTGGTCACCATCTGCAACTCCGTTGGCATGGTGCCCAAGCCCGGCTCCATGGGCAAACCGATACCTCTGTATGAGACGCGCATCCTTGACGAGGAGGGCAAGGAGTGTGCAGATGGTCAGACGGGGGAGATATGTATCTGTACTGAGACCGGGAATCCGAAGCAGCCCTTTCCGCCTGGCCTCATGATCGAGTATTACCGCAATCCGGAGCGCACGGCGGAGGCGATTTATGACGGTTGGTACCACACGGGCGACACCGCTTGGCGCGACGAGGACGGCTATTACTGGTACGTAGGCAGGAATGACGATGTCATCAAGTCGAGCGGCTACCGCATCGGCCCTTTTGAGATTGAAAGCGTGCTGCTCACACATCCCGCCGTGCAGGAATGCGCGGTCACCGGCGTGCCTGACCCCGTGCGCGGCCGTGCCGTCAAGGCAACGGTTGTGCTCTCGGCTGGCTTTGAGGGAACCGAGGAGCTCACGCTCGAGTTGCAGGACTGGGTGAAGCAGACGACTGCCCCCTATAAGTACCCGCGCATCATCTCCTATGTGCCTGAGCTGCCAAAGACCGTCAACGGAAAAGTGCGTCGTGCGGTCATCCGCGCTGCTGATGAGGCGGGCGCAGAAGCTGCGGAGAACCGGGCACCCGAGGAGTTCGGCGGCTGATACCTCCCATCTGAGCGGGAGTGTGACAGTTCTCAATTGTCAAGCGGTGCCGCTCGCTCAGCCTCCGCCTGCTTGCACTGTCTTTTCATCCCGACAGATGGCATGCGCAGAGCCACGGCTTGCAGGCTGCCCTGTGCTAGTATAAGCCCATGAACAGGATCAGGGATTTTTTAAGCAATTTCATAAAGAAACTCTTCTTCTCTGAAGAGCTTGTCCTTGAGGCACGCATTCTCAACATGGTCTGCTGCTTTGGCTTGGTGGCAGTTTTCTGTTCGGGCATTGCGCGTGCCATTGAGTGGATGCCACCGTTCGTCATGATCACCACGATTGTCCTAGCTCTCCTGATCATCGTATTCCTCTTTCTTACCAATCGCTTCAATCTGCACGCCATAGGCTTACCAATTTACCTTGTTATTCTGGGCGACGTGCTGTTTCCTCTCCTGTTTTTCAAAAACGGTGGTTTTGATAGCGGTATGGCCGCGTATTTCGTGATGAGCATGACCATCATCTTCATCCTGGCAAGAGGCAGGATGCGCATCGTACTTCTGTCCGTCCATATCGTCGTTATCATCGCCTGCTATGTGGTTGCCTTGCAAGGGAATTCTCTTATCAACATTCCGTCGATGACGTCTTTCCAGCAATTCGTCGACCAGATACAGTCCATCCTGGTCGCTGGTTTCTTTGTCGGCTTTGTTGCCCTGTTCCAACGGCGCATCTACGATATTGAGAAGCACCGTGCAGACGCTGCTGCGAAGACTGTCATGCACAATGAGCACCTCCGCGAGCTCGTCAACAAGATGGCGATGGTTCTGCTTCGCTCGGATGAGGATGAGGACGACCGCGCCCTCCAAGAGGGCATGGATCTAATCGCAGAGGGTCTCGGGGTAGAATCCATACACATCTGGCGCAATAAGGGGGCGACGCCTTGGTCAACCGAGCAAAGCACGGGAGAGGATCTTGTCTTTGAGCTCGTTAAGGAGTGCCCAAACCAAGGGGTCTATGCGGTGCTTGATGAGGATACGCCCGAGAAGGTCAAGGCGCGCACGCTCAATTATCGAATCGATGGCACGCTCGAAAATTCTGTCGCTCGCCTGTCCAAGGGCAGGAGCATCACTGCGGAATCACCCGAGGAATGGAGCCATGCCTTCTCTTTCGCCAGCAACAATGAGCTTAAATCCTTCTCGCTCATCCCGATATTCATGCAAGATGCATTCTGGGGTATTGTTAGTTTCAGGAATTATGACAAGGTGCGCGTCTTTGACTCTTCTGAAATCGATATCCTGCACTCGGTAGGCATGCTGCTTGTCAATGCGGTTTTCAGGCAGAGCGCACTCACAGCTTTGATCCAAGCACGCGAGGAGGCGCTCATCAGTTCACGCGCTAAAGGGAACTTCCTTGCCAACATGAGTCATGAGATCCGTACCCCCATGAATGCCATCGTCGGCATGACCGATCTTGCCTTGGCAAGCGACGATCCTGCAGCCAAGGATGAACGCCTCAAGAAGATCAAGGGTGCCTCGGCGCATCTCCTCGGGGTCATCAACGACATTCTCGATATGTCCAAAATAGAGGCGGACCGGCTTGAACTGGTTCACGAGCTTTTCTCGTTTGAGGCACTGGTCGATCGGGTTGTTAGCATCATGAGTTTTCGTATCAATGAGAAGAGCCAGCGGTTTACGCTGACCATCGATCCTGCTATCCCTGATCGCATGGTTGGTGATGCACAGCGCTTTGCCCAGGTGATTACGAACCTTGTGAGCAATGCGGTGAAGTTCACACCGATGGACGGAACCATCGACCTCAGCTTCAGGCTCCTGGAAAGCGATGACAAGGGGTGCCTCCTAGGCGCTTCAGTGGAGGATTCCGGCATAGGCATTACGGCTGAACAGCAGCAACGCCTCTTCAGCTCCTTTGAGCAAGCTGATTCCTCGACTTCGCGTAGATATGGCGGAACAGGCCTTGGGCTTGCCATATCCAAGCGCGTCGTTGAGATGATGGGCGGTGCGATAGAGGTCGAGTCCGAGTTTGGGGTGGGTTCGACCTTCAGCTTCACAGTACGCTTCGCTAAGGAGCTTGTGAGAACCGATGCGAGCCTCAACGAAAACCAAACAGGGCTGGCCACTCCCAATGTCGTTCGTTCGTGGGGGAATGATCCGGTTTTGGACGGTTATGGCATTGCTCAGATGCTCGAGAGGAATGCCGTTGACTTCACAGGTTCAACCATCCTTGTCGCTGAGGATAATGAAGTGAACTTTGAGATACTCGAGGCTTTACTGGAAGACACGGGGCTCACTATCCATTGGGCAAAAAATGGTCTGGAGGCCGTGCGAATGTACACAGAAGCCCCTGACTGCTATCAGCTGGTTTTCATGGATATGCAGATGCCCGAGAAAAACGGTCTTGAAGCAACGCGGGAGATTCGCGCCAGCGGCCTTGCAAACGCCAGGGAGCTGCCGATCATCGCGATGACAGCAAATGTCTTCCAGGAAGACATCGACACCTGCTTTGTCAGTGGAATGAACGGTCACATCGGCAAGCCACTCGACTTCAATCAGGTCGTCAATGTCCTTAAACGGTACCTACACGAAGGCGAATAGCAACCAGTCCCAAAACTAAACTTTCTTTTCCCCCAACTTCTCAATTCCTTATTGACCTGGTAGTTAGAATGGTCTAACATCCACGAAGTTAGGTTTTCCTAACTCAAAAGACAGTCGACTGCGTGCGCTGAAACAGGCAGAAGTCGATAGGTCGAAATGGGCATCAACTACAAGGAGGTGAGGATGCGTAAGTTAACGCGTGTAGTCGCAGTAGTGTTCCTGCTTATCTTTGCTGTGCCGAGTACTGCCTTGGCCGCAGAGGACGAGGGGAGCCAGTTTGCGAACTGGACTTTGATGGCCGACGAGATGGGTGACATCCTCGATAATTCTTACGTGCTCTATCAGAGCGGAGACGTAGAAGGCGCCAAGAAAGAGGTAGACAAGGTCTACTACGGCTACTACGAGAAGCTGGGCTTCGAGTCAACGGTTCAGGCGTTTATATCGGGTGAGCGGGCGGCTGAGGTGGAATACAACTTCAGTGCCATCAAGCGCGCGATGACCGAGGGTGACGACGTGTTGGTTCTCAGCACGCTCGAAGCACTCGATGTGCACCTGCATGAGGATGCTGCGACGCTCGACGGCACCCAATCCGGAGGCGGAGGCGGTGCGTTCTTCCTGGCGTCGCTGGGCATTATCGTACGCGAGGGCTTTGAGGCAATTCTTGTCGTGGGCGCCATCATCGCCTACCTGATAAAGAGCGGCAACAAGGATAAGGTTCGTCTCGTCTACATCGGTTCACTGATCGCGCTGGCAGCCAGTGTGCTCATGGCGTTTATCCTCAACGCCCTTTCTGGGGCAAATGGCGAGAGCCAGGAGATCCTTGAGGGTGCCACCATGCTGATAGCGGTCATCGTCTTGTTCTATGTGAGCAACTGGATGATCTCGAAGGCGGAAAGCGCCGCCTGGAGTTCTTATATCGAGGGGCATGTTCAGACCTCGATTTCTCGGGGGAGTGTCTTCTCGCTGGCTTTTGCGGCGTTCCTTGCCGTATTTAGAGAGGGCGCGGAGACGATATTGTTCTACGCAGCGCTCCTGCCCAATAAGACCGCCGACCAGACGAATATGATCTGGCTTGGTCTGGGCATAGGCTGTGTGCTCCTGGTCATCCTTTTCGTTGCTATACGGGTGTTCGGCATCAGGATTCCGCTCAAACCGTTCTTTGCAGGGACCAGCGTTCTGCTCTTTGCGATGGCGGTAACCTTCGTCGGTGCAGGGATCAAGGAGCTCCAGGAAGGCAACCTGATAAGCGTTACCTCAATCTCCGGCATGGGAACGGTGGACATCTTAGGTATCTATCCCACGCTTGAGACACTGATACCGCAGCTCGTGGTGTTAGCGGTCACTGTTGTGACCGTGATCATACAAGTCAGAAGATGGAAGAAAACCCGAATGAAGTTGGAGGAAAGCAAATGAAAGTCAAGAAGCTGGTAGCGCTCGCCATGGTTGCCTTGTTGGGAGTCTTTGCGTTCACAGGATGCACGGACAGCACGGGCACCGCTGACACGGGTGCAGTCGCTCCTGGAGATGCAGGCGGATTTGAAGAGTTCCCAATCGGCGATGATATCGTGCTCGGCCCGCTCAACGTAGCCGGCGTGTATTTTCAGCCGGTGGATATGGAGCCGGCAAAGGATGTGCTGCCCAAGAGCCAGGCGGACATGCACATCGAAGCCGATATCTCAGCTGGGCCAAACGAGCTGGGGTATCCGGTTGGATCCTTCGTGCCCAATCTTACGGTGACCTATGAGATCGACGACGAGAACGGCAAGCGGGTACTTGAAGGTGCCTTCATGCCCATGAACGCTGATGACGGTCCTCATTACGGAGCCAACATCAACCTGGGAAAGGCCGGTAAGTACAAGGTTCGCTTCATCATTGAGAGCCCCGTGTCGCAGGGCTACCTGATTCACACTGATGAGGAGACGGGCGTGTCCGGGAAGTTCTGGACGACTCCCCTTGTTGCTGAGTGGGACTTCGACTACATCCCGCATGAGTGGTAGACAAGCCGGACAGACAAGGCTATGAGCTCGTGGCATCAGTAGAGATGCCCTTGTAAGACAACCGTAAAAGCTGGGGCAGCATGCCTTGGCTTTTGCGGCTTTAGAGCAAAACCGCAGTATCCATAGGGATCGAGCCGCAAAGGCAGTATTTTGTTAGGGTATCTGATTCAAAGCATACAGGGCTCCGTCGCCTCAGTCATCGTCCTCTCACTGTTCTTTGTTGCAGTGCATAAGCAGGATGACGAGGCTCTGGCTCGGTTCTTCCGGCTCGGCCTTTGGTTGGGTGGGGGCGCTGCGGTAGTTCTGGCTTTGCTTAAATACCTGACGGTGTGGATCGTCACTGAGCGTTGGGATATGCCGCTTCTCGCGGTGTCGGCGGCGGTGGGTGTGGTCTTTCTCCTCACGCTGTGGCTGAGGGGTCGCGGCAGCAGTCAGAGGAAGCCCGTGGCGCTGCTTCGTTGCCTGTCCTGCCTCGTGCTGACGATGACCCTGGTGGTCTACTTCCTGCGCGGCGTGCTTTTGGCTCCCACGGGGTTTACGCCTCCCGGTATGGACATACTCACCGTCGATGTGCTGTTCAAGCTGGTGGGCTGGCTCGCGGGGCTCGCAGTGGTGGCCATCGCTGCCATCTCTCTCATAAAGGTCAGTTCAAAGCTGGAGCAGAGGACTCAATTGGTGGTATTCACCCTGGGGCTTCTTATCAATATGGTAATCCAGATCTCCACTGTTGCCCAGTATCTGGTTGCACGCGGGGTCGTGCGCCTGAGCAGTTGGCTCTTTCAGATCCTCGTCTTCACCATCAACTACCGCGATTTCTTTACCTACGCGATTCTCCTGGTCTGTCTGGTTCTCACCGTCTTTCTCTGGATTAGAAACAGGCGCGTTGTGCCGGATCCTGCGCTGAACCCTGCCCAGAAGCGTAAGGTTCGAGCCCTTGCCCGCAGTGTCAAGCGCTGGTCCGTGCTGCTGCTTTTTGCCTGCGTGGCGGTAACTCTGAGCCTCACCGTGGTGCGCGCCTATGACGAGCGCGGCATAGAGCTGTCTCCTGTCGAGGACGCTCAGTATGTGAATGGGCAAGTCGTCATCCCGCTCACCCAGGTGGAGGACGGCCATCTCCACCGCTTTGCATATTACACCGAGGCGGGCACAGAGGTGCGCTTCATCGTCATACGCAAGAACGAGACCGTCTATGGCGTGGGGCTCGACGCCTGCCAGATATGTGGTGAGACCGGCTATTATGAACGGGAGAATGAGGTCGTCTGCCGTCGCTGCGATGTGGTGATGAACAAGCAGACCATCGGCTTCACGGGTGGGTGCAACCCCATCCCGATCGATTTTGTGGTTGGCAACGGGCAGCTGACTGTCGAGATAGCCGAGCTCGAATCCTATGAGGATATATTCGGCAGAGGTGGTGGCACGCATGCGGCCAATTGACACAGCCGTCCACCTTGCGTCCTTCAGCGCCTCGACCCTCCCCAGCATCCTCCCGGAAGGAGCAGCCTCATGTTTTGGCGTATGGTAGCAGGCACGCTCTTCCGGCAGAGTCGTAAGATGCTGCTCATTGCCCTCACCATCGCTTTGGGCGCCTCACTTGCCACAGCCATGCTCAACGTCATGCTGGGGGTGGGCGAGAAGGTCAACCGCGAGCTCAAGACCTTTGGAGCCAATATCACCATCGTCCCGCGTGATGCCTCGCTGATCCAGGATCTCTACGAGGTGGAGGGCGATGAGGCACTGCCCGTCAGCTACCTGCAGGAATCAGAGCTCGGAAGCATCAAGACTATCTTCTGGGCACATAATATCGTTGATTTTGCACCGTACTTCACCACCACGGTGCAGGTCGATGGCCAGAACGACTCCTCTATCTCCCTCACGGGCACCTGGTTCTCACAGCACCTTTCGCTCCCCACGGGCGAGGAGGTCGATACCGGCATGCGGAATCTCCGCAGCTGGTGGGAGGTTACTGGAGCTTGGGCAGATGATGCGCAGGACGGCTCGGCGATGCTCGGGGCGGTGGTTGCCGAGCGCTGGGGGCTTGCGGTGGGCGACACCTTTACGGTGAGCGGCACCGAGGGCAGAAGCAGGGAGCTTACCGTGGTGGGAATCTTCAGCGCAGGCAGCGATGAAGACGAACGTATCTTCGTCCCCCTTGCCACCGCACAGGATCTTGCCGACAAGACTGGCCTGGTCAGCAGCATCGAGGTGAGCGCGCTCACCACACCGGACAACGAATTGGCACAACGGGCGGCTCAGAACATCAAGGCTCTCTCGCAGCAGGAATACGAGACCTGGTATTGCACCGCCTACGTGAGTGCCATCTGCTACCAGCTCGACGAGGTGATCACCGATGGTGCTGCCCGTCCCGTACGACAGGTAGCTCAGAGCGAGGGTGCCATCCTTGAGAAGACCCAGCTCTTGATGTTACTGATAACCATACTGAGTCTCGTGGGTGCCGCCCTGGGCATCTCCAATCTGGTTACAGCAAGCGTGATGGAGCGCGGCCGGGAGATAGGGCTCCTCAAGGCCATAGGTGCCTATGACGGTGCCGTGCTCCGTCTGGTGCTTGCAGAGATTTTGATCGCCTGTGTTCTGGGGGGTATCGTTGGTTACTTTGCCGGCCTCGGGTTTGCCCAGATCATCGCTCAAACGGTCTTTAGCTCGGATATCGAGATAAACTCGTTGGTGCCGCCTATCGTTGCGGTGTTGGTTGTGCTGGTTACCCTTGCGGGTTCCGTACCCTCCATCCGCCTGCTGCTCTCACTGCACCCGGCGGAGGTGCTCCATGGCCGGTAGTCGTCATACGCGTCGGAGCTTTTACCTCAAGATGGTGCTGACCTCGCTTCTGCGCCGCCGCTCGCGCATGGTGGTCGCTCTTCTCTCGGTTATGATAGGGGCAACCATTCTGTCGGGGCTGGTAACGGTCTATTACGACATTCCTCGCCAGATGGGTCAGGAGTTCCGCTCCTATGGCGCGAATCTCGTATTGCTCCCCTCAAACGGAGGCTCCAGTATCAACCCCGAGGATTTCGAGAAGGCAAAAGCTTTGCTCCCTGCGGGTGAAACCATTGGCATCACCCCGTTTTGCTATGAGAATGTGCTCATCAACGGGCAGCCCTACATCGCAGCTGGCACCGAATTTGCCCAGGCGCAGACCACCTCGCCCTACTGGCTGATTGAGGGTGCCTGGCCACAGGCTCCGGGTGAGATACTGGTTGGCAGAGAGATTGCGGAAACGATACTACTGAAGCCAGGCGACCCCCTTACCATAGAGGCCAACGACTACCAGGTCGTCGGCATCGTCACCAGTGGCAGCCAGGAGGACGCCTTTGTCTTTCTCTCGTTGGAGGATTTCTATGAACTCTATCCGGAGCGGCTTTTTGCAGCCTCCCCTGATGGGGAGACGGACGGATTACCCCAGGGGGAGACAGACGGGTTGTCCAGCATCGTTCTTCCTCCGGGGCACACGAGCGAAAGCGACTGTGCCAGCTGCCATACGGAGGAGTTTATCAATACCGCGCTGTCATCTTCGGGCACCACGACGACTGCGGGGCTCGATCTGGTGGAGTGCTCTGTCTCCGTCTCGACAGACGAGCTTGATGCCCTTGTCGCAACCATCGCTGAGGATGTGCCGGGGATTGCGCCGCGCCTCGTGAAGCGCGTGACACAAAGTGAAGACACGGTGCTTGCCAAGTTGCAGTCCCTGGTCTACTTGGTCACGCTTGTAATCCTCGTGCTCACCATGATCTGTGTGGCGACCACCATGATGGCGGTGGTGAGTGAGCGCCGCCGCGAGATCGGCCTGCGCAAAGCTCTGGGTGCTTCCAACCTCAGTATCATCATGGAGTTCATGGGCGAGAGTCTGGTTCTGGGGGTCATCGGCGGTCTGGGCGGCGTGGGGTTGGGCTTTCTCTTTGCTCAAGCAGTGAGCGCCAATGTGTTCAGTCGCACCATCGAGTTCCAGCCCCTGATGATTCCTTTCACGCTGGTGGTATCGGTGCTGGTGACGGGGCTTGCCTGCCTCTTGCCCGTGCGCGGAACCACGCAGATCGATCCCGCGATAGTCCTTAAAGGAGAGTAAGATGAACATCCTCGAACTCAAAGACGTCTCCCGAGCCTTTGGCGCAGTCAAGGCTCTTCAAGATGTTGACCTGACAGTTGGGCAGGGGGAGTGGCTGGCCATCATGGGTCCGTCCGGTAGTGGCAAGACAACCATGATGAACATCATCGGTTGCATGGACAAGCCCACCACCGGCTCGGTCATCCTGGATGGCGTTGACATCTCCAAGGAGAGCAGCAAGAGTCTCACAACCATCAGGCGCGACAAGATAGGACTCATCTTTCAACAATTCCATCTGGTGAATTACCTTACGGCTCTAGAGAACGTCATGGTTGCTCAGTACTACCACAGCCTGCCCGACCAGGAGGAGGCTCTGGAGGCGCTGGAGCGCGTGGGCTTGAGCCACCGTGCCCGCCATCTACCGAGCCAGCTCTCCGGCGGCGAACAGCAACGAGTCTGCATAGCGCGTGCCCTGATCAACCACCCCAGTCTGATTCTTGCCGACGAGCCCACTGGCAATCTCGACGAGGCAAACGAGGTGATGGTACTCGACATCTTCAAGCAATTGCACAGCGAGGGAAGCACGCTGATAGTGGTCACCCACGACCCCGAGGTAGCCGAAGACGCCCAAAAAACCGTAGTCCTCGAGCACGGTAGGATAAGTAGTAAACGCTGAACTGTAGCGCCAACCCAAGTTCAGTTCGCAGGGTAATGCGCTGGCAGCGAAACTCTGAACGTGATGTCTCCACTTTTCACCAACACTTGAGCCTCAGGAGCCACTGATTAATCGGTTTGAGGGAGTGCTTGCTCACTCCGATACTTACAAGTAGGAGCATCTCATCCTTCCTCTATTCCCTGTATCCTTGATAAAGATCAATCATGTTTTGTTCGCCAACAATTTCCAGACACTTATAAATTGCCGTCAAATGATTCCGTACCGTTGAATTTGCAATAAACAATTTATCAGCAATGCGTATTCTGCTATAACCCTTTGCGCAGAGTAACGCTACCTCTCGTTCGCGTGGAGTTAGACCCGCCTTTTTTAGGAGCAGATCGAACTGTCTATCTTGAATCTTGTTGGCAACATCAAGAACTGCATTAACTTTGCTGCCCTGAAGCGTTATGATAGCCTCTTGTTTTGCAAAAGTTTTAAAAGTAGGAAAAAGCCCTATTCCACATAATAAACTTGCGGCCAAGCAAGCAATCCCCTGAATCTCAAGGGCAACCCCTAGCGTTTGGACTAGAGAGCCTATGACAAGGCCAAATACGATACCAACCGCCATGCCCAGATACCCTAAGGCAATAATTGAAACACATGAAAAGCCCTTGTGTTTAGCATAGAATATGAGACAAAAAAAGAAACCAAGCACAAAAGAAGTATTTCCTAGCGTGATAAACATACCTCGCAGTGGGATAATGTCAGCAGCATGCAAAAACAAACACAGCAGAGAGGCCAACAATAAAGGAACCAAACCATAGGTCAAAAAGACCCTTCGCTCTTCAGAACGATAAAGTGCACACCCGACAGCAATCCCGAACCCGAGGTAAATAATGAGACACAGGAGCAGATATAGAGCATCCGGGGTTTCGTAAAAATCGCCACTTGAGAGTCGACGGGTTATTTCACGCAAAGCTCCGATGCCCATAGCGAGGATGAAGATGTGTGCAGCTTTGATTTGGAGAAAAAAAATCTTTGGCTCAGGTGGTATGTTTTCTTTTGGGGCAACAAAGTATTGGTGCGACAAAATGACAAAGTTTGTTAAGGTTGAGACTAGACATGAAAAGAGAATAACATATTCGTAAGTTATTTGACCAAGAGCAGTGAGCAACACATTTGCCAGCACTGACAAAATCAAAGCAAATGGCAGAAAAGCCAACAGTGACTTTCTGTCGGAAACACTAAAAAGCTCCGCCCAACAGACCAAGGCACCTGCAAAGCAGGTGCCCAGCAATAAACCAATATGTTTTAAGTGACTCAATTCTTGACTTGTGTATAAAAGGAATAAAACAAAACACAGAATGAGATTGACCAGAGTGCTTAGGATAATCCAAAAGGCTTTATCCATCAAATGTGGAATAAATCTCTTTAATAGAAAAACGACAAGCATTACAATGGCAATGCTTGTTATTATGGTAAGTACGAGGTAATTATCCTGCTCTTGTAATTGTTCATAGGTTTGATAGTAAACTGTTACGAACGAGGAACTCAAGAGCGAGAAGGCAAGCATATAAATGGTCGTAACCTGTTTGAGGTTTGGTGGTGAAAGCCGAGTCGAAGTCTTATTGCTCTTGGTGCTCATTGGTGCCTCCAAGCTAAATCAGGTGTGGAGCCTTGATGGGCAGCAAGCCCACGTTCCCTTGTGATTGTTGACACTTTAACTGGGCACCGTTGAAATGGTTTGTTGCTAATGACGTTGCAGTTCGGTGATTCTTAAACAACATCACTCCCGAAGACAATACCACTTTTATCGATGGGTTCTGGCAGAAACATAGGAGTTTATGTCCTGAATCTCAATTAGAACGCGTTATTGGGGGTACGGATACTCCTGTTATTGGGCTACATGAAGAAATCAAAAAGAAAAGAGAGTATTCTCGCATTTTGAGTTGAGATTTTGGTCGGATCTTGGGCTTGTGCACAAGCGTCAACGAGAGAGAGGAGAATCCAGTGGACAGTATGGTTTGAGCCAATGCTTACAGTAAGTGTTTATCAAGAGTGAAAGTTTGGAGGTTAACGTGAAAACTACAAGAAAGCAAGGTAATAAATTTTTGAGAACCGTAGTATCTATAGTTGTTGTTCTTGCCTTTGCCGTACCGGCCACTTCAGCATTTGCGGATTCGACGAGTAATGATGCTTTGTATCCTGAGAATATTGGTTTAACGCAGCAAGAAGTCAAAGCAAGGTTCGACACCATCAATTCAACGTACGAAGCAGATGAACCATTCTATGGATCCGACGCTGACTTTGTATTACGTTACGGAATAAATCCAAATACTCCTCAGCTTTTTGCCGCATCGAGTTTTTCAAAGACTGTTACGCAATTCGGCACGACTGTAAACTATTCAGGAACGATTTTTCACAATGGAACATTTTCGTACACCTACGGAGGTAATGTCACAGCACAGCGCACAGCCGGACTCACCCCTCAGTACATGATAGCGTATGTCCACTGTACAGCCTATGGTGTACTTGGCTCTGGCGGAGCTATAATAATACACGACGGAACAGTTAGTCACGCTGTCAACAATGCAAATACCTTGTCTATGAACAAGAGCCGTGACTACGCTGGTGTAATGGTAGTATTTTATCTATCGACTTATTGTGATGTAACTACATCACAAGGAGGCTTTACTATTGCAGGGTAAAGAGAGCGGTTAAGAAATGACTATGATGGGTTTCGGCATAATTGAAATTATCTGTATCTCGATATTTGTTTTGTTAGCTGTTGGCGTTATGATTTTCTTTGTTCGACGCTCAAAGAGATGAAGATGCAGCAAAGTCCAGTAATGCACAACAGCCTTCTCATGGTAATGACGGAGAGCGGGTAGTCATGGAACTGGTTTCCCTGACTACCCGCAATTTATAGTTGATGCTATAGCTGGCCTCTAAAACCCTTACCTCCTTGCTCCTGTTGCGCTGTTACCCAATAGCTCGTATTTAGTTTGGCTTGACGGTTGTCTCTGCAAAGTTAACGCCGACGCGTTGCGTCGGCGTTAACGATTCCTTGTCAATGTACTGACCCTCTAAACAGAAACCTGAACGCAGAACACAGTCCGACAAACCGAAAAAGTACGTGACATCCTACATCCGATATGGTAGTGTGTTGGAATAAGTTAGATTTAGCTAACTATTCTTTGTGAACTTGGCAGAACACAAAGGGGGATCTGCACGAGAGGCTGAATCTTTGAAGGCTACGGTGAAGGAGTACGGGATGAAGACGTTGAGAGATGCACGCACAGGAGACACGGTAACGGTTGCTCGATTGCACGGAGAGGGCGCGCTCAAACGGCGCATCATGGACATGGGGATCACCAAAGGGGTTGAGGTCTACGTGCGCAAGGTTGCGCCGCTCGGCGATCCGCTCGAGATCAAGGTTCGTGGTTATGAGCTCTCCATCCGCAAGGGCGATGCCCAGATGATCGAAATAGTTTAGGTGAGGTGGACGATATGGCTAACGCAACTATAACCATAGCGCTTGCCGGTAACCCCAATAGCGGTAAGACAACCATCTTCAACGCGCTTACGGGCGCGAATCAGCACGTCGGCAATTGGCCAGGAGTCACGGTTGAGAAGAAGGAGGGGCGGCTCAAAACCAATAAGGAGGTCGTTCTTCAAGATCTGCCGGGCATCTACTCCCTAGCACCCTACTCGCCTGAGGAGGTCATCACTCGCAACTACCTCGTCAAAGAGCAGCCGGGGGCGATCATCGACATCGTTGATGCCTCAAACCTTGAGCGCAACCTCTACCTCACCACCCAACTGACCGAGCTCGGCATCCCCGTTGTGCTTGCGCTGAACATGAGTGACGTCGTCACCAAGCGTGGTGACCGTATCGATGTCGAGAAGCTCTCCAACCTGCTTGGCGTCGCGGTCGTCGAAACCTCGGCGACCCAGGGTCTTGGGCTCACCAACGCGGTGGACAAGGCAGTCTGGTTGGCGGAGGAGCATGCAAGCCACAAGCATGGGCTCGATCCAGAGCATGACCACTCACATGATCTCTTTCAGGCGCATCATCGCTTTGCCCCTGATGTCGAGACTGCGCTCACGCAGATCAGCGACATCATAGCGCCGCAGGTCAAGGACGCGAATGTGCGCTGGTACTCCATCAAGCTGTTTGAGCGTGATGCCGATGCCATCGGCCGCCTTGCGCTCAGCGCGAAGGACCTTGAACGCATCCAAACAATCATCGACGTGACTGAGAGCAAGTTTTCAGACGATGGCGAGTCTGTCATCGCCAACGAACGCTATGCGTTCATCTCCCGCGTTATCGACGAAGCGCTCACTTTGAAAGATGCCAATGCGGCCACTATCTCTGACAAGATCGACCATGTTGTCACCAACCGCATCCTGGCTCTGCCCATCTTTGCGCTGGTGATGTTTCTTGTGTACTTCATCTCCATCTCGACCGTTGGCACGTGGATGACCGACTGGGTCAATGATGTACTCTTTGGTGAGCTCGTGCCTGGTCCGGTAACGAGCTGGCTTGAGGGGGCAGGCACGGCTGACTGGCTCAACTCGCTCATCCTTGACGGTATCATCGCTGGCGTGGGCGCCGTTCTTGGCTTCCTGCCCCAGATGCTTGTCCTCTTCCTGCTGCTCGCACTTTTGGAAGAATGCGGCTATATGGCGCGTATCGCGTTCATCATGGATCGCGTGTTCAGGCGTTTTGGCCTAAGCGGCAAAAGCTTCATCCCCATCCTTATAGGCACCGGCTGTGGCGTACCGGGTATTCTCGCCTCCAGAACTATCGAGAATGAGACCAATCGTCGCCTCACCGTTATGACTACTACCTTCATCCCCTGTAGTGCCAAGCTGCCAATCATCGCGCTCATAGCCGGTGCCCTATTTCCTGGCAGCTTAGGGGTGATGCCTGCGAGCGTACTTATCGCGACATCGGCATACTTCATCGGTATTGCAGCCATCATCACCTCGGGTATTCTCCTAAAGAAAACCCGGCTGTTCGCGGGCGATACCACACCCTTCCTCATCGAGCTGCCTGCCTATCATGTGCCCCGCGTGCCAAGCGTGCTGCGCATCATGCTCGAGCGCGGCTGGGCCTTCGTGAAACGCGCTGCTACCATCATCCTGCTTGCGACCATGCTGGTCTGGTTCCTTTCGAGCTTCTCTTGGAGTATGGAGATGGTCGATGCCGATCAGTCCATGCTTGCGGCTATCGGATCGGTCGTCGCACCTATCTTCGACCCGCTCGGCTGGGGTGACTGGCGTGCCACGACGGCTACCTTCACCGGCCTTATCGCCAAAGAGAATGTCGTTGGCACCTTTGGCGTGCTCTATGGCTTTGGCGAGGTTTCCGAGGACGGCGCAGAATATTGGCCGCTGCTCATCGCATCCTTCACGCAGCTCTCCGCCTTCTCCTTTCTTCTGTTCAATCTGCTCTGCGCCCCCTGCTTCGCAGCTATCGGGGCGATCAGGCGCGAGATGGCAAGCTGGAAGTGGACGGTTTTTGCGGTGGGATATGAGTGCGTCTTTGCCTACGCCATAGCCTTTATTGTGTACCAGTCCGGCCTGCTTATCGCAGGCAAAGGATTCACCATAACCACGGCTATCGCCCTTATCCTCCTGGTGGCCTTCATCTACCTGCTCGTACGCAGACCCTATGATCCCACACGAGCAAATAACAAGAAGGCAGCACAAGGAACAACCGTCGCCTAGGGAGAGATTTCGATGTTTTGGACCGTTGTTCTATCAATCATCATCGCGGGTATTGTTGCCTTAGCGATCCGCAGCGTGTGGAAGTCACACAAGAGGGGCGGTTGTGATTCCTGCGGTGATTCCAGCAGTTGCCCATCCTGCAGCACGGTGTCCCTTGCAGACAAGATTGAGAAGCAGGGTAAGTAAGCATCAGCTGAACAGGTTGAGGAGGCGCTCCCAGAAGGTGGGTTCGGGAGGCTCTTCAACTTGTTCAATGGGTGGAGGAGCAAGCTCGACGGAAGGCGTGGTGAGCACGAACTGCACGAGGGTGACATGCTCATTGCGTTTGGAAACAAAGGAGCGGGGCTCAAAGCCCGAGAAGTCGTACGCATCCAACATTTTTTCGATTTCCTCGCGCATGGTCTCGGGTAAGTCGGCAACGCCGTTATAGAGCTCCCAGGAACCCAGCGCCAGCTCTTCTGTGCCTGCATGGAGCGTAGAGATACCTCCCATCAATTGCGTGACTCCACTGTTTAACTGTGCATACTGGCTGGCAAGCGTATCCACGCCATCCGAGTAGGAGACAAGGCCTTCATGAAACTGCTGATAGCCATCTGCCAGGAGCGGAAGGGACGTGATGAGCTCAGTAAACTGTGCGATGCTGTCCGCATCGATAAGCGGGATAAGCGCCTCGAGGTCATCGATTTGCGCGATTAGGGTATCGAGCTCAGCGATAAAAGCATCTATATCCTCGCTGATGGGCCACCACGCTGCAACGATGTCCTGTGTGCTCTCGTAACCTACAATCAGCTCCATGATGCGATCCTTGGAGGCCTGATCGAGATCGGAGCTCTCCACGGCCGCGCGGAGCGCGTCGAGTTCTGCGGGGGAGAGGACCGGCAGTGCGGCGATGGCGGTATCGATGGCCTCCTTGTCCGTAACGAGTTGCTCGCGGAACTCCCCCAGTCTTTCCTGGGCATAATCAAGCCAGAGGGGAAGATCCTCCAAAAAGCTCAGGTCTATATCGAGACCCGAGAGGTCAACGCCAGCAAATCCGTCGCTTATCAGCTGGAGCAGGTCGTTGAACTGGGCGGAGCCATCCCTGAGTTTTTGCGATTCACTGCTCAGGCCGATCAGACCGTCGTTGAACTGCGCTGAACTTGAGCTAATGCGCGCAGAACTCGCATCCATATCCGCAACCCCTCGGTTGAGGCTTTGTACCCCATCATTGAGAGCTCCGATGCCACTACTGAGCTCGTCCATGCCCTTGACCATCTCATCGGTGTCCGGTAGCTCGAAAGCCATCGAGAAGGGCAGTGCGGTGATTCGGATGCCGGGCATAGCAAAATCATCAACTTGAGCCGTCAGTTCAAGTTTGCCCTCCTTACCGGGAAGCACCGAGAAGTTTACTGTGGTGTTTGCTCCCGAGAAGGCTAGGGTCGCATCCTGTGCCACGAGATTGCGGGTGTGTGCTGTTGCGAGGGTGACACTTGCCTGCACGAGGTAATTCTCGTAGAACAAGGGGTCAGCTGCAGGGTTTTGACGCGTGTGGATACGTATAGTGAGGGCACCCGTAGAGCCAGCCAGTCGCTCCGCTGTAATCGCTTTGCCGTCAAGGAGATATTCGACGCTGATGAGCCAGGGGAGTTCGGCTGCACCAAGGTCGCCCTGATAGTAGTAGTCGCCTGGTTCGACCTCTGCCTCAACTCTGTCGTTGACGGCTGCGGTGCTTTCGGTGCTTTTGGTGAGCTCAATCGGAGCGCTTGTTGTGAGGTTTATCACGGATTGATATGCACCATAATCGAGCAAAAGACCCGCATCATCGACCTTGAAGTGGTTGATGACGTAGAGCGACTGAGTTGTGCCCGATGCATCGAGAACGCCGTAGATGACCTCCTCTTTTGGGACTTCTTCAACAAGGGTCAAGGGTCTATCGCTCTTGTCCCAATCGTTGAAATCGACAAAAGGCTCTTGGCTCGCACAGGCCATCGTAAGCGCCAGGAGTGCGGCCAGAAGAACCGCCGTCGGCTTTGTGACAAGTTGGGTCTTCAAGGCAAAATGGCGCGGTTTTCTCGCGGAGTGTCGCACCGATTTTGTTGCGAGGGGACGAGCGGGCTTTATTGTGGCAGGGTGAGTTGCCTTTAGAGCGATAGGACGTGCGATCTTCCCAGCCGCGAGATGCTTTGGTTCTCTTGCGGCAAGATGCTTCGGTTCCCTTACAGCGAGATGCCTGGGCTCTCTTATGGCGAGGTGTCGGGGTGTTTCATGGGAGTGCTTCATGACTTCCTCTTTTCGGAAAAAACGAATCCAGGGCGCCACATGGTCTTGGCTATCACACGATCAAATACGGTCAGTAATGCAGGCAAGAAACAGGTTACCAGTACAAAGGACAGGATTGTACCACGGAAGAGAAGCAGTCCAATGTCACTGATGACAGCGTTCGTTGAGACGGCAAAGAGTACGAACCCGGCGATGGCGAGCGTGGTTGCTGATACGAGGATAGATCTGAATGAGCCGCCGACTGCGACATGTATAGCCTGGCGTTTCTCCATCGTGCGACGGCTCGCGCAATAGTTCGTCGTCAGCAGGATGGCATAATCCACCGTTGCACCGAGTTGCACCGTGCTCAAGATGAGGTAGCCGATGAAGTTGATGGGAGTCCCCGTGAAATAGGGGATAGCGAGATTTATCCAGATCGCGCTCTCGATGGTCAGAAGCAGGAGAAGGGGGATGATGAGCGAGCGGAAGGTTAGCAGCAGCACGCAGAAGATTGCGAGTGCGGCAACGAGGGTGACGCGCACGTTGTCCTCCTGCACCAGGAGTTTCATATCATAGAGGTTCGTGCTCTGCCCAAGCGTAAGAGCCTCATCCCCATAGAAGGCGTCAGCTACCTCACGCAGCAGGACAACAGTTGAGAAGGCGAGGTCACCTTCAACGGGGGTGTCGAGGTAGATGATGATGCGGCTGTAGTGTGCAGAGAAGAATTGATCGGTGATGCTGCTGTCAAGAAAGCCCGGAGGGATGGTTGCGCCAACGGTTTCGCTGTAGGAGATGATGCTCGTCACGTGAGGCACCTCCTTGATGGCAGAACAGAGTTCAGCTTCGCGCCCTCGGTCATCCGAGGGCACAAGCATGACCATAAGCGTTGATTGCCCGAATTGCTCTGCGATACGCCGTGCGTCCTCGCCCGCCTGTGTGTTTGCAACGGCGTTTTCGTTGCCATAGAGAAACTCAGCATGACGCTGCCCAAAGAAGCTGGGTACGACAGCCACGAGAACAGCAAGAGCCACGATGATGCCCGCTTTTGCCGTTACGCGATAGACGCCTTTGAATGTTGGCATTAAAGGGCGGTGCGTGAGGCGATCCATAAGTTTGTAGCAGGAGAGTGTGAGCGCGGGCAACAGCACCATAACGGTGATGAAGCTTAAAATTATGCCCTTAGTGAGATTGATTCCCAGGTCAGCACCTATCTGGAAGTTCATGAAAACCAGCGCCAGGAAGCCAAACAGGGTGGTCGTGGCGCTTGCAGCAACCGTCGAGAAACTCTCTTTTATCGCGTGCACCATAGCGACTTCGACCTGTGGGTATATGAGGCGGTTGCGCGCGAAGCTGTGGAGGAGGAACACCGCATAATCAAGCGAACACGCCAGCTGCAAGATGGGGCTGACCGATTTGGTTATGAAGCTGATCTCGCCAAAGATGACATTCGTGCCCATATTGATGAGAATGGAAACGCCGATTGCCACAAGAAAGAGGAGCGGTTCAAGCCATGAGGCCGAAAACAGTATGAGGATTATGATAACAGCAACAACACCGATGGCAAATGCCTTCATGGTCTCAGAGGCGGTGGCAAACTGCGCTGCGGCAATTGAGGGAGCATCCCCTGCCACGGCACCGTCCGTGCCGACAAGCGCCCGGAGAGCAGCGGTGGCCTCCTGCTCTCTGCCGGGGGCGATAGTCACTGAATAGAGAGCCGTATCGCCTCGATAGAAGGCTTCGATGGTGCTCGGATCAGCTTCAGAGAGTGGCAGCTTGAGGTCGATTGTATCATCAAGCCAGAGCACTGCGGTGACGCCATCGAGGGCGTCGATGGATTGTTTCATCGCAAGGGCCTCGGGGATAGAAAGCCCGGGAACCATGACGCGGGTGTTGGGTGTGTTCTGCGAGAACTCCTCGCTCATGACGGCAAGTGCACGGGTGGAGGGGGCGTCTGTTGGCAGGTAGTCAACCATGTTATAGTTGGTTTTGACAAGCGAGATGAGCGGGATACTTACGATAAGCGCGACGATGAACAAGACAATAACAGCCTTGCGATGCCGGACTACAATGCGGGCGAACCGCTCCACGGATAACTTCCCTGTCAGACGTTCTCTGTCAGACGCGTATGCCAAGTAGACAGAGTGTTGTAGTTAGGTACATAATGTATTATTATAGACACAGTGTCTATTTTCAAGCATCAATATCGGGCAGTTTGTTCAGACTTCAACAATCTGAGGTGAAATGTTGTGAAACAGGTCAAAGAGAGCCGTCGGGTTCAATACACGCGGTCAGTGCTGAAAAGCGCGCTTGCCCAACTCATGCAGGAGAAGCACATATCCGGAATCACGGTAAAAGCGATCTGTGAATTGGCGGACGTGAACCGCTCCACATTCTACCTGCACTACAGTGATCCCTATGACCTGCTCCATCAGGTGGAGCAAGAAGTCTACGGTATGCTCAAGACGCAGTTGGCAGAGGTGAAGGACGACGGTGCTCACCGCCCTGTGAACATGCAGATTATGATCGAGATCCTTGAGTACGCTCGTGAGAATGCCGACCTGTGCAAGGCGCTCCTCTCTGAGAACAGCGACTTCGATTTCAAGAAGGATATCATGGGTCTTACACAGTTGTTCTCCTTTGAGCCCGACAAGTCCTACGCTGCAAGTACGAAGGAATACCTCACACTTTACTGCATGAGTGGCTGCGTCAGCCTCATCGAGAAGTGGCTCAAAGACGGTGCCCTAGAGCCGGTAGAACAAGTCGCAGAGATCGTCACACAATGCCTGTTCCACGGCATGCTCAGCTTTGCCCCACAGGTGGCCACAAAACTTTAACGGACATCTGAATGAATAGTTAGTGACAACTGACTTCTCAGGTGGTAGTATACGTGTTACGGGAAGGCAGATTCTCCTAACTTTTGCGCCTCGCCAGAAGGACTGATGCTATGACTTTGAACAAGGTTACTGTGGGCAGTGAGTATCGGCTTGTTGCATGTAATGCGCCAAGCAAGATGCGCAGCAAACTCGAGTGCATGGGGCTCGTGCCTGGTGAGCGTATCAATGTCATCTCAAGCACAGGCTCCGGTCT
>JAITOC010000021.1 GCA_031290175.1 Coriobacteriales bacterium | reverse complement strand
GGCCCGCCCCCCGATACGGGGGGGGGAGGTAATCTATGGTTCACCGCGTCAGGGTGTCAGACGGCTATGTTGCCGCTCTCGCTCGTGCGGATGCGGACGACCTGCTCAACCGGCGTTATAAATATCTTGCCATCGCCAACCTGCCCGGTCTGCGCAGTCTTGACGATGACCTGGATGATTTCGTTTACCTGATCATCGGTGACGACGATCTCGAACTTCACCTTGGGCAGCGTGTTGACGATGACCTCACTGCCACGGTAGTACTCCTTCCATCCATGCTGGTTGCCACAGCCATGCACCTCAGAGATAGACATACCCTTGACCTCAACGGCAAAGAGCGCCTCCTTCAGCGGCTCGAGTCGGGAGGGTCGGACGATGGCTTCGATCTTCTTCATTGCTCTACCACCCTTCCTTTAATCGAGGCCGTTGAAGGCCGGGTAGGCCGACTCACCGTGGATCGTTGAGTCGAGACCCTCGTTCTCAACGCTTTCATCCACGCGGAGATTGCCCTTGAAAATCGCCTTGACGACGAAACCGATGATGGTGACCACAACGCCGACATACAGCAGCGTCACGAGGATACCGAGCAGCTGCGCGCCAAGCAGATCGAAACCGCCACCGTAGACGAGCCCGTACTTGCCCTCTATCCATGTGAGGTCGGGGTGCGTAAATATGCCGACGAGGATGCCCCCGACGATGCCGCCGATGCCGTGACAACCAAAGGCGTCAAGAGCGTCGTCGTAGCCTATTTTGCCCTTGAGGAAGGCGATGCCGAAGTAGCAGATCGGTGAGACGATGAAGCCGATGACAACCGCTGCCCAGGGTTCGACAAAACCGGCAGGCGGCGTGATGGCCACGAGACCGGCGACGAGGCCGGTGCAGACGCCCACGAGCGTGACCTTGCCGGTCTTGATACGTTCGACAACGGCCCAGGAGATCGCTGCGGCGCAGGCCGCCGCCATGGTGTTTACCACGGCCAGACCGGCTATACCGTCAGCAGCAAGGGCAGATCCGCCGTTGAAGCCAAACCAGCCCATGAACAGCAGCCCGGCTCCGAGCATGACAAAAGGCACGTTGTGCGGTCGATAGCTCATCAGCCCAAAGCCGCGCCGCCTGCCGAGGATCAGCGAGAGCACCAGACCGGAGACACCGGATGTGATATGTACCACGTCGCCGCCTGCAAAATCGATGGCACCGATAGCGTTCTCATTGCCTATCAGGCCACCTCCCCAAACCATGTGTGCCAGCGGCGCATAGATGAGGAGCGGCCAGATGACCGCGATGGCACAGACCGCACCAAACTTGATACGACCTGCAAGCGAGCCGGTGACGATAGCGGTGGTGACCATGGCAAAGGCTGCCTGAAAGGTGATGTCGATAACGGCCGGGTAGCTGCCGTACTCGGCAGTCGCCATAATGCCCACCTCAGTAGTCGCGGCAACGCCCGTCACAACATCCGGGGTCGCCCAGCTGGAGAACATCCGCGTTCCTCCGCCAAAGAACAAATTGAAGGCCGAGACGAGCGTACCGTTCTCATCAAAGGCATCCGAGCCTCCATAGGCTATGGAATCACCCACCAGCACCCAGACTACGCCGACGATGGCCATCGCCATAATCGACATTAGCATGGTGTTAACGACATTCTTGCGCCGCGACAAGCCACCGTAAAACAGCGCCAAGCCCGGTGACATCATGATGACGATCGCAGCGGAAATCATCATGAATGCTGCTGAACCAGTATCGAACATATCAACATCCCCTTCCTGCTTTGTGCGCGCAGACAGACGGCTCTCAGCTCGAACTATAAAAGAGCCAGTCCTGAGAAAACAGCAACAGTTTTCCATGGTTTTTGTGGACAGATGTGACAGTGCCCCTTTACCTGCGGTAACCGTCAACTGTAAATTAACTGTTTACAGAGATTTAACACATGACAGCACTATGTTTTGCCCTGGTGCGCCGCTATCTCTGAGGATGCAGATAGCGCTTCAGTACATCCGCCATCGCACGACAGCCGCTGCGGATGTCGTGGTTGGACATCGAGTTGAAGCCCATGAGGAAGATGTCCTCGTAGGCATGGATTTGGTCGTGACAGTGCTCCTTGATGCTGTAGATGCGGATAGAGGCTTTCTCGAGTTCGGCAATGAGTGCCTTCTGGTCGCGGCAGTCGAGAATCTTCACGAGGGTGTGTACGCCCGCCGGTTCGCGCATGATGCGCACGTCATCAGGCATGAACTCGTGGATGGCCTGCACGAGTACGTTGTACTTCTGTTCATTGATAATCGTAAGCTTGCGCAGGTGGCGTTCAAGCACCCCGTCTTCGATGAACATCGCGAGCGCCACCTGATGATAGGTTGGGAGCATTGAGTTGAAGTACTTGTACTCATGCTCATAGGCCTGCACGAGCTTCCAGGGCAGTACGAGGTAGGCGCAACGGATGGAGGGTGAAAGAACCTTCGAGAGCGTGCCCATGTAGATGACCTTCTGGTAGTGGTCGAGCGACTGGAGAGAGGGGATGGGCAGCATCCCGTAGCGAAACTCGCTGTCGTAGTCATTCTCGATAATGTAGGCATCGGTGCTGTACGCCCACTTCAAAAGCTCATTGCGTGTAGAGATGGAAGTCACGGCACCCGTGGGGAACTGATGTGAGGGTGTCACGTAGAGCAGGTTGCAGTTGCTGCGCAGCAACAACTCGGTGTAAAGACCGTTCTCGAGCACAGGGATGGAGGTGACCGAGTAGCCCTTGGATTCGATGTGGTGTCGCATCGCGGCATACCCTGGCTCTTCGAAGGCAAAGCGGTGCGTATTCGGCTGCAGGATGGAGGTGATAATCTCCAGGGCAAACTGCGTACCGGGGCAGAGGATGATCTGGTCGGGTTGACAGTTGACGCCGCGGTGGCGGTAGAGAAAGCCCGCGAGTGCCTCGCGGAGGCGCAGGCTACCCTTGCTTGTCTCATAGGAGACCGACGCATCTTCAGATTCCTCCAGCAGGGCATCCTTCACACACTTCTTCCATTTGCTCCAGGGTACGAGCACCGACTCGATGGTCTCGAACTCGAAGTCATAGCGCACCTTCGACTTAAAAGCGTGGTGTACGCGCTCATCTGCGTCAATGGCCGGTATATCGATCTCCTCGAAGTAAACACTTTTTATGTCCTCGACAAAGTAGCCCATGCCCTGCACCGCTCGCACGTAACCCTCGGCTATCAGTTGCTGGTAGGCGCGGTCTACTGTGTTGCGGCTGATGTCGAGTTCCTTCTCGAGCACGCGCAGGGACTTCAGCGGAGCATCCCGCGTAAGCTTGCCCACAGTGATGTCGTGCTTGAGGTTGCTGTAGAGTTGTTTGTAGAGCGGCTCGTGGCTGTCCTTGTCGAGATAGATCATCGCGCTTCTCCTGTTCCGGCTCCATAAATCCTCAGGAGGCGAATCTTACGCGTCACGCCCGAGAAGTGCAATGCGCCAGCTCTACAAAACTATCAGATCACCAACTCCGGGGCGCTTGGGGCGGGGGTCGGCTGTGAGCGCGCGCACCAGACGCAGGGCACCTGCAGCGGTCTCGGCGTAGCCATCAGCACCGATGCGGCGGGCAAAGGTGGGCGAGAGCGGCCTGCCGCCGACGATGACGAGGTAGTCTGCGCGTAGCCCCTGCTTTCTGAGCGCCTCGATAACCGTCCCGACACGTTCCATCGTGGTGGTCATCAGCGTGGAGATGGCGATGATGTTGGCAGCGAAGTCTTGGGCGGCTCGCACGAACTCGGTGCTTGGCACATCGCGCCCCAGATCCCTAACCTCGCAGCCTCCCGTGGAGAGGATAAGCGAGACAACGTTCTTGCCGATGTCGTGGGTATCGCCTTCGATAGAGCCGATAACGACGCGTGGGAGCGCCCGTTGCCGCTCAGCAACAGAGGGGTGCACGTGGGGGCGCAGCACATCGAGCGCCGCATAGAGCGCGTCTGCACTGCTGAGGAGTTCGGGGATGAAGTACTCCTCCTGTTCAAAGAGGGTACCCACGCGCTCCATGCCGTCGAGACAGGCGCTGTCGATAACCTCTGTTGGATCAAGGCCTGCGTCAATCGCCTCTTGTGCCAGCTGGGCAGCCGCATCCTCATCCATGGCAAGGATGGCGTCAGAGAGCCTCTGGAGTATCTCCTGCATGACGGGTAGCGCCTTTCCTCACCACTCAGGGATTGTACGTGTAGATGAGCGCAGCCCCAAAATCCTAGAATCCAAGGCAGGCCACAAAGAGCTTGTCAAAGCCCTCCTGGTTGGAGAGCTCGACGCTGTTGACCTGCGCGGTGACCTCCTCCATCTCCGCACGGCAGGGCGTGTTGAGCAAAAACGCCTGTGCGCCGGACTTGGAGGTATTGCCAACAAATTCGATGCGGTCACCAAGCGCTGCGGGGATAAGCGCGATGTTCACGAGGCTGTCGGCACGCAGGTGGTAGCCAAAGGAGCCCGCTATCTGCACCGCGCCCACCTCGGCCTCACTTACGCCGACGCTTGTCATCATCGCCTCTACGCCGGAGCGTACGGCTCCCTTGGCGAGCTGTACCTGGCGGATGTCGCCTTGCGTGATAAAGACCTCGTCCGCTACACAGAAGGCGGGCTTGCCATTCAACTCCACAACACGCTCCTTCAGCATCTCGGGATACGTACCTCGGTTGGCAGGCACGATACGTCCGTTCTTGCCGATGACCCCGACACGTGCCAGTTCTCCCACGATGTCGAAGAGGCCGCTGCCGCAGATACCTACGGGCTTGGTAGCGCCGATGGTGCGTAGCTCGATACTGCCGTCCTCGGCGATGGAGAAGTATTCGATGGCACCGGTGCCCGCACGCATACCGCTCGTGATATTCATGCCCTCAAAGGCAGGACCCGCAGCCGTGGAGGTTGCGGAGAGCGTGCCGTCACGGGCGATGATCATCTCGCCGTTTGTGCCGATGTCAACGAACAGCGTTGTGCCTCTGCGCTCGTGCAGGCGGGCGGCCAGCACGCCAGAGGTGATGTCGGGTCCCACGAAGGCGGTGATAATGGGGGGCAGGTAGATGAGTCCAAAGGGCGCAATGTCGAGTCCGTATTCGGCGGCGGGGATGTGGTTGCCACCAAAGATCTGCGGGATGTAGGGGAACTTGCCCAGCGTAGCTGGATTGACGTTCGTGGCAAGGTGGATCATCGTCGTGTTGCCGCTGTATACGGTCTCGTAGATGAAGCGCTTGTCCACACCTGCCCGGGCGCAGAGGTCATCGGTCATACTGCGAAACTGCGCCGTGACGCTCTCGTGCATCTCGCGCAGACCCTCAGGCGTGGAGGCAAACTTGATACGCGTGAGCACATCTTGGGCGTGGAGGCTCTGGGGGTTGAGCGCGGAGACCGAGTCCAGCTCCTCGCCGGTAAGCATATCGATGAGCGCGGTCACCACAGTGGTCGTGCCAATGTCTATTGCCAAGCCGTAGAGCTTGTCGGTGGTATCACCCTCCTCAACACCGAGGGGCTCGTCGCCTGCGTAGATCGTGGTTTGTCCGCCTTCGAAGCGCTTGGTGATGAAAGGTTCCAACTCGTAGGCAAAGCTTGCGCCCTCGCTGAGAATCTTCAGGGTTTTGTTGTGCCCCTCGGTTGATTCCACCTCAACGGTCATGTCTCCAAAGACGGTGCTGGAGCAGGCGAGCACGAAGCCCTCCGCCCGCTCCTCCTCGCTGAGTTTGTGGCGATCGTCGCTCGTCTCCAGCGTTTCTGCACCTGCGAGCACGCGTACCTTGCACTTGCCGCAGGTGCCCACGCCATCGCAGGGCGACTCGATGACGATTCCGGCACTGCGTGCGGCCTCCAGGAGCGTAGCACCCACAGGAATCGTGCTGTTCAGGCCATCTGGTATGAAGGTGATCTCGGGCATGACAGCACCGCTATCCGTTGTTCTTTGCCACGGCGGTGAAGGTGGAAATGTTTTTAAGTGGCGTTGAGGTTGAAAGTCCACAGGCGGGGGCGAGGATGTCTATCTTCTTGTTCTTGAGTTCATCGGTCGCACTTTCTACCTTCTCGGCCTCACCAAACTCCAGAAGAATCGTGCTGAGATTGCCCATCGTCGTAATTTCAGGGTATTCTTGCTTGATCTTGACGAGGCTCACGAAAGCGTCCACGCTGAGGGCGTCCCCATGCAGCTGCGAAACAGAGGGCTTGACCGCCTCCATCTTCCCGCAGATATGCACGATGGCGGGCTTTCCCATAGCGTGTATGGCATCGACGAGCTTGTTCAGGTAGGTCACCGCATACTCGTCAAACATCCGGGGACCGAGTATCTCACCGGTGGCGGTGGGATCAGCGATGGAGATGACATCGACGCCCGACTCAACCAACAGCTGCGCATAGTGGATTAGATAGTCCGTCACCTGGCTGATCACGCGGTGTGAGCTGTCCTTGTCCTTGCGCAGTTGCTTGAGAAAGGTCATCGGATCCACGATGGACGCTGCCGTGCTGATGGGTCCTGTCAGGGAGCCGATGACCGGCGTGTCCGCATAGCGTGACGAGAGGGTGTGGATGGTGCTGGCTACCGCACGCACACGGTTGTTGTCATCAAAGGCATCGGCAGGGGGGAAGATGACCTCGGCGGCACTGGCAAAGCGCTCCTTTTGGATCTTGGGCTCGCACTCCAGTGTTCCATAGTTGATCGCGCTGCCGAGCACCTCCGCCTCGATGGTCATGCAGAAGGGTATGCCAAAGTTCTCGAATCCGGTCATCGTGCTCACATCGTAGGCGAGGTTCGTCATTTGAGTGGCATCGTGGTGTGCTGTGGGCAACTTATTGCCGCCCGCCTCCATGACGGCGACGATGGCGGCATTCATCATACCGCCCGGACAGATAACAGGGGCACGATCCACTGTCTCCTTGTGCAACGCGCGCAGCAGGCGTTCCCGGGGGCTAATCAGGTCACTCATCGCTTCACTCCCCTAACAGTTCGGTCGCCAGGCGTACGGCACCCGCAGCATTCCGGGCATAGCCGTCGGCACCAATCTTCTTTGCAAAGGCGGTGGAGATGGGGCCTCCGCCGACGATGACCTTGTAGTCGTTGCGGGTGCCCTGCTCCTCAAGCAGCCGGATTACGTCCTCCATGGCGTCCATCGTCGTTGTCATCAGCGTCGAGATGCCAATGATCTCCGCTTTTTCCTCAGCGGCACGCTCAACGAACACATGCGGCGGTACATCACGACCTATATCGACAACCTCAAAGCCACCCGTGTCCATCATCAGTTTGACAAGGTTCTTGCCGATGTCATGGGTATCGCCTTCGATGACGCCGATGATGACCTTGTGCCGGGTTCTGGTGCTATCGGTTTTGATATGGGGCTTGAGGATATCGACGCCGGTGTTCATTGCGTCTGCGCACATCAGCAGCTCCGGTACGAAGTACTCCTCCTCTTCAAAGAGCTTGCCAGCACGCTCCATGCCGTCCGTGAGCCCGGAGTCAATCGCCTCAAAGGCATCGTAGCCCTTGTCGATAGCCTCGTGGGAAAGGTCGGCGACAAGATCTTCGTCCATGTCGACGATAGCATCCGACATCTCCCGGTGCAGCTCTTCCTTGGTTTCCGCCATCTTGGTCTCCTTACCGCGCTGGAACTATGACAGGTAGGTGTAGGCCACATCCGCCATGGCCTCGATATTCGCGAGTGGGACGGTGGGTGGGATGTCGCAACCTGGCATCATCAGGTAGCCGCCCTTTTCCGCCTGGGCATCGCGACAGCAGCGCAGGCAGTCTTCACGTACCTGCTCGGGCGTGCTGAGCGCCATGACCGCCACCGGATCCATGTGCCCGAGGAAGGCGATACGGTTGTCAAAGGCCTCGCGTGCCTGAGTCAGATTGACCTTGTAGTCAAGCGACAGGGAATCGGCTCCGGTGTCGGGGATGATGTCGAGGAACTTTGAGGTGTCGCCGCAGATGTGTATCTGCTTGGCAAAAGGCTTGTCGCCAATCAGCTCAAAGGTCTTTGTGAGATAGGGCATCGCGTAGGCCTCGAACTGGCGCTTGGAAATCATGTCGCCTGATGCTGAGGGTTCAGCCTGGGAGATATACTCGGCACCGGCGTCGAGAAAGAGATCCCAGTAGCGGTATACGAGCAAGGTCGTGACCTCGAGCATAGCATGGGCAGCAGCCTTGTCTTTGATGAGCAGTTTCATAAACACGTCGGTGCCCAACAGCAAGCCTGCCAGTGTCATGGGGCCCCATTGGCTGATGCCAAGCATCACCTCGTCGCCGATCTCACGTTTGAGGATACGAGTGCTCTCCAGCATCGCCTGTATGCCGGGATCTTCAGGGATACGGTCAAGGTCAAGCTTGTCGATGTCTGCTGGGGTCTCCAGGAGAGGCTCTTCAACAGTTGCCGAGGCACCGGGCTTGGCAAAGTTGGTTACGGCACCTACGGCACGCAGCACGAGGTTGTTGCACCCGGCTGAACACCAGACCAGATCCGAGCGGGTCTGCTTCTGTGCATTGATGGTGTAGCGCGCAGACTGCTCAGGTGTGATGTCAAAGGAATCCTGAAGCGACATACCCTGTTGAGCGTAAATCCACACTCCGCCAGAGAGCAGCGTCATGGGTACACGCGGTGTCGGTTCCAGCCTGAGCGCAGCTTTGAAGAGCTCCTTTGGTTTCATGACAGCCTCCTTACCTCCCTACTGATTTTCTCCACATTCTAGGGCAGACTGATATGGTGTAAAGTTACAGTTTCACCCATTTGTCGGTGACACCTGAAGCTGAGGGGTACCACAGGATGAGAGCGGCTTTGTCATCGGGTGGTAGCAGGCAGTCAAACCGCTGAATCGCTCCGCCCTTCCTACCATTCCACAACATTTGCTGGCTGCGTCCTTAACGGGACGCTCTCGCTTTGCTATAGTTCTCTCAACCGATAACCTCCGCTTCTTATGACGATTGGGGTCGCTGTGTCTGCATTCACCTATAAACGAGTTCTTCTCAAGCTCTCTGGTGAGCATCTGGCTGGTGACCAGGGCTATGGCATCGATCCTAAGGTCATCACCGCGCTTGCCGAACAGATACGCTCCATCAAAGATGGCGGTATCGAGCTTGCCATCACGGTGGGCGGCGGCAATATCTTCCGGGGCATGGCGGCATCGACCGAGGGCATGGATCGCAGCCAGGCGGACTACATCGGTATGCTCGCCACCGTTATGAACGCGTTGGCTCTGCAGGAGGCGCTTGAACGTGCGGGCGTCTTTACGCGGGTGCAGAGCGCCATCGCCATGCAGGAGGTAGCGGAAACCTATATCCGGCGTCGTGCGGTTCGTCATCTGGAGAAGGGGCGTGTCGTCATTTTTGCTGGCGGAACAGGCAATCCTTACTTCACGACTGATACGACCGCCGCGCTGCGCGCCTGTGAGATTGGCGCCGATGTCTTCATGAAGGCCACAAAGGTCGAGGGTATCTACGACAGCGATCCGGTGAAGAACCCCGATGCCAAGCGCTACGAGCGCATCAGCTATCTTGATGTGCTTACCAAGGAGCTGCATGTCATGGATTCGACCGCCATCTCGCTGTGTATGGAGAACAAGATGCCCCTCATCGTGTTCTCGCTCGCGCAGGATGGTACCATGGAAGCAGCCCTCAGGGGCGAGCCCGTCGGCACGGTAGTGTATTAGAAAGACCCCAGCGGAAGGAAGCACCATGATCGAGGATGTCGTTGCAGCAGCCAATGAGAAGATGGATAAGACCGTGGTCAACCTCAATCATGAGTTCACCACGATACGTACGGGACGCGCCTCGGCAGCCATGCTTGAGCGTATCCAGGTAGACTACTACGGCACCCCGACACCTATCACGCAGCTTGCCGGCATCAAGTCGCCTGAGGCGCACCTGCTTGTTGTGGAGCCCTGGGACAAGCATATCGTCAGCGCCGTCGCAAAGGCGATCCAGGCATCAGACCTGGGGATTACCCCCTCAAACGACGGCTCGGTCATCCGCCTGCCCTTTCCGCCTCCCACCGAGGAGCGCCGCCGTGAACTCGTTAAGCAGTGCCGCCACCTTGCCGAGGAGGCAAAAGTCGCCCTCCGCAATGAGCGACGGGATGCAAACGCAAAGCTCGACCGGCTCATCAAGGAAGAGGATGTCTCAAAGGATGAGGTACATCGTGCTGAGGAACAGGTTCAGAAACTGACGGACAAGCACGTCGCGTCCATCGAAGAAGCCCTCAAGCACAAAGAGGCCGAAGTTATGGAAGTGTAAGTGTTGGGCACCCTGAGCCTTGAAAAACTAAGCGCTATCTTTGAGTCTTTGCCAGAAGGGCTCTCATTCGATGCGCTCGACCCCGAACGCATCCCTGAGCACATTGCCGTCATCATGGACGGCAATGGTCGCTGGGCGCAGCGGCGCGGCAAGAACCGTGCACTCGGACACAAGGCGGGCATCGAAGGCGTGCGCGCCCTTATCCGCACGAGCAACGACCTCGGCGTGCGGTATCTCACCATCTACTCCTTCTCCACAGAAAACTGGTCACGCCCAAAACCCGAGATTAACACCCTGATGTCCCTGTTTGCCAACACGATGGCGGCGGAACTGGAGGGCATGCATGAGGAGGGGGTCCGCATCCGCCTTATCGGGGACAGGGCACCTTTGCCTGCCAAAACGCGACAGACCTTTGAGGCGGCTGTTGAGCGCACGCAGAGCAACGGGGGTATGACGCTTATCATCGCTGTGAACTATGGATCCCGGCAGGAGATTGCGAACGCAGCGCGCGCCGTAGCACGGCAGGCGCTGGCAGGAGAGTTGTGTGTTGAGGATCTGGAGCGTCTGGATACAGCAGCGTTTGCCTCTTACCTCGAGACGGCGGATTTTCCAGACCCTGACCTGCTCATCCGTACCAGCGGCGAGTTGCGCCTGTCAAACTTCCTGCTCTACCAACTGGCCTATGCGGAACTCTATAGCACCGAGGTGCTGTGGCCGGATTTTGACAAGTACGAGCTGCTTCGTGCCATCATCGCATTCCAGCGGCGTGAGCGACGCTTTGGGGGTGTGTCCTGATGGGTGAAGAGGAGCCGCGCGGCCCCCTTGAGTTGAACTTCAAGGCGCGAGCCATCACAGCCGCCGTCTTCTCCATCAGCATCGTCGTCCTGGTGCTTGCGAGCAAGGCAACCACCGTCATCATGACCTCCGCGCTGTCAGGGCTCTGTGCCTTTGAGTTCTATGCGATGCTGCGTTCTGACGCGAAGCTGCCCAACGAGTTCATGGGTATTGCAGCGGCTGCTCTGTGCCCCATCGCCTATGCATTCTGGCACTTTAACGGCTTGCTTTCATTGACGGTAGCCTTTGCCTGCGCGCTGCTCATCTGGTATGTCTATTACACGCCCGCCCGCATCACCGATGTGTCAGTCACGCTGTTCGGTGCCTGCTACACTGGACTCATGCTCACCTCACTCGTCATGATCCGCGATATCCTTCCGGGCTTCTGGGGAGGAGTGCTCGTCTTTGGTGTGCTGGTCTCAGTGTGGGGCAATGACACCTTTGCCTTCCTCATCGGCTCGCGCTTTGGAAAGCACCCGATGGCTCCACGCATATCCCCCAAGAAATCCTGGGAGGGTTTTGTCGCAGGTATGATCGTGTCGGTTGCGGTCTGGTGCCTGATGCCCTTGATTCCTGGTCTCAACCTGCCCTGGATCTGGGCGGTTGTCGGCGGGCTGGCCTGTGGCTGGATAGGCATCCTCGGTGATCTTGTGGAATCGCGTATCAAACGCAACACGGGGCACAAGGATTCAGGCAAACTCCTGCCCGGGCACGGGGGCTTCCTTGATCGCTGTGACTCACTTATCGTGGTTGCCGCCGTTGCCTCGCTTGTCTTCAGACTGGTTGGATTATAAATGCCATTAAAAATAGCAGTTTTAGGCTCCACCGGGTCAGTCGGGCGCCAGACGCTTGAGGTCGTGCGCGGCAACCCTGAAAAGGTGCGAGTCGTCGCCCTTGCCGCGCATCGCAATGCGGCATTGCTCGCCGAGCAGGCTCGGGAGTTCGGTGTCAAACGGATTGCCCTTGGAGCGGAGGAGCTTGCACTGGGAGCGCAGGCAGTGGACGGCTCGATGGGCACCCAAGGTGCGGATGCTTCAACCGTCGTATGGCCTGATGGCGCTCAGATAACCTATGGCGCTCAGGCCGTCGAAGAGCTTTGCGCAGGCGACGAGGTCGATCTGGTCCTGAACGCTCTGGTGGGAGCCGCAGGGCTGCGCGCCAGCTATGCGACGCTCAAAGAGGGTCGCACCCTCGCTCTGGCAAACAAGGAGTCGCTCGTCGTGGGCGGTGATCTGCTCATGCCGCTCGCAGCCGCACGCCCGGGCTCGCTCCTGCCAGTCGATTCCGAACATTCCGCCATCTTCCAGAGCCTCATCGGAGAGGCGCGCGATGAGGTTGCCAACATCTGGCTCACTGCTTCGGGGGGGCCTTTCCGGGGGCGCACGCGTGCGCAGCTGGAGCAGGTCACCAAAGACGAGGCGCTTGCGCACCCCACCTGGTTGATGGGGCCCAAGATCACCATCGACTGTGCAACGCTCATGAACAAGGGGCTTGAGGCCATAGAGGCGCATCACCTGTTTGCCCTGCCCTACGAGCAGATACGCATCGTCGTGCACCCACAAAGCTGCATCCACTCCATGGTCGAGTATGTCGATGGCAGCGTGAAGGCGCATCTCGGCGTCACGGATATGCGGATGCCCATACAGTATGCGCTCTCCTATCCTGCGCGCTGGGGTGCCCCCATGCCTCCGCTCGATTTCACGCAGCTCGGACAGCTGACCTTTGAGGCTCCCGACCAGGATACCTTTGGTTGTCTCCGTTTGGCACTTGAAGCCGGACGGATCGGCGGCACTGCTCCGGCTGTCCTCAATGCCGCCAACGAGGTGGCCGTGGCAGGCTATCTTGCTGGGCGCTGTGGCTTTACCGACATTGAGCGCATCGTCGAGGCGACACTCGAAGCGCAGAGTCCACAGCAGGTCGAGTCCCTCGAACAGTTACAGGAGATAGACGTTTGGGCGCGCGTTTTCGCGGAAGGGCTATACTGAACCCATGGATGCTCTCATAAATGTTCTGCTGATCATATTCTTCGGCGTGCTCATGCTCTCGATTATCGTCTTCGTGCATGAAGCCGGGCACTTTGCCACGGCTCGTCTGTTCGGGGTACGGGTGCAGGAGTTCATGATTGGACTGCCTGGTCCGAGTATCGGCTTCACCCTCAAGGGCACCCGCTTTGGCGTTTCTCCCTTTCTGCTCGGTGGGTATGCCAAAGTCGCAGGCATGGAGGGTGGCAAGGAGAATCCCAACCTCGCCCGCGCACTCGCTTATATCTCTGAGATGGGGACGGTCGAGCTGGCACAGGTGCAGGAAGACGAGAAGCAGCTTGGTTTTCCGCTTGAAGAAGCACTCGACATCCTCGACATCTGGGGCAGCATCAGGCGCACGCGTGTGCGAGGCGGTGCCTACCGTTATGAGATAGGCGAGCTCGGCAGCCCTTCGCTCGGGCGACCGCGCACGTTGTTGAACCCCCAGGCTGCCCTCGATGAGGAGCGCAAACACACCTATCGTGCCCTGCCGTGGTTCAAGCGCGTCATCGTTCTCATTGGCGGCGTGGTGTTCAATCTCGTGTTTGCAATCCTCGTCTTCACAGCGGTACTCATGGTCTTGGGTACACAAGTCCCCACCACAACTTTCGAGTCTGTTGTCGAGGGCGCGCCTGCGGCTGAGGCGGGTCTCGTCGCCGGTGATCGTATCCTGGAGGTTGAGGGCGCAGAGGTTGCAAGCTGGGACGATTTTGTCGCAATGGTCAGAACCCATGAAGCGGGTGAAACCATCAAGGTGACGGTTGAGCGCGATGAGGTGCAGCTTGTGTATGGCGTGACCCTGGCTGCGGCGGAGGACGGGCACCCGATGATGGGGGTGACCACGCAGGCAGTGCGTCAGCCCATCTCTTTGTGGGACGCGTTGGGCACGTCCTTTGGCTTCATCGGTATGGTTGCACAGTTCATCGTCATGCTCTTCAATCCTGCGACCTTCAATGAGGTCATTGGCCAGTCAAGCTCCGTCGTCGGCATCTCCGTTGAGGCAAAAAACGCCGCGCTTTCGGGCTTTCTGCCCTTCATTGTTCTGGCGGCGGCACTGTCCATCTCCATTGGACTCATGAACCTCCTGCCCATCCCACCGCTCGATGGAGGCAAGATCGTTGTCGAGACCATCGAGCGGATCACTAAGCGCACCATCCCCGTGCGTGTAATAAACGGTATCTCGATCGTAGGCGTTGGACTCTTCATCATGCTGTTCCTCTTTGCAACGCAACAAGACATCCAACGGTATTTTCTCGGCGGATAGGGCAAAGTGAGGAGGAAAAATGGATGGGCAGCAGGGCACCCCTCGCACGCGCACTCGACGGACTAGCGTCGGTGGGGTAGCGCTCGGTGGGGGAGCGCCGGTTACCGTTCAATC
The DNA here is from genome assembly GCA_031290175.1 of Coriobacteriales bacterium. Classification (GTDB taxonomy): domain Bacteria; phylum Actinomycetota; class Coriobacteriia; order Coriobacteriales; family UBA8131; genus JAITOC01. The sequence continues at coordinate 3,383 of JAITOC010000021.1, read as the reverse complement.
CATGCTCAGTACGCCGACCGATGCCGCCGAGGCATCCCTCGCGCAGATAGAAGCGCTTGCTGCCGCTGGCTGTGAGCTTGTGCGCGTTGCCATCCCGCATGCAGACGTGCTGCCCGCCTTCGGGCGCATCTGCGCTGAGTCACCCCTGCCTGTGATAGCAGACATCCACTTCGACTTCCGCCTTGCGCTTGAGGCAGTGCGTCTGGGTGCCGCAAAGCTCCGCATCAACCCCGGCAACATAGGCGACACAGACATGGTCGATGCCATCATCGCGGCTGCGGGCGCTGCGGGCATTCCCGTGCGCATCGGCGTGAATGCCGGCTCGCTTGCCGATGAGTTCCACGCGCGCGATGACCTGAGCCTTCCCGAAAAACTTGCCGCCAGCGCCATCTCGTATGTTGAGCATATCGAGGGGCAAGGTTTCCACGACATCGTGCTCTCCGCCAAGGCACATGACGTGCGCACCACCGTGCAGGCCTATCGCTTGCTCGCGCGTGAGGTGCCGCACATCCCGCTCCATCTGGGTGTTACCGAGGCAGGCACCTTCCTGCAGGGCACGGTGAAGTCCGCCGCAGGCATCGGTGCGCTCCTGCTCGATGGGATAGGCGACACCCTGCGCGTGTCGCTGACGGCAGACGTGGTGGAGGAGGTGCGCGTTGCCTGGGAGCTGCTCGCCGCCTGCGCTCTGCGCAGGCGTTCCCCCGAGCTCGTCAGCTGCCCGACCTGCGGGCGCTGTCAGGTCGATCTCATCTCGCTGGCACAGGAGGTCGAGCAGCGCATCCAAACGCTCGACAAGCCCATAACCGTCGCCGTCATGGGCTGCGTCGTCAACGGTCCCGGCGAGGCAAAAGATGCCGACGTAGGGGTAGCCTGCGGTCTGGGCAAAGGAGCGGTTTTCTCGCAAGGCAAGATCCTCTACACCGTCGACGAGGCTCAGATAGTCTCTGCCCTCATGGAAGAAATCGAACGGCTCTGACACCTTGGGAAACGCCGGTTAATTCCGTCACCCAGGGCTTGACCCGCAATCTCATTCTTGAAAATGCAGGTGGATTGCGGGTCAAGCCCTGGGTGACGGGCGGGAAGCAATTAATCGGTGCTTCCCTCGGGTTTAATCGAGCGCGACGAGATAGAGGTGGTCGTTTGCAGAGATGCCGTTGGTTTTGAGAATGAGTGCGTACTCGTCGTATTCGGGGAGTTCAAGGGCACGCAGGGCGTGGTGGATGTTCTGGCGGTTGGGAGGCAGCAATCGGTCGCGCACCCAGTCGAGGGATTGGTGGGCATCGAGCGAGAAGATGCCACTGCGGATGTAGAGCGCCAACGAGAGGGGCGTGTCGTCCCACGTGCGTTCCGGGTTGATCTCGATGTGCCACGAGTGCGCAGTCGGGTCGTAGGTCAGCTCGCCGTAGCAGGTGTCAGTGTTATCGGTTATTAAGAATCGTTTGAGCACGATGCATCCTTTTTATAATGAGCTCCAAGGCTTTGGCACGATGCCATCCGGGGAAGGCTTCGTCGTCGTCAAATGCGGAGAACAGGGTTTTAGCCAAAGTAGCTTCAGTCAGGGAGTTATGGGCAAGAAGGGCAAGCGCCCGCTCGGGCGCCTCAATCAGTCCCAGATTGTCCTCAAGGTAGCGGGTACCAAAGTCGCTGTTCGTGATCTTGTTTGAGAGCAGGTCGAAACTCTCGATTTCATCCCGTCGGTCAGCAAAGGGCGCGAAGAACGAAACCCCATTGTCGAACAGGGGAGCAAGAAACAAACCCCCACTTCCAGAGGTGCCCTTTAAGAATTCGAGGTTATTGCAGTGGCGGTCACGATTATAGATGAGGTAGTCAAACAACAACATCTCATCGGTGCGTTCCGAAAAACCGCTGCGCCGCAAGAATGCCAGGCGCGTTTCTCCTTCGAGCCTGTCTGCAACATAGAGCCGCTCAAAGGGTGTCTTGGATGTGCCGGGCAGCAGGAAGTCATGCGTCTGCTGGATAAAAACGAGGTGTTCCCTGCCGTTATGTGAGATGCGCGCCTTGAGGATACCTGAATCGAGTACGTCGAGCCCAAGCAGCTGCCCAAGCTTTGATGCCAGATACTCATAGATGCTCTCGAGTCCTATGAATCCCCGCTCGTCGTCGTAATTGCTGAGCTTGAGGTAGCGCTTCTCGCCATCGACCTCAATGGTCGCCTTGAGATATGCCCCACCACTCGTATAGCTGGTGAGGTTGTGATCCCATTGCACTTCTGTGAGGTCGACTGTCTCCATCGGCTGCCTTCGTTAGACTCAGAACGTAATCCTGCGTTTATTGTAGCAGGTGTGAAGGCACCAAAGCGTAGAAGACAGCAGAAGGTGCGGGTGATGAACGCAAGGCTACAGGAGCAAGCCGGCATGAAACCTCTGTTCGAAGCAGTGCCATAAAAGCCCTTATACGGCTTTGCTATGCAGGTGTCGTGTCTTCTGATCGATAGTGCTCGAGGATGCGAAAGGACAACGAGAGCAATAGACGTACATCAGGGTCTTCCAGATTCAACCCCAACTCCTTTTCAATCTTCTTTAAACGATAGATGAAGCTTGATCGTACGATGAATAGCTCGTTGCTGGCAGCTGTGGCGCTGCAATTGCAATCGATGTAAGTCCGCAGAGTTTTGGTAAGTATGGTTCCGTGTGTTTCATCATATCGGTAGAGCGAGTACAGCTCCTTGGGGCAAAGGAACTCTGGTGGAATGGTTGACGTGATGCAATCGACGGCGTACTCCAGAAGATGATCCTCAAAACGCACAGTGCGTTTATCTGCGTGCGTATGTTCCAGGGCAATACTGGCTTGTAGATAACGTCCTGATAGTTCCTGTAGGCGGTTAAAGGCTGCGCTCGATCCTACAGAGAGGTCGAAGCTGGTTGCGGTGTCAGTAAAGTCTTCCAAGAACTCCTGTTCACTCAGCTTACTTTTTGTGAGATTTGTCAAAACGCCGATGCGTTCCTTGTAGGGTACCGCCAAACAGGAATACTTCTGTTGGATGCGACTACAGGTCGAGCTATGCGACCGAATAAAGCAGGAATCATAGATACGCCGTTCAAAAGAGAAATCGCAGCAAAGGAAAACGAACGTATCGGTAACATTCTTCCAATTCAAAACGTCGATCAGTCGAGAAGGTATCTTCCCCGTCATATGCTTGTTGTCCAAGGCAGTAATCAGCATATGTCTTGGGTCAGATTCCTGCTCTTTCGTGTCGAGGAAGTTGCCGCGGGAATAGGCAAGTTCGATATAGTGCGCGAGGGCGCGCATCAAGATGCAGTCCGACTCAAGGACGTCACGATAGTTCGGGTGAAACGCCAACGTCATATAGTAGTCACTGTAGGCGTGAATACAACAAGACAAAGTGATGTGGTTGTAGGCTT
>JAITOC010000085.1 GCA_031290175.1 Coriobacteriales bacterium | reverse complement strand
GATTATACTGTAAGTAACCAACTTGGAGACGAGGAGTACCCATGCTCGATGCACGATTTGTCCGCGAGAACACTGAACTTGTTGAAATTGCTATGCAGAATCGCAATTATTCCTGGGATAAAGAAGGCTTTCTTGCGCTGGATGCACAACGGCGCACCCTTATCGGCGAACTCGAATCACTGCAGGCTCAGCGCAACAGCACCTCCAAGCAGATTGGCGTGCTCATGCAGGCAGGCAAGGGCGAGCAGGCCGAGGCGGCAAAGCAGGAGGTTCGCGTTGTCAACGCGCGCATCGAGCAGCTCGAAGGGCTGACTGCCGATGCTGACGCAGCGCTCCAAGGAGCCGTCATGACCGTGCCCAACATCCCCTCGGAGTCCACGCCGCTCGGCGCCGACGAGAACGACAACGTCGAGGTACGCCGCTGGGGCACGCCGCGCGCCTTTGACTTCGTGCCTCAGGCGCATTGGGATCTCGGCCCTGCGCTTGGTATCATCGACTTTGAGCGCGCGGTCAAGCTCGCTAAATCCCGCTTCATCCTGCTCGGCGGGCTCGGTGCCCGCCTTGAGCGCGCCCTCATCAACTTCATGGCTGACACGCATGGCGCGCGCGGCTACAAGGAGTGGTGGTGCCCCGCCCTTGGCAACGCCGAGACGCTGACGGGTACCGGAAACCTCCCCAAGTTCGAGGACGATCTCTTCAAGACGACCGATGGTCTCTACCTCATCCCCACAGCTGAGGTCATGCTTACGAATATCCATCGTGACGAGGTGCTCGACGGCACCGAGCTGCCCCTGCATTACTGCGCCTACACGCCCTGCTTCCGTGAAGAGGCGGGGAGCGCCGGGCGCGATACGCGGGGGCTTATCCGCGTGCATCAATTTGATAAGGTGGAGATGGTCAAGTTCGCGAGCCCGGAGACTTCGTATGCGGAGCTTGAGGGCATGGTGGCGGATGCAGAGCATATCCTGCAACTGCTGGGTCTGCCCTATCGCGTTATCGAGCTCTGCACGGGCGACATCGGTTTTTCTGCTGCACGCACCTATGACCTTGAGGTCTGGCTGCCCTCCTATAACGCCTACAAGGAGATATCCTCCTGCTCGAACTGTACGGACTTTCAGGCGCGACGCGCCAATATCAAATATCGCGACCCCGACGCCTTCAAGGGCACGCGCCTTGTGCACACCCTCAACGGCTCGGGTCTGGCGGTCGGGCGCACGATGGCAGCCGTGCTCGAGAACTACCAGCAGGCAGACGGCTCGGTCGCCCTCCCCGAGGTCTTGCGCCCCTACCTCGGTGGGCTGGAGCGCATCAGTTTAGAGAAGGAGCAGGTGTGCAGATAACACCACAGGAGGTTGCCGAGACGCTTGCGATGGTCTCGCAGCAGAATCTCGACATCCGCACTATCACGCTGGGGCTTTCCATCCGGGGCTGTGCTCATGAGGACATAGACATCTGCGCGCGCAAGGTCTACGACCGTTTGACCACCGCAGCGGAGAAGCTCGTGCCAACAGCCGACCAGCTTGCCCGCGACTACGGCATACCCATCGCGAACAAGCGCATCTCAGTAACGCCCGTTGCCGAGGTGTGCGCTGCGTCACAGGCTGACAACCTGACTCCCGTTGCAGTCGCGCTTGACCGCGCTGGGGCTGAGGTGGGCGTTGACTTCGTTGGCGGGTACTCCGCGCTCGTGCAAAAAGGCATCAGCACGACGGACGCCAAACTTATCGCCTCCCTGCCTGAGGCACTCTCCACAACCGAGCGAGTCTGCTCGAGTGTGAACGTCGCATCAACCCGCGCGGGCATCAACATGGATGCCGTGCTCATCATGGCGCAGACCATCCTTGCCTGTGCCCAACGCACAGCTGAGCGCGACTCGATAGCCTGCGCCAAGCTCGTCGTGTTTGCCAACGCCGTTGAGGACAACCCCTTCATGGCTGGTGCCTTCCACGGGAGCGGCGAGGCAGAGGCGGTGGTGAATGTCGGTGTCTCCGGTCCCGGCGTTGTGCGCGCCGTCCTTGCCGATATGCCCAAGGATGCCGACATCACGAGCATCGCAGAGGCGGTCAAGGCCACTGCGTTTAAGATAACGCGCGCGGGCGAGCTTATCGCGCGTGAGGCCTCGCGCAGGCTCGGCGTGCAGATGGGCATTCTCGACCTCTCGCTTGCCCCAACACCTGCCGAGGGCGACTCAGTGGCGCAGATACTCGAGGCCATCGGAGTCGGCACCTGCGGTGGACCGGGCACAACGGCAGCACTCGCCCTCCTGAATGACGCCGTCAAGAAAGGTGGGGTCATGGCATCATCGTCGGTCGGTGGGCTTTCAGGAGCCTTCATCCCCGTCAGTGAGGACAGGGGCATGATAGCGGCAGTCGAGAAGGGCGCTTTGACGATTGAGAAACTTGAGGCGATGACGAGCGTCTGCTCGGTCGGGCTCGATATGATAGCCGTCCCCGGCGATGTCTCGCTCGAGACCATCGTGGGCATCATCGCCGATGAGATGGCAATCGGTGTCATCAACAACAAGACGACCGCAGTGCGTCTCATCCCCGCCCCAGGCAGGAAGGCAGGCGAGCGCCTCGAGTTTGGCGGGCTGCTCGGAAGCGCCCCAATAATGGAGGTCAACCGCCACGCCGGCAAGGTGTTCGCCCACCGTGGAGGTCGTTTTCCCGCGCCGCTCAATAGTTTAAAGAACTGATGCTTTTGTCTCCAGCTCGCTGACTGCCAGAGGGATCCACGACTGCGGTTTGTGCTTGGGGCTCATGTCGGCTCGTGTCCACGACGAGGGCATATTGACTTGAGGTGCACAGGGGCGTAGAGTGGGTACGAGTTGAGGCAGTCAGTTCCTTGGGGGCTTAGGGGCAAGGAGGAGCACCATGGGCAAGAAAACGATCTGTCTGTTTTTGATTGTCACTCTTCTGTTGGGGAGTTTACTCGTATTGCCAGGCTGCCAACTGATTTGGCCTCCTAACATCGGTCCGCAGTATTTTGTTGATTCCTATGAGCAAATCAAACAGGATTTGGCTGAAGATCAACCTGAGATAATCTATCCGGATATTTCCCGTTATGAGCGAAGTAGAGTTTTAGTCTATAAAGTCTTCTTCTCCTATCAAGGTGACAGGAAAATAAAGAGCGGGTATTCGATCTATTCAGAAATCATCGATATAAGAGAAACCGACGTAGACTCTGTTTTTTCAAGTGTAGAGACATCAGCCGTCAACATTGAACTCTACTATTCTGAACCGGACGAGCGTCCATCCCTAGAGCCGTCGATGACCTATCGCATGGTTCTTATGGAGTATCGTGAAAGCGAGAATACCGATTGGTATGTCGCCCAAGATTTGCTCGGCGAAGGAGAGGGCTATCTCTATCCGCTTGGAACTCGCGAAGGAACCATAGGGTGTTCTTTTGACGTTGACGGATACCGGTATCACATTGGTGTAGGAGTTGCCATGACTCCTGATGACCTGGAGGTCAGGTCATACGAGGCTTGGATGGAGGCCGCACGAGAAGAGGTCTACCTGATAATCGATTCAGTCCTTGACCAGAGGGGAACACAAGGAGGGACAGTATCATGAAGAAGAATGCGATCATCACACTACTGCTGCTTGTAGGGAGTCTCTGCCTGGTACCGACAATCGCTTGGGCAACAGATGAAGCCCCCGCAATCGATAAGCAGGCAGGAGCAATCACCGAAGATGAGGTGGTTGCCGTGCGCGCAGCGATGGATATGCGTGAACTCGGAGAGCCAGTCTCACTCGACCCTCTTTTCGGCGGCAAGCGCGAGGCGTACTATATCATCGCCACGTCCGAGCGCGGCTATCTCATATTCGACCGGGGAACCGGTGTCGTCTGGGAGTGGGGGGAGACCTCAAGCCCCTACGCAGAATACGACGGCGTTGACTGGTATTATCTGGGGTCTTGCATGTATGCCGTTCAGACACCCGAGGGCATCAAGGATATACACCTAGAGAGGATATACACCGAAGAGATACCACGTATCGAGCTTGACCCCGTGCTATCTGCTGATGAGAATGGCTTTGCTCCTTTTGCGCTTGGGGTCGAGAAAAAGCTTCCCTATCTTAACGAATATGTTGAAAAACTGTCTTTCGGAAACAATACTATCGGTACCTGCACTGCCGTTGCGACTGGGCAGGCGCTCAACTACCTTGACTATGTGGTTGACGATAACATCGTTCCTGTTCAGTATGAGTCTAATCTTTTGCTTGACAACAGAAAGGACTGGCGTACTACGTATACCGGCACAGCCGCTTGCATGATTATTTAGTTGGGCTAGGCTTGACGCCTCCTTCATATGGAATTTCTGTTCAACTTGCAGTAGGTTGGTATAAACAAAGCGTAAGCGGTGTTTCGCAAACAGGCATTAGTTTATCCTATCTGGACTTTGCTTATGGGATTGTCAAACGAGACATCGACAAGGGACTCCCCATAATGGTAACGACCATGCCAGTGGGGAATGAGTATGGAGATACGAGCTATAATTCTCACACGATGTTTATAGGTGGCTACAGGGCGCTTGCTGATGGGTCTTATGAACTCTATATTCATGATGGCTGGTATCCAACTTCAGACTACGGATCCCATAAGCTTATTTGGGTCAAACTCAATCTGCCGCTCGGGACATACAGCTTCTCCTTCAACTCAGGTTGGCATACGGGAGGCGATGGATATAAGCGCTATTTCAATAGCGATGGAACCTACAAGACAGGGTATCAGGTGATAGGCGGCGTTACCTATCGTTTTGATGACCAAGGTCGCCTGCAGAACACCCCAGCGTTTGGCGAGCGTGCAGTTGGGAGTATCGATTTAGCGCTTGACCGCTCAAAGAGCGTTGGTCCTTTTCCGGTAGCCCTCCCCTTGCAAATTTCTCCAGCTATCGTCTCTGGGAAAAACCCGAGAGAAGCTCAACGTTTTGTGTTCGCTGATGCCGGCGGTGGGATGTGTTGGATTAGTAATTATGAGGGAGACTACCTTAGCGTGTCCGGTGGAAAAGCTGTAAACGGTGCACCAATCATCATATCCGACTTCCGTAATGACGCCGACACGAAGTGGTTCATTGAGCGCAACTCCAATGGCAGTTATACCTTTGCCTCCGCGCTTAATCCGAATTTCTGTATCGATGTAAAGGAAAGTAAGACTACGCTTCAAACGCCTCTGATTCTCTGGGCAAAAGGAGCGGATCAAAAGAATCAGCAGTTCTATGTCGATCAGCCTATAGATGTTCTCAATAGCATGCGCTCCGCTACGATCACTCCGCTGCATGTCGGCTCTTCCGGCAGCAGAATAGATATCAACGGTGGATCCACGGCCGACGGTGCGCAGGCTCTGCTGTACCAGCCCTTGCCAGGACAGAACCAGCGCTTCAACTTCACCTATGACTGGAAATCGGGATACTATAAGATAACAGCAGTACACTCCAGCAAAGTGCTTGATGCATACGGAGGCGGTACCACTCTCGGTTCTCCGATAATCCAATTCACCTATCATGGTAGGTCGAACCAGTGGTGGTCCGTTGAGCCTGATGGACAAGGAAACTACATCATTCGCTCGGCCAAGACCGGATACTCATTCGATGTGGAAGGGAGCGGCACTACAAACGGTACGCGGATTCTGATGTGGACTTATTCCGGCACACCTAACCAGAAGTGGCGGATTAAACAGTGATCAAGGTTCGAGGCGGAATGGGTTGGGGGTTACAGTTCACAGGGTCAGTGGGCTGTTGCTTCAAGCAACAGGAGTTTTGCGCTTTCCTGCATCGCTCAATAGTTTGAAGAACTGATATACTGCGCACAGGGGAGTAACAGCGGGGAGGGCAGGGTGCTATCGTGGTTCGCAGAAGCTTGTTCGTAGCTTTGTCGGTTATGCTTGCTCTCTCATTTGTTCCTCTTGCCTGGGCAGAAGAAGGACAATCCTTGGTGTATGGCTCTGATGAGGCCGGATTAAGCACATCAGGCACTGAGCTCACAGAGACAGACGATGAGGCGGTTCTTGGCGATGATGTTCCGTCTGATACGGCTCTTGAAGCCGACCCTCCCACAGACGACAGCGCCCTTGCCCCCCTGGCGCTTCCCGCCCCGCTTACCACCTCTAGCACCTACCTCATACGGCCGCTAGCCTCTAAAAACGCCGTCTTAGATGTCTTGGCGGGCTCAAAGACAAAAGGTGCAAACATCACCGTG
>JAITOC010000068.1 GCA_031290175.1 Coriobacteriales bacterium | reverse complement strand
TCTACGATCTCATAATCATCGGTGCTGGTAGCGCAGGCATGAGCGCCGCCATCTACGCCGGACGCGCGAAACTCAAAACCCTTGTGATCGACCGCGATGAGGTAGGCGGCCAGATCAAGATCACCTCCGAGGTCGATAACTACCCCGGCATCCTGCAAACCTCCGGCAAGGAGCTCAGCACAGCCATGCGCACACAGGCGCAACGCTTTGGTGCCGAGTTTCTGCAAACGGTGGTCGAGCGCGTCGACTTCTCGCAGGACATCAAAGAGGTCCACACCACGGGGGGCACGCACCGAGCCCTCGCGGTGATCGTCGCGACCGGAGCCGTCCCCCGCAAGCTGTGCTTCACAGGCGAGGACGAGTACCAGGGTCGCGGCATCGGCTACTGCGCCACCTGTGATGGCGAGTTCTTCACCGGCATGGACGTCTTTGTTGTGGGCGGTGGCTTCGCTGCTGCCGAGGAAGCGCTGTTCCTCACCCGCTATGCCCGCAAGGTGACCATCATCGTGCGCGGCGCGCAGTTCAGCTGTTCAAAAACGATTGTGGACAAGGTCGTGGCGCACCCCTCCATCGACGTGCACTTCAACGCCGAGCTTCGCGAGGTCGGCGGCGACGCACTCCCCCGCTACGCACAATTCGCCGACAAAAGCACCGGTGAGACCTGGCGCTACGACGTGCCCACGCCCACCGAGACCTTTGGCGTCTTCGTGTTTGCCGGCTACACCCCCCAAAGCGCCGAGTATGCCCAGGAGCTCGAGGTCAACGAGCAGGGCTACATCCTCACCGACGCGGGCATGCGCACCAAAGTCGACGGCATCTATGCCGCCGGCGACATCCGCATCAAGGAGCTCCGCCAGCTCGTCACCGCCGTAGCCGATGGCGCCATCGCCGCCACCAACGCAGAAAAGTATCTTGCGGATAAGCGCGTGGCGTTGGGGCTGCCCGAAGTGTCGGGCGCAGACAATGAGTCTCCCGCGGCGGCGGTGGGCGGCGGGGCGGCGGCGAGTGCAAGGGCAGCCGCCAGCACAGCAACCGCCGGCACGTCCGCCAGCACAGCGGCTCAGTCCCTCGCCGAGTCCTGCTCCGCCGATTCACCCCTTGCGACGGGCGCAACGGCGGGCGCTCCAACAGCAACCAGCCTCTCCGCGCAGGCAAAACAACCCATCGGAGCCTTCTTCGACGACGCGCTGCGGGAGCAACTTGCCCCCATCCTGGAGCGGCTCGAGCGCGAGATTGGTCTGCTGGCCGTCTTTGACGGCAATGAAGACCTCGACCGGGAGATACGCGCCTTCCTCTCCGAGTTTTCAACACTCACGAGCAAGGTCAAGGTTGCATACCTGCAAAAAGGCGCTGACCCCGCACGTGAAGCTGTAATCAATGCAACGCTGTACCCCACCTTTGCCGTGCTGGATGCGCAGGGAGACTATGCGGGCGTGCAGTTCCACGGCGTACCCGCAGGGCATGAGATTAACTCGTTCATTCTCGCCCTCTATAACGCAGCCGGTCCCGGTCAGACGGTGGAAGAAGCAACCCTTGAGCGCATCCGTGCAATCGACGAGAAGGTCAACATCAAGGTAGGCGTCTCGCTTTCCTGCACACTGTGCCCCGATGTCGTTGCCGCCACACAGCTCATAGCGCTCAACAACCCCCTTATCGAGGCCGAGATGATAGACGTCGCCCACTTTCCCGACTTCAAGGCCCGATACACCATCATGAGCGTCCCTGCCCTTGTGATAAACGACAAAGACCTCCACTTTGGCAAAAAGACCCTCGACGAACTCGTGTCACTGGTGAGCGCAAAGTAAGTGTCAGAGGACTCGTCCTCTGACACCGTCACGATGACCTTAGGAACTGTAAAGGAATAAACTGCACAAGCCTTGAGGCCAATGTGCCCCAGCTCCGCGTTGGCGCAAGACGACATTAGCTTAAGCTAGTGCCGTCTTGCGCCGCCTTGACCTGGGGCACATTGACTCGCAATCCTTTGCGCAGTTTATTCCTTTACAGTTCCTTAGTAAGCGCCCCAGCCAGCGTCTGCAACAACGGTTGTAGCGTTTACAAAGCTGGAGTCATCAGAAGCGAGAAAGAGTGCCACTTTGGCTATTTCTTCTGCAGAGCCGGTGCGCGGGTTCAGAGAAAAACCGCCCATGGCACGCTCAAGCCCAAAAGGACTTGCATTTTGCATACCGACGCCAATATCGGTAGCAACGGCACCGGGACAGATAGCGTTGGCACGAATACCCTTGTTCGCGTAAAAATAGCCAACGTTTTGCGTAAGTCCTACTGCACCAAACTTCGATGCGGTATAAGCTGCTCCAGCGCGTGCGCCATGTAAGCCGCCCAAAGAGGCGATGTTGACAAAGACGCCTGACTCACGGGGCAGCATCTCCTTCAAAGCACGTCTCGTAATACGCATGACCGCAGTAAGGTTAACTCCTATGACCTTATCCCACAGATCATCTGACAGTTCGTCAGCCGGAGCCATATCATCCATAACACCGGCGTTATTGACAACGATATCAACTTTGCCATAGGTCTTGACGGCAAAGTCAAAGAGGTTGTCTATGGCCTCCGGCTCCTGAACATCGCCGGCAAAGGCTACCAAAGTGCCTGCTGCATCGGTAAGCGTGCTGGCGAGCTCGTCAATACGATCCTTACGCCGCGCAAAGCCAATAACGGTTGCGCCTTCCTGCACAAACAGTTGAGCAATAGCTCTGCCCATACCAGAACTCGCACCAGTAACGATGGCAATTTTATTCGCTAGCTTCATCTTGTATTCCTTTCAACTGTAGCAATAACGCTATCTGTTTCCAATTAAGGGCACCTCTAAAAACCGCTTGTGCGTCAGATTGTGAGTCAATGTGCCCCAGGTCAAGGCAGCGCATGACGGGACTAGCAGGGCTAATGCCGTTATGCGCTAACGCGGAGCTGGGGCAAATTGGCCGCAAGCTGGCGTGCAATTGGTTTTTAGAAGTGCCCTTAACCTGTTACACAACTTGAGAGTACATCTAAAATCTGATGCTGTGGCAGACGGCGGGATTTTTATATCCTATTTGTCGGCAAATGGTTGCGGTTTGTAGGGGCAGTACGGCAACACGCAGGGGTTCTTTTCTGGCTTTCAGGTTATTTTCATACAGAGCTTCTATACTGGTGCCTAGGGAGACACCGATTAAGTGCTCCCCAACCCGTCACCCAGGGCTTGAACCGCAATCTACCTGCACTTTTAAGAACAAGATTGCGGGTCAAGCTCTGAGTGACGGAATTAATCGGCGTCCCCCTAGAGAAGTCGTCGGTCGGTCGTAAAGGGCGCGCTGGCTGTGTGGTGTTTGCAGGGCTCTTTCATCTTTTGGGCTGAGGCAAAGAGCGCTCGTGGTACATGAAATCATCGCGAAATAGCTACGCGCACGATAATCGCTTGACGCATGAGGCAGGGCAGGGTATCAGGAGGTCATGGGGAGCATCGGAAGAGGTAATGGTTTGGATATCAAGAAGATATGCGTGTCATTAGCGGCGGTTTCGATGATGCTCCTGCTTTGTTCCTGCGCTGTAGTCGAAAACACAGTTGGCGCAGAGGCAAGAGCGGCTGAAGCTGAGCCTGTCACGGTTATCATACAGACACCCGCCAAACCACCCGAGCCTGTCATCGCCCTTGAACCCGTCCTCGTGGCTCCTGAGACAGTGAGTGCACTGCCGGATGCTTTTATCCTCGACGTGCCCTACCTAAACCAACATCAGCAGGGTATGCAGAATGGCTGTGAGAGCGTGACCGCGGTCATGGCGCTCAACTACGCAGGTGTGGACATCACCGCCAAACGCTTTGTGGAGGAGTTTCTCCCTAAAGGCAATGTGCCCTACTACAACGAGCAGGGCATCATGGTTGTGACAAACCCATGGAAGGCGTTTCCGGGCAATCCGCGCTCTGAAGACTCGTGGTACATCTTTGCGCCACCGTTGGCTGAGGCGATGAAGCAGCTCGCCCCTAACACGCACTATGTGCAGGGGTTAAGCCTTGATGAGCTGTGTACACGGTATGTTGAGAAGGGCTACCCCGTGGCAGTGTGGACAACAGTGGACTGGGAGGATCCCTACACGATGTTAACGCTCCAGGACGAAGCGGATCCAGCGACCGAGGTCGTGCTCATCAGCAACGAGCACTGTGTATTGCTCGTAGGTTTTGACAGCAAGTCCTACTACTTCAACGACCCCTTGTACTCCAAATGCTACCGCGTTTCCCGCGACCAAGCGCTCATACCCTACGAGCTCATGGGCTCCCAAGCCCTCGTTATCGCCCCCACACAAGAAGCACTTTAACCAGCGCTGTTGCGGGCGTTGCGGGCGCGCAGGCTCCAGAGCACCTCAACCGTAACCAATATGAGCCCCAGCCAGATGAGGCTGAAGCAGACGAGGTGTGACGAGGTAAAGGGCTCGCCGTATAAAACCACGCCCAGCGCCAGCGTAATGGTTGGCTCGACATACTGGATAAACCCGATCAATGAGAGCGGCGCAGTGTTTGCTGCCTTGGCAAAGAGCAGAAAGGGTATCGCAGTCACAACGCCCCCCAGAACCAAGAGCAGCGTTGTCGTGCCTCCTGACGGCGCCAGGAACTCCCTGTTTGGGAGAAAAAAAGAAACGATGATAAATGCGAGAGCCAAGGGTAACGCGAGCATCGATTCAATCGTCAGCCCGGCAACCACGGGGTACCCGCCCAGCTTCTTCAGGCTGCTATATATCCCAAACAAGACTGCCAATGCGAGGGCAAGCCAGGGAAAGCTCCCGTAATCAACAGCCAGATAGATGACGCCGATGGTCGCCAGCCCTGTAGCTATCTTTTGGACGAGCGTCAGAGTCTCTTTGAAGAAGAGGACACTACAGAGGATTATCGTCAAAGGAGTGACGTAATAACCAAGAGCAACCTCGACGATTCTCCCGCTGGTAACACCGAATATATACAGGCACCATGTTGCAGTAATCATCGCAGAACAACCCGCAAGTATCCCCAATGAGCGCGGGTCTTTCAGGTACTGTTTGAGGTCGGCTTTCTGGACGAAGCGCGCAAGGATAAACAGGAAGACGAAGCACCACAGAATACGATGCCCGACCAACTCGAAGTAACTCACGTGCGAGAGCCACTTCCAATAGACGGGAAGCAGACCCCAGAGCGCATAGCACCCGAAAGCAGAGATGAGCCCATTGCGAGCCGCTGCACTGAGTTTGGTTGGAGTTTCTTTCATTTTACCTGTACTCTGGTACCTCAAAACCACTACTTCGCAGAAAATCATACCCGAGCATTGTAACAGGGTGATTACCACGCAACAGCACTCTGGGTGCCCCAAAAAGCTTGATTTTCCTCGCTTTTCTTTAAAATCCTCAGTTTTACCCGATGCCTGACACCAACGATACGGAGTGTCACCCGATTACGCAAAGGGCAGTGCATCGTACTATGAATCATGCGCTCTGTTATTCCACCCCCCCGGGATGGCAGGGCGTAATACCCTCCCTGTTATTCTACCCCCCCTGGGATAACAGAGCGAGAACCCTGGGAGGCGGTTGAATGCGACAACCGCCTCCAGCTGTTTTCAGAGCAGCTTTCTTAAATCCCCCCACTTCAAATTATGAGCTTGGAGAGTTTTCTTCTGCTTTAGCGGAATACGCTTCCAAAAGCCCTATGATCTCCGTGCGACTGTGTACATCGCATTTCTCATAGATATGCTGGATATGCGTCTTGACGGTCGAGGCCGAAATGATGAGCTTGCTCTCAATTGCTTTGGCACCATATCCTGTTGCCCAGAGCGAGAACACCTCCTGCTCACGCTCCGAGAGGTTGTGCTCCACGGCGATAAGCTCAACAGCATGCTCCATCAATCCCGATTTACTGGCACCCGCACTAAGCTCATCAGGCTTAAGGGGATCAAAATGTATGATGGTTTCGCGATCGGTAAAAAAGAAACCAGCGAGCACCACCAGTGCACAAATGGAGAGGACGGAAAATACCAGCATGTAATCCAGCAGGAGGATACCTGCCAACTCGCCGGCGGCCATGCCGCCGTGCGCCACTGCATAGCAGGCAGCAAACACCGGAAAGCGCGGCGCGCTGGAAGCTCTTGCCAGGTAAACAAGAAGAATCCATGTGAGTATCTCAATCAGATTTATCCCCACCGAGGCAAAGAACTCTGAGAACTCAGTGAATGACTGATCCAAAAGAGCAAGAGGGATAAAGAGCGCCGCGATAAACATCAGTGAAAAACGGAACCCTGTACCAAGATTAATGACTTTTTTGGACATGAAGAGGCCAAAGCTCAGGGTGCCCAATGTGACAAGCAACACGGGCAGCGCCGTGAGAAGAAAATGCGTAGTGCCCCCTGGAAAGATCTTGCTGTGATAGACCAGAGCACCACCATAAACAAACATGACCACGAAGAGTCCGCACAGGATGCGGAGTGACAATACGCTCCTAGATTCCCCCCAACTATGCCAGTCAAAGATGGTTGTGGATTTTTGCGGGCTTGGAGCATGCTCCTCAGTCATCGAGGTTTTATGGCAATAGCGATGCGACAAGAAGGAAAGCAGCGGGAGCAGAGAGGAAAAAATGGAGGAGGCGATGATATCCAGTCCTGAAATGACGAGAAAGATGAGTATTGCAACCAAATACGACAGTGCTGTGTAGACGATGTTCTGTCGCGGCTCAAGTTCTCCATAGCGCTCACCCCACAACAACAGCAAACAGGGCGAGGCGAGGCCGGTAAGCACGGCTCCTGCCATCTGCAAGGCGTGCATGGTTTCAAGCACCTGCAGCGTATTGAGCAAGGTACCGACTGCCATAAGCAGTGCCATGCTGACGGTGAACGCCCTGTTGCCCAACAACCTGTGAACAGGCTTATAGAGAAAGGTCGCAAGACAAAGAACGGGTATGCTGGCCAGCAGCGACAACAGATGAGCCAGCATTGTGGACGCCAGGCCGAGGTAGTCCCAAAAAAAGAAGATCGATTTATCGAAACACAAGAAAACCCATGCCCAAAACAGACCATATCCCAAATAATGGACGTTGAATCGTTTGAACAGAAAAGCTAGTTCTTCGCTTTGCACGGAACCCCCATGACCCCCGATGGATGATTAGTGGTACATTTTACCTGTTTTCCACACTCAGCGGGAAAAAGGTTTTCTGAAGTCCGAAAATGAGGCGACACAAAAAGTGAGGGCAATCCGCAGAGGGCTCCTCCAGGGCAACCCCGATCCCCCTGTACCCCTCTTTTCGCTATACTTCCCCAAAGATAAATAATGGGAGAGGGATCACGGAGGTATCATGAGGGAAAAACTGAAGCCGTTAGTTGAAAGCAAGGTGTTCGAACGGTTTATCCTTATCGTAATCGTCATCAATGCGATAGACCTGGGACTTGAGACCTGGCCGCAGGTGATGGCGGAATATGGCTCAATCCTTCAGATTGCCAACCTCATCTTCATCAGCATCTATGTTATCGAGATGATCCTCAAGCTCATCGTGTATAGAGGCGCTTATTTCCGCGATGGCTGGAACATCTTTGACTTCTGCATCGTTATCACGTCATTGGTTCCAACGGGCGGCATCTTCTCGGGCGTGCGCATACTGAGGATATTCAGAATCCTGCGCGCGCTACGGGTGCTGCGCCTTGTCTCGGGCATCAAGAAGCTGCGCCAAATCGTCATGGCGATCATCAAGTCACTGCCGGGCGTCGGCTGGACCTTTCTCCTTATGATCCTCCTGTACTATGTGTTTGCCATCGTTGGTATAGAATTGTTCGCCCATAGCTTCCCCGATAACTTTGGCGATATGTTTATCGCGTTCAAGACCCTCTTTGAACTTACGACACTCGAGGGCTGGCAGGACATCGTCTTTCCCATAACCGACACGAATCCTACGGCATGGATATACTTCCTCATCTTCATCGTATTCTCGTCATTTATCCTCCTCAACGTTGTCATAGGCATCGTGATCGACACCATGGACGAGATGTCACAGCAAGATACCGAAGCAGAGAGAATCGAGGCGGTACGTGAAGCCAAAGCGGCCGCGACTTTGGCAGGTATAAGCGATGAGGAGTATGCCCAACAGCAAAAACTCTCACTCGAAAACGAGATTGCCGCGCTACGTAGACAGATGGACAAGGTACAAGGCATGATCGAGGACGCCGTCCGTTAGATACCGATTAACCCTATCAGAGCAACCCCTGCTCCTCCTGCTCAACCAGATCGAGCATCTCCTGCTTCGAGTGGACGCCTGCTTTGCGGTAGATGTTCTTGATGTGCGTCTTCACGGTCTCATCCGAAACCACCAGTTCCTCACTGATGTAGGAGCGGTTGCGGCCTTTGACAAGCAGGAAGAATACCTCGGTCTCGCGGGGGGAAAGGTTGTAGGAGCGAGCCGTCTGTATGCAGGAACGCTCAAAGGGGTTCGCGTAGACGGCCTCCTCAATGGGCTTGAGGAACCCCCACCCCGTGTCTGCCGGTCTGTTGCCCAAGGCAAAGAGGGAGATGAGGAGAATCACGAATATAGCCAACGCTGACACCATGGCAAGATCGAAATCAGAGCTGACAAGGCGGCTGAGTCCGGCGCTGGAAATCGAACCGACAAGTTGGCCAAGCTGTATGGACGCCATGCCCCAACACACAACCCAACCCTCAGGCACACCTCCCCGTCGCGCCAATACCGGCCAGAGCGCCCATAACACAATGTAGAAATACTGGTAGCCAAACTGGTGAACCGCCGTCCCCATGATGTTGAAGGGATCGTGCAGGGGTATGAAGATGAATCCCGCCGCCATAAGCGGGAGCGCTATCTGGTATGTCAGGTGGTCGAAGTCCATGCGAAACGTGTGCGTGGTAGCATAAATCGCAATGGATCCTAGGGCTACGGCCAGGATATTGAGTAGATTGCGCATCTCGATGAGGCCGCCCCCATTCATGACGAACAAACCCTTCATGATTCCAAAGGAGGCTCCAAAGAAAAGTGATATGCCGATGAGCCCAAGGGGGACATTTCGATAGAGCATAAGCCCTTTACCGCGCTTCTCCCTCTCTTTGCGCGGCATGCTGCGCTTGAAGCGCAGGAAGAAGAAGATAGATGCGGGCGGGAACAGCGCGGTGATGACTTGAGCCACGCCAGAGGGAAGAAGCATGATGAGCAGGTAGGCAATGCAGCCCACGAGAAGCGCCGCCACGCTGTTCGAGATGGCGTGCCGTGCCCCCAGTGTGGTAAACAGCTCTCCCCAGAGCACAACCACCGCAGCCGATCCTATCCCCGTGAGAACCGAGCCCAGGGGGTACATGACCGCCGCCGCGCCTCCCATGAAGAGCAGCACGGGATGCGAAATGAGGAGCGTTCCTGCTGCGGTGACTACTGCTGCCAACAGGGGCAGCGCCTTGATGGCTCCCAGCGGGCGCCTGAGGGAGCAGAGCACGATCAGAAGCAGGAGGGTTATTACGTTGGATAACAGCGAGACGGTCCAGAGTGGCTCCAGTGAGAACAGATTGCCTGGCAGGCTTGCAAAGAAGTCGCTTTCCCGATAGAAAAGCGTACTCCAGAACACGCACCAAATCCACGTCCAGTGGGCAGCGAACCCCAGAACGCTTGGCATGCGCACCAAATTATTGCGAAGTCTGCCCCGCACCAAACCTCCTGACCTCTCTCTACGCACTATGATAACAAGTAATGGCACGTCACGCACAGTCCCGAACCTCCCCCTACCTGGGGGATTTTTACAGGTTCCCCCGCTCATAGGGATGTAGAGATAGCCCAAACACCGTAAAGTACCCTCCGTACGTGCCTATTTCATAACGAACGGGAGGAACCATGAGCGCGTTTGCACGAAAATATCTTAAGAAAGAGAGAGCCGGTGCCGAGGGTACCGAAAGCACAGAGGACGCAGGTGGCGTCAGAGAAACCAAAGGTACCACGCCTACCGAGGCAGGCACAGACGCTCTGTCACGACGGAGGTTTCTGGGCATCGGGGCATCGGCGGTAGCTGGTGTAGCGGCTGCAGGAATGATCGGCTGTGCCCCGAAGTCAGAAGCTCCGCCCGCGGGAAGCTCATCAAGCGGCGGCGACTCCGGCTCGGGAGCAAGCGGGGAGTCCTACGATTACGCCACGTACCCGGCTTACGGCCCCGATGTTGCCGGAACGCATCGCTGGGAGATCGCGCCCGGTCCTATCTCCGCAGATGAGATCACTGAGACAGCGGAGTGCGATGTCCTCATCATCGGCGCTGGACTTGCCGGCTGCTGCTCAGCGCTGTCCGCACTTGAGAAGACCGCGAGCGTCATCAATATCGACAAGAACCCCGAGAAGGTAACGGTTGCTCGCGGCGTCCACATCGCCGGCTTCCACACCAAAATCCAGAAGAGCCTTGTAGAGAAGGGTCTGCTCGTTGAACCCAATTATCGCCAGGTCATCCGTCGTTGGATCAACTGGGCACAGGGTCGCGTGAAGGAGCCCCTGCTCTGGGAGTTTGGCCGCAAGTCAGGCGCATGTTTTGACTGGCTCTACGACAAGGGTCTTGCCTCTGGGCGCCTTGAGGCTCTGCTCTGGGATGGCTATTACAAGGGTCCCGACTACACGGAGTATCCGGTCACACACATCTTCTACCAGGCCGGCAAGTACGAGGAGACCATCAACTTCACCTTCTATGGCGAGGGCGACGTCTTTGGCAATGCCGCGCTTGTCCCCGTGCTCTACGACCTTCTTGATGAGGCGGGCGGTCAAATCCGCTGGGATCAGAGGAGCGAGCGCCTTATCCGCGCAAATAACTCCGGCCCGGTGACCGGCGTCATAGCAAGCAACTCCGATGGGGTCTACACCCAATACAACGCAAAGAGCGTCATCATAGCAACCGGCGACTACGCCGCTGACCTTGAGATGATGAACTACTACTCCCCCATGATCGCCTACGCCAACGACCAGGCGTACTACATACCCGTTGGAGTCGATACGGGCGACCTGCACAAACAGGCGATCTGGGTCGGTGCCGCACTACAGAAGTCGGAGCCCCATGCGGCCGTCATGCACCTCGACTTTGGCGCGGCGAGCTATGGCTTTCTCCACGTGAACGGAGACGGCAACCGCTTTAAGAATGAGGATGTGAACACGCAGTCCAAGAGCGTGACCAAGGCGCTCCAGATCAAGAAGGACGCCTACACGATCTACGACTCGCACGGGCTTGAGTATGTGAAGCGCCAGATGGATGCCGGTGTTGGCGGCGGTCTGCAGTGGGGACAGCTCACCCAGCCGGTTGGCGGCACGTATAACCTCGAAGCACAGAAAATCGTGCTCCAACAGGAAATCGAGAGCGGCCTTACCTTTGAAGCCAACACCCTTGAAGAACTTGCAGAGAAGATCGGTGTCCCGGCTGACAACTTCGTTGCCACGGTCAAGCGCTACAACGAACTGGCTGTCGCAGGTAACGACGTCGATTACGGCAAGCGCGCCGAGGTGCTTGATCCCATCCTCGAACCACCCTTCTACGCCGGACACCTGACCGCAAACCTGCTCACGATGTGTGGCGGACTGCGCACCGACATCCACGCGCACGTGCTCGATGCAAAAGATCAGGTCATCGAGGGTCTGTATGTGTGCGGCTCAGCTGCTGGTGAGTTCTTTGGTGCCGGAGACTATCCCACCTACGTACCCGGCATCGGTCACGGTCGCTGCGTCACCTTTGGCAGAATCGCCGGCATCAACGCAGCCGGCGGAGATGCCCACAAAGAGATTCCCAGCCTCGAGTTATAGGGAAGCACCGAGTAATTGCTCCCCACCCCGTCGTGGCTGGCTTGAACCGCAATCTACCTGCACTTTTAAGAGCAAGATTGCAGGTCAAGCCCTGGGTGACGGGATTAATCAGCGCCTCCCTGGGCACCTGCCCCGTGCTCAACCGCAAAGGGAGCAGTTTGCACAGGCGCTGGGCGAGCAACTGAAGGGGTTGCTTGCATCTTCTGTAATCGTGAACCCGCAGCTGGACAGGCTGAAGGTCTGGGGCTCCAGGCCGCTTTCAGTGATGGTCACGTTGTCGGCGTCAAACGCGAGGGTGAGCCCGACGATGATGGTCTCGTCGTCATCGATCGGGCTTATCCGCTCAACCGGGCGGAACATCCTGAGCTGCCCATCCGGGGTCTGCACCGCAATACGATTCTGTTCGGTGATGAGCCCTGTGACCGTGCCGGAGCGGGCAAAAGTGAGCGAGCTTGTATCGGCATTTATCCCTATCGCATTTGAATCAAAGGCGAGCAGTCTTCCTATCGGGGTCTTCAGCGCTACCGGCTCAGCGGGCTCCAGCGAGGCGAGAAGCCCGTCCGGGTAGAGCGAGAAGCCGATGCGCGTCGCAATCATGCCGTACTGTGTGCGCACGGTTATGCGCTCCCGGGGAAACAGCGTGAGGCTCCTGATGCTGCCGTTCTCGTACAGACCGATACCGCTGATGACCGCCGTAAACCGGGCGAAGGGCAGGTCAAAGGTGAGGGGTATCGCCAAAGCACGCTCGTCCTCCTCGCTCCAAAAACCACTGAGCTTGCCGTCGAGGGGGAAGAACCGCTTGAGCTCGCCGCTCTCGTAGAACGTGACCAGCTCGGCAGGGAACTCCCCCAGCGGGGTCTGTATCTCCTGCTGCTCCTCCAGCGCCACGGAGCGCACCGTTCCGCCCGGATAGAACTCCACGGAATGTTTGACCTTGCGCCGTGGCGTTTCGTTGTAAGCCGGCACAAGTTCACCTGCGTGGGTGACGAGCATATTGCGCTCAGACAGGCGCAAGCCCTCAAGCTGTCCCCCGGGATAACACGAATACTTCTCTACCCCCGCGAACACCCCACTGGGAAGCTGCACCTGCTTGCCCTCTAACACGAGAAAGTTCTCCATCTTGGTACCTCACTTTTCTTGGGAGTCGGATAATCTCGCTGAACTCGTCCTCGAGTTTGCGAGCTGCAGGGGGTGAGATGCCCCAGTCGAAGAGACTGTTGCTCGCCGCTACGAGCTGGGCAAAATCGCAGTTTCCGGCGCGCTCGCCTATGCCCATGAGGGTGGTGTCGGCGTAGAGACAGCCGGACTTCATCGCTTCTATCGTGTTTGCGACTGCCATGCCCAAGTCATTGTGGGCGTGAAAGCCCAGTTCAAGCGGCACATCTGAAGCGGGAGAGACGAGGGGAGTGGGCTGGGCGTGCGGGGCGGGCTGGGGGGGCAGGGCGTGCTGGGAGGGCTGCGGGAACTGAGCAGGCTGAGGGGACAGGATCGCCTGTATCGTCTCGCGGCATTGTGAAGGGGTCGCGATGCCGACTGTATCCGACAGGCGGATGCGCGTCACGCCCCGGTCCACCAGCGCCTTGACGACTCGCAGCACAAAGGGCAGCTCGGCTCGAAACGAATCCTCCAACCCTACCG
>JAITOC010000040.1 GCA_031290175.1 Coriobacteriales bacterium | reverse complement strand
GGGATGCGTGCCGCCGTGCATGTGACCATCGGCCTCGCGTCACGTGCACCGCTCACCATCTACGACGAGGCCTACCTCGGCATGGATGCCGCCAACCGCCAGATATTCGTGAGCGAGCTTTTGGCTGACTATCTGGAGCACCCGCGCACCATCCTCTTCTCGACGCACTACATCAGCGAGATGGAGCACCTCATGAACGAGGTTCTGATCATCGACCAGGGCTGCCTGCTCTACCACGAAGACATCGACACGCTGCGCACCCGCGGCACCGCGCTCACCGGCTCTACCGAGGTGGTTGCCCGTTTTGCCGCCAACCGCACCGTCCTCAGCGACCGCTCCCTCGGCACCACCCGTGAGGTCGTCCTACTCGGAGCCCTCGATGATGCGGATAAGGTCGCCGCGCTCGCCGCAGGTCTGAGCGTCACCCAACCCTCTCTGCAAGACCTCTTTATCCACCTCACCCAGAAGGGAGCCTGACATGCCTGATTTTGATATACATGGGATAAGTGCGACAAGCGGAATAAGCGAGATAAGCGGGATGAGCGGGATGAGCGCAGTGGGCGAGACAGGCTCGACAAGCGGAGCTGGCGGAGCAGGTGAGGCCCGCGAAGCAAAAAGCTTGATCCCTACGGTTGCAAAGAGCCTGCTTAGACTGTTTGTCAAACCCACGGTCATATTCTTTGTTTTTTTCGCGGTCATCTACAGCATCATCGGCGTCATCGCCATCACCACCGGTGAAATTCCTTTGGGCGATGTGATCGAGGGCTTCCCTCCCAGCTTCATTATGGGCAATGCGATTTTCCTGCTCGTTCTGGGCATCGTCTTCCCACTTTGGCTCAGCTACTACGTTGCTCAGGGGGTGACGCGGAGAGAATACGCTTTGGGTCTCATGCTTAGCGGCCTGCTATTGTCCCTGTTCTTCGCAGCGCTCAATGCGATGTTTCTTGTATGTTTGCCACCCGGCGCGTTCTCCCCTCTGGATTACACAGTAGTTATTCTCCCTTTTTCGTCGTTCCTGGCAGGCTGGGTGTGCGTGATAGGCTTCCAATTCTCGCGCTGGTTCCTGGCTGCTGCCGGCATCATCATCGCCGTTGCAATAATGCAGCTCCTGCCCATGGCTCTTGAGCGCCTGAGTGAGCTTCTTTTGTTGCAGGGCTCGTACCTGTATCCCGCCGCGCTGCTGATAATCACCCTTGCGACAGCCTTCATCCTGTTCCGTCTCACCCTCCGCATCCCCCTCAAGTGCACCTGATTCCAGCAACGCTGATCGTGTTTGCAAGCTCTATAATAGGGGAATGAATACCGCTTCCATTATCACGGGTCTCGCCCATGACTGCCAGCTTGTCGTTTTGGATACGACCACCTCGACCAGCGATGAGCTGCGGGCGCGCATGGGGGAGCGTGCGGTCGCGCATCGGTGTCCCCTCGTCGTGGTGAGCATGCGACAGACGGCAGGGCGGGGGCGGCTCGGTCGCCACTGGGCTTCACCCGACGGTGGCATCTACCTCTCGCTCTCGTTTGCGCCAGCGCCCTCAGCACCCCCGTCCGCCGCGCAGCCGGGCGATGAGTGTCAAGAGATGCGGTCACCTGACACCCGACCACCTGACGCCCGGTCACTTGACACCTCTCTTGACACCCATGGCGCCCGGTCACCTGACACTCCACCAGTGACGCTCCACTCCTTGTCCCACGTCCCCCTGTCCCATGCCCCCGGCGCTCCCGATTACAGCGTATTGCCGCTGATCACGGCTTTGGGTGTGCGCGAGGCCCTTGCTGTGTTTTCCCCGCCAGAGGTCGGTATAAAATGGCCGAACGATGTGCTCTGCGCTGCCGGGAAGCTCGGTGGCATATTGGTGGAGGGTACGCAGGAAGCCTATGTCGTCGGCGTCGGCGTCAATGTGAATCGTCCGGATGAAGGGGCTTTTGAGGGAGCTGCTTACCTGAACGATATGTGCGCTGACTCCAAGGAAGCGCTGAGTGACGTGAATAACCAGGGTTTCCGTAGCACGCAGACCTTGGAACTCGAGCCGGTCGTTGCGGCACTGATTAACAACATCCTTGCACGGTTCAAACTTTGGGGCGAGCGCGGATACGATTTCACGCAATTCGCCACAGAGTACCGCAGGCACCTGCTTCTCATCGGTGAAGAAGTCACGCTGCGCACTGCTCTTGGTCAGGAGATTGCCACGGGTACAATCGAAGGCGTGAATGATAAGGGTCAGCTCCTTCTCGCCACGCAAAGCGGGCAGACCGCAGTAGCTGTCGGAGAGGTCACGCTGAGAAATCCCATGGAACGGTAACGGAACCACCCCTGCCTCTGCGCTCCCTTGTATGTTTAGAAATTACAGTTGAACCTTTCGGCATTTGCAGTAAACTGGTTTAATTAGCCGTTTCAAGCCTGCGTCAGACCATGCGGGTCTAGCGTTTTGTTCCAGAGAGAGACTCTTAAGAGAGAGAATGTGAGTACGTGTCAGAACTGAGCAACACAGAACCAGGCAAGCCAAAAGCAAGCAGCACAGAACAGCAGGTCAATCGGCTTGGTACCGCTAAAGTCTCCAAGCTTATCATGGAGTTTGCGATTCCGGCGATTATCGGCTTGGTGGTTAACGGGCTGTATAACATCATCGACGCCATCTTCATGGGGCACGGCGTTGGGACGATTGGGCAGGCAACAGCAACCATTGCCATGCCCATCATGATCTTCTCGATGGCAATTGCCATGCTCATTGGTGTGGGCGGCAATGCGCTTGCGGCTCTCAGGTTGGGAGAGAAAAAGCACGCCGAGGTTGAATGGATACTGGGGAACTCCTTTACCCTGACCGTCATTGCAAGCGTGCTCTGCACCGCAGCGGTCTTCATCTTCATAGATCCGATCCTGACGCTCTCGGCAGCGACTGAGGCGACGCGGGAATCCTCGCATACTTTCATCCGCATCATTGCGGTCGGCTTTATCCTGCAGTTCTTTGGCCTGGGCTTCAACAACTTCATCCGCACGGCGGGCGACCCAAATCGTGCGCTCTATACCATGGTTGCGGGTACGATTGTTTGCATCGTGCTGAATTACTTCTTCGTCATGGTCTTTCACTGGGGTGTTGCTGGCTCAGCTTGGGCAACTGTCATCGGGCAGGGAGTCAGTGCGGCGCTGGTGCTCTGGTACTTTGCGGCATCCAAGAAGGCACCATTCAAGCTGCATATCCCGCAACTGAAGCTGCGCGGGCGTCTGGTCAAGGCAATCTTCGCACTGGGCTCGGCAACCTTCGTGTTGCAGCTTTCCAACGCGATCATCAACCTGATTGTGAACAACCAGCTTAACGCTCTCGGATCCTTGTCTGCCCTTGGCATACACGGAGAGCTTGCAGCAATGGACATCGTCGCACGATTTGGATCCTTCCCGCTGCTGATTGATTTCAGCGCTTTTCATCCCTTTGGCTCGGCGGGGGCGCTTGCTGCTCTCGGGGTGGTCGGGCGCGTTGCCATGTTCACCTTCTTTCCCATCATGGGCGTGGCGATGGCGGCACAACCGCTCTTTGGCTATAACTATGGAGCGGAGAAGTACCAGCGGGTACGCACGGTTTTCAACATCTCACTGGCGTGGATTGCGGCCATCGGTATTTTCTTCTGGGCGCTCATCCATCTTTTCCCCGAGCCAATCATACTTATTTTCGGCATAGACGATAAGCTGCTTGGCTTCACTGTCCACGCGCTCAAGGTGCAACTCTTTGCCATCCCGCTCATGGGGCTTCAGGTGCTGGCAGCAAATTACTTCCAATCCTGCGGCAAGCCCATGAAGGCGATGTACCTCTCGATGACGCGGCAGTTGCTCTATCTTATACCGCTTATTTACGCGATGCCCTATCTCATGCCGCTCATCGATCCGTCTCTTCGTGCACTCGATGGCGTATATTATGCATTTCCGGTCGCTGACATACTCAGCATCATCACTGCGGCAATTTTCGTATCCTATGATTTCAAGGGGCTTAATGCGAAGATCCGTGAGGAGAAGCTACGGCAACCTACATAAGTCAACTCGAGCGG
Organism: Coriobacteriales bacterium; assembly: GCA_031290175.1. GTDB lineage: Bacteria > Actinomycetota > Coriobacteriia > Coriobacteriales > UBA8131 > JAITOC01. Next base: position 8,597 of record JAITOC010000040.1, on the reverse strand, counting down.
AATCGGCGCAGGTCAATCGTCTGGGCACGGCGAAGATACCGCGTCTCATGTTTGAGTTCGCCATTCCGGCGCTTATCGGTCTTGTTGTCGCGACCGTGCTCAATTAGTTGTTCGTCGTCGTGTTCAGTTGGGGTGTTGCCGGCTCCGCTCTGGCGACGATAATCAGGCAGGCGCTCAATAGCGGTTGTCGAAGATGCGCTTTGACTTCTTCTCTGAGCGGGGGAGGTCGCCGAGGTTGACTGCTTTGGGTACGACAGAGAGTGCCAGTTTGTCCTTGATGGCCTGGTTGAGTGCCAGCTCGATATAGGGGCGGTGCTCTTCAGGGGAGCCTGTCTCGAAGAACACCGTCATGATGTCCTTGCCGTCGAGGTGGTCAATCATCACCTGATATTCGCTCGAAGCACCTTCGGTCACCGCTAAGGCCTCCTCGATATGCGCGGGAAAGATATTGATGCCCTTGACCTTGATCATGTCATCCGAACGTCCGATCAGCGTTTCTATACGCGGATAGGGGCTCCCGCAGGCGCAGGTTCCGGGAACAATGCGCGTAAGGTCGTGCGTGCGATAACGGATGAGCGGGGCACCTTCCTTCTTGAGCGTGGTTATCACAAGCTCGCCACTCTCCCCTTCAGGGAGCACCGCGCCTGTGGCTGGGTCTATGATCTCAAAGTAGAGGAAGTCATCCCAGTAGTGCATCGCTGTCTCAGCCTCACAGTTGATGCCGATTCCGGGGCCATAGATCTCCGTCAATCCGTAGATGTCATGCAGGTCAACACCAAGCTCGTTGGCTATGCGCGAGCGCATCTTCTCGCCCCAGCGCTCGCTGCCGATCACGCCTTTACGCAGCTTGATCTTGTCGCCGATACCGCGCTGCGCAATGGTTTCAGCAAGGAGCAGGGCGTAGGATGAGGTCGCGCCGATGACCGTGGAGCCGAGATCCATCATCATCTGGAGTTGCTTGTCGGTGTTTCCCGGACCCATGGGGATCGCCATCGCACCAAGCATCTCGGCACCGAGCTGGAAGCCGATACCGGCGGTCCAGAGGCCGTAGCCGGGTGTGATATGGATGCGGTCGTCGCGTGTGATGCCCGCCATCTCGTAGCAGCGCTTGAACATGAACGCCCAATCGTGGACGTCCTGTGCGGTGTAGGGGATGATGACCGGAGTGCCGGTTGTGCCGCTCGATGAGTGGATGCGTACGATCTCGCAGGTGGGGACGGCGGCAAGCCCGAGGGGGTAGGCGTCGCGCAGATCGTCCTTCGTGGTGAGGGGGAGTTGCTGGAAGTCTTCTAGGGTCTTCACGTCACGCGGTTCGAACGCCTGATACTTCTGTGCGTAGAAGGGGCTTTTTTCCTTGATGGTGGCAAGTACCTGCTTGATCTGCTCAAATGTCTCTGACTTCATGTCCGCTCCTCTCCCCTGTGCGATTTTGCGATTCTGTTCTGTGTCCAACGCTGCTGCTCATGCGCTCATGCCTTCTGCCAGAGCCTGCTTGTTCAGCGCTCTGAACCGTGGTTTTACGAGGGATTCGATTGCCTGTTCGTAGGTCTCACGTGCTGACTCTCTGTTCTGTGCTTTGAGGGCAGCACCAATGAGAACGACATTCAACACCTTTGTTGAGCCGAGTTTTTCACAGAGGGCGTCCCCGTCGACAAGGACGAGTCTGCCAATGCGCCCCGCTCCTTCGCAGCTTCGTAGATAAGCCACCTCGGCAGTGCCGTCGTAGGCAGCGTCACCCAAGGTAGCGCTCACCGGCTCGACGGGCTTATGCGCCGTAACAACGGTGCCGCCCTCACGCAGATAGGGTAGGGCACGCACCGTCTCAGCTGGCTCGAAGCCTATCAGCAGATCAGCCGCATTCAAAGGAACAAGGGGAGAAGCCGCTGGCAGATCTGCTCGTATCCGCACATGACCCAGGACGGAGCCCCCGCGCTGCGCCATGCCGATAGTCTCTGCCGTGCGCACGGAGAGGCTCTCGATCAAGGCGGCCTGAGCGAGGAGCTTTGAGGCGAGCACCGTTCCTTGGCCGCCAACCCCTGCGACAACGATGTCAAGGCTCGGGGTGCTCATAGGGAGGCCTTTGAGGGGGTGCCATCTGATGGGGAGGATGTTGTGGATGTAGCGGATGGTGTGGACGCTCCGGGCACTGTGGATGTTGCAGGGGTCGCGGATGCCGTGGAGGGGACGGATGCCGTGATGGCGTCGAAGGGGCAGACGCGCACGCACAGGCCACAGCCGTAGCAGAGGGTGGTGTCGATGCGCACCTCGCCTTCACGCACAACGAGCGCAGGGCAGCCAATAGCCTTGATGCAGGCCTTGCAGCGCGTGCATGTGCTCTGATCCACTTCAGGCTGCGGGGCGGGTTTGGAGACCGTGATGCAAGGTGCCTTGAAGACAAGGGCGCTTACGCCCTTGAAATCCACGGCTGCACGCACCGCTGCAACGCTTGTATCAAAGTCGAAGGGATTGACCTCGGTTACGTGCTCGACGCCGAGCGCTTTGAGCACCGCGGGTATCTTCAGGGCGTTTGCCGCATCGCGTTCAGTGGCATCGGAGCTCATGCGAAGCCCGGTGCCCGGATGCGGCTGAGAGCCGGTCATCGCGGTAATCGAGTTATCGAGCACACAGAGGGTGACATCTGTCTGGTTGTAGACAGCGTTGGCAACTCCTGTGAGCCCACTGGCAAAGAAGGTCGAATCACCGACGAAGCCAAGATGCAGAACCTCAGGCTCGGCCCACGCCATCCCCTGCGGAACCGTGAAGCCCGCACCCATGCACACGCAGGTATCCACCATGTCGAGCGGCAGTGCATTGCCCAGCGTGTAGCAGCCGATGTCAGCGCTGTAGACAGCAGTGCGACCACGGAGTGCCTTCTTTACCGCATAGTATGATGCGCGATGCGGGCATCCGGCGCAGAGCACCGGCGGACGAGCGGGCAGTTGTGGCTGTGGCTCTTGGCTGCGGCTCTCGCCTGCGGCTGCGGGGATAGGTGCGGGGGCAGCTGCGGTTGTGGCTGCAGTTGTGCTCGTGGCAGCAGTTGCTCCTGCGGCTGTAGCTGTAGCTGCCGCCGCGGCCGGAAGCCCTCTCTGCCCCAGCCACGCCAGAACCTGCTCCCTTACAAGGGACACGCTACTTTCGCCCGCAGGGTTTACGTCTCCCGTCAGCTTTCCGCGTACCAAAATCGGCAGATGATGTCTGCCCGCCACGAGCAGCAGCTCGCGTTCGATGAAGGGCTCGCATTCCTCAAAGATGAGCACCTCGTCAAGCCCTTCAAGAAACTCGAGCGCACGTGCTTCAGGAAAAGGAAAGGGCGTCCCGACCTTAAAGACACGCACATCAGCGGCATCGGGGATGCTAGAAAGGGCGTCCATGAGATACGCATAGCTGATGCCTCCCGCCGCAATCCCAATGTGGGCAGCGCCGCCAGTATCGTCACGGCGAGCATCACCCTCACCACCGCCACTGTTGCTGTGGGCACTGGAATCCGCGCTCTCACGCCCACCATGGATGGCGTTGTAAGCGCTCGTATTGAAAGCTCCAGCTACACGGGGCAGACGCTCAAGTATCTCAAGATGTCCCTCATAGGCTCGCCGGGGAAAGACGACCCAGCGAGAGCCACGTTCAAAACCACTCACTGCGTGTGCCTCGTAGGTAAACGCAGTCTCCAGAGGCACAGAACTGTGGCAGATGCGTGTTGTCGGGCGTACGATGACCGGCGTGCCAAAGCGCTCGGAAAGCTCAAAGGCATCCTCCACCATGGCAAAGGCCTCTTCGGGCGTGCTAGGGTCGAGGAGGGGCACCTTTGCAAAAGCCGCGAACTGACGGGTATCCTGTTCGGTCTGTGATGAGATAGGGCCAGGGTCATCGGCAACGAGCAGCACCAACCCACCAACAACGCCCAGGTAGGGGAGTGACAACAGAGCATCGGAAGCAACGTTGAGCCCCACCTGCTTCATGGTCACCAAAGCGCGTGCACCAGCAAAGGCCGCGCCGGCACCCACTTCAAGGGCGACCTTCTCATTGGTTGACCACTCAACATGCACCGCACCTGGATTGCGGGCAGAGACGGTTTCAAGTACTTCTGAGGATGGGGTACCAGGATAGCCGGAAACCACGTTGACGCCAGCTTTCAGGGCAGCCAGGGCAATCGCCTGGTTGCCCATGCAAAGCTCAACGCTCATTGTTCAGTTCCCGCGAGATCGGCATCGTCAGAAAGCTTTCATTCTTCCGTTGGCGCTTCGCCTTCAGGGGATGACTCCGCTTCTCCCTCAGAGGTTTCTTCCCCATCTCCCGTACCGCTTGCGGCTTGTGCTTTCTCTGCCAGGGCAGCAGGGTCATTTATGGAGATGAGCTCGATGTCAAAGTGGAGCACCGAATTTGCCGGGATAGCCCCGTTCTCGGTAGCTCCGTAGGCGAGTGCAGGGGGGATGACCAGTGTACGCTTACCGCCTACCTTCATGCCGAGGAGGCCTTCCTCCCAGCCGGGGATAACCTCACCTGCACCAACCGTGAAGCTGTAGGGCGTGTTCCTTTCAACGGAGGAGTCGAATACCGTGCCATCATCAAGTGTTCCGGTGTAGTGAACAGTTACCAAATCGCCCTCTTTGACTCCTTCACCCGTGCCTTCGAGGGTGTCGGTGATCTGCACGTTTGCAAGGGTCATGTCAACGTTATAGGACAGACCTTCGGGCATGGGGTTGATGACGATGTCAGACGAGGTGCGGAGCGTCTCAAAGTAGGCAGTGTTTGCTTCTTCGGTCTTCTCTTCTGTAAAGTATCCCGTAAGCTGCTCTTTCACATCTTCAGGAATAGTTGTGACATCGGTGACAACGCCGTCTTCCGGGATGACGAACTCATCGGTAACCGAGACGATGAAAAGAGCGGTCGAGGTCTCGATAATACCTGAGACATCACCAACCGCCATGGTTGCAAGGGCGGTGGTCACCTCGGTGGGCAGATAGGATGCGCCGCCCCAACCAAGGTCGCCACCGGCCTCAGTCGGATAGCTCTCGTTGTAGTTGGCGTCAGCAATAGTTGCAAAGTCCTCACCAGACTCAATGCTCGTCAATGCTGCACCGGCTGTGGCGCGCGCAGTGTCTGACGCGGTTGTATCTGCAGCGTCAAGGGGGAAGTAGATGAGGGAGACGCGCTTGCCGGCAAAATAGCTCGCATTTTCGAGGATGTAGGTTTCCAGCTCTGTGGGATTAGGTGTGATCGCAGGAACCTTTGCAGCGAGTAGAGCCTCTACAACACTGGAGGCTTCAAGGAGTTGACGGTAGGCAGCCTCTGAGGAGAACCCATTGTCACTCAGCCACGTCTGCCACGCTGCGTCGTCACCAAGAGCGGTTTTCTGCTCTGTGAGCTGAGCATCGATAGTGGCCGTATCCGGCGTGATGCCTGCTTTTGTGGCCTCGTCAAGGACGACTATCGGCAGTGCAAATTGATCACGGATGAGGAACTCGCGGAAGGTTTCTGGCGTATAGCCAGCTGACTTGAGCGTGCCCGCCCAGGTAGCGTCATCCGCGGGCTCCCCGGTGGTGGAGTCCAGGCGGAAGTACTCAGCGCGCTTGGTCACATCGCTTTCAAGTATATCGACGCCGTTGACCGTCGCGGCTACTGCTTTTGGGTCAACGGCTGGCGTGTCGCTGGGTTTTGTACAGCCGATAAACGCGAAAGCCAACATCAAGGAAAGCACCAGTGCTGTTATGTTCCGTACAGTTTTCATAAAACGACCTTTCTTCCTACCCCTACAAAAGGTTGAGCTGTTGGAAACGATTAAAAAAAACAAGAGCAACCATTCTCTCACAAATCCCTGAAAAATACCTGAAGCGCTGGCATTGCATTATGGTTTGACAAAGTTCGACTTTGCGATGGAGATCATCAGCTTGATGCGATTCAGCTGGTTGACCTCGGAGGCGCCCGGATCGTAGTCTACGGCCACGATATTTGATGCCGGGTTCAGACGTCGGAGTTCCTTGATGACTCCCTTACCCGTCACATGATTTGGCAGACAGGCAAAGGGCTGCGTACAGACGATGTTTGGCGTGCCCGTTTGGATCAGCTCAATCATCTCAGCGGTGAGCAGCCAGCCCTCGCCCATGGAGTTGCACAGACTGAGCACCGGGCTGGCAAAATCGGCGAGCTCGTAGATGGTCGCGGGAGGCTCAAAGCGCTTGCTCCGCTTAAGCGCCTTTGTGAGTGGGTGACGCAGGCGGTTGGCAAGAGCAATCGTTATCTGAGAGCCGATTTTTGACTTGAAAGGCTTGGCCAGCGTTTTGTGTTGCCAGATACCACCCGAGACCCCATACAGGAAGAACTCCGTCAAACCCGGCACGACACACTCGCAGCCCTCGGTCTCGATAGTATCGACGATGTCGTTGTTGGCCGTGGGATGGAACTTGACGAGTATCTCGCCAACGACCCCGACGCGAGGTTTGCTGCGATCAGCAACGAGGGGCAGGGCATCAAAATCATTGACGATCGCACGCACTGTGCGCTTGAAGCCTCGATAGTTCATGGTTCCGATGATCTGCTCGCCGCAGGTCTTCATCCAGTCGTTATAAAGCGCTTCTGAGCTGCCCCTCTGCGCTTCGTAGGGACGTGTGCGGTACAGGCACTGCATCAAGAGATCGCCATAGAAGAAGGCATATGTGGCGCGAAGCAGCATGCGGGGGGAGACAGAGAAGCCGGGATTGCTCTCGCCGAGCGAATGGAAGGAGAGCCCGATGACGGGTATCTGCGGATAGCCCGCCTCCTTAAGTGCCTTGCGGATGAGGCCGATGTAATTTGTGGCGCGGCAGCCACCACCCGTCTGTGTGATGATAACAGCGGTGTTATCCAGGTCATAGCGCCCGGACATGACGGCTTCCATGATCTGTCCTGTGACGAGGATTGAGGGGTAGCAAACGTCGTTGTTGGCATACTTGAGCCCCGCTTCTATGGCGCCATGATCAACAGAGGGCAGAAGTTCCATGTTGTAGCCCTCGTGCTCGAAGACTTTGATGAGCAGCTCAAAATGGATGGGCGCCATCTGTGGGCTCAGGATGGTGTAACGCTTCTCCTTCATCTCCTGCGTGAAGGGGGGCTTCTCGATTGCCGTGGAGAGGTTTTGGAGCGTGGGGTCGATCAGTGGTTTTCCGAGGCTGAGGGCTAGTCTGGGGGCAAGGGCAGCGGCGGGGGTGAGGGCAGAGTCAGGAGCAGGGTCAGGAGCGGCGGCGAGGGCGAGAACAGGGGCAGGGGCAGGGGCAGGGGCAGGGGCAGGGGCAGGGGCAGGGTCAGCTGCTCGCGCCGTTTTCTGGTTCAGGAGTGCGGCGAGTAGCGAGCGGACGCGGATACGTGCGGCGCCGAGGTTGCTGACCTCATCAATTTTGAGCACGGTATAGAGCTTGTCTGAGGCCTCGAGGATCTCCTGCACCTGGTCGGTCGTGATGGCATCAAGCCCGCAGCCAAAGCTGTTGAGTTGGATAAGGTCGAGGTCTGAACGCAGCGTGCAGAGCTTTGCCGCAGCATAGAGACGTGAGTGGTACATCCATTGGTCAACAACACGCAGTGGCCGCTCCGGCTTGATGATATGCGAGATGCTGTCTTCTGTGAGCACCGCCAGTCCAAAACCTGCGAGTAGTTCGGGTATGGCATGATTGATTTCCGGATCGAGGTGATAGGGCCGTCCGGCTAAGACGATGCCGTGCGTCCCGCTTGCTTCCATCCAGGCAAGCGCCTCTTCTCCCGCGCAGCGGATGTCTTCCTTGAAGGCCTCGTCCTCATCCCACGCTTTTTGTGTGGCGCGCTGTACCTCTTTGCGCGAGGGCACGCTGCCTTTAGCCTGCGGGTGCGTCTTGAAGTAAGCCGTCAGCTCTTCGAGAACGCGCTCGGCAAAACGCTCTTGATGGTCGTAGGGGAGAAAGGGGTTGAGAAAGGCGGGAGCCGAGGGCTCCTGCAGCTCCTCGACATTGAGCTTGATGACCTCTGGATAGCTCACGACGACCGGGCAGTTGAAGTGGTTGGGGGATCCCTCATCCTCCTTGCGCTCATAGCGTATGCAGGGCATGAAGACGATATCGATCTGTTTTTCGGGATCGAGCAGATACATCACATGGCCATGCGCGAGCTTTGCCGGATAACACACACTCTCCGATGGCATGGACTCGATACCCGCCTCGTAGGTTGCTGTGTTCGTCTCTTCAGACAGCACGGTGGCAAAACCGAGCTCCTTGAAAAAGGTATACCAGAAGGGGTAGTTCTCATACATATTGAGTACGCGAGCAAGTCCAATCGTCGGACGTGTTGCCTCGTCGGACGTGAGCGGGATGTAGGGGTTGGCCTCGGTGCCTTTGAACAGGCGCTCCTTCTTGTAGGCAAAGAGGTTGGGCAGGTCGGCCACCTCGGGATGGATGCCTGCACCCCGCTCGCAGCGGTTGCCGGTGATGAAACGGCGCATCTTGCCGGTTAGGGGGTTCTTGCCAAAGGTGTTGATGGTAAGCAGGCAGGAATTTGAGCAGAGCTTGCAGCGTGTGGTTGTATGCACGGGGGCAAGCGCCTGGAGCTCGTCCGGCGCGAGGAGGGAGGAGCGCGGAGGGGCGAGAGATGCGAGAGGTGCG
>JAITOC010000019.1 GCA_031290175.1 Coriobacteriales bacterium | reverse complement strand
ACCGAAACCATCGAGGCCGATGTCGTGGTCATCGGTACTGCGGTTGCTGGCGAACTTGCCGGCTATGGCGCTGTCAAAGAGGGCGCCAAGGTGGTGCTGTTGGAGCGCAACGGCACAGCCCATATCAGCGGCAGCGGTATCGGCTTCTCAAACTCCAAGTATCAGATCGAGCAAGGCCTGCCGGAGATCGACAAGTACGAACTTTTCCAGTTGATTTTCAACCAGCTGGAGGGGCGCTGCGACCAGGCTCTGCTGGCAAGCTGGGTCTGGCACAGCGGTGCCGTACTCGATGAGCTGGAAGAAGTCGTTTTGCAGCCAGCGGGATTACCGGGCACAGCCTCCGGCGAGCTACCGCCACCGGACAAGTATCGAGAGGTCATGCAGAACCTTGCCAGCCACGTTAACTTCGACGACACAGGCGGCGACAATCTGGAAGTCTTTAACAACATTGTGCATGATTGGATTACCACAAACGGTGGAGAGATCTTCTATAACACCGCTGCCCGCGTGCTGACACAGGATGCGGACGGCACCGTAACCGGCGTAATCGCCCAGAACCAGGCCGGCGACTATATCTACTATAAGGCCGCAAGCGGTGTGGTTGTAGCCACTGGTTCCTACGGCGGTAATTATGAGATGCTGGACGCCTTTACCAATCCATGGCTGGCGCGTTATGCCAAAACCTACGGTGTCTACAATGCCCGCGTCACCGAGACGTCTCCCATTACCACCGACGAGAAGATGGATGACGGAACCGGTCACAAGATGCTTTGTTGGGCTGGCGCAGTGATGGAGCAGACCGATCCGTCGTTCCAGTCATGGGAGGGCACTGGTTATTGGTGGTGGCCGTTCTTGCATGTTGACACTACGGGCAAGCGCTTCCGCAACGAAGCCTCGTCTTGGCTTGACCATACCCATCTGATTGCCGAGTTGCCCGCAGGCGTTAACTACTACTGGCAGATTCTGCCAAACAGTGATTTCGATATGCCTAGCACCTTGATGCCCCTGCCCTACAAGGTCTGGGGCGAGAATGTCAACGCTCATGACGAGGTGCACACGGCTGACACCATCGAAGAATTGGCTGAGCAGATCGACATCGACCCAAAGGTTCTTCGAGCAACAATCGACCGCTACAACGAGATCTGCGTCAGTGGCATCGACGACGATTTCTGCAAGCTGCCCAAGTACCTGAGCCCAATCGTCGATCCGCCCTTCCAGGCGGTCAAGGCAACCGCCAACTTCTACTGCACCTCCAGTGGTGTGAAGATCGACCGGTTCTGCCATGTGTTGGACAAAGACTGGAATCCCATCCCCAAGCTGTACGCCGCCGGCAACACCGTTGGCTGGCGCCTGGGCAGCGGTTATCAGATGACCGTCGGAGGGCTGTGCAACGGCTGGGCCTTCTTCCACGGCTATGTGTCAGGAAAGGTAGCCGCCAACCCCAATTGGACCTTCGACGAAATCGGCAAGTAGAGGTAGCTGGACCCCAGTAAAGGGCACCTCTCAAAACAGCGGCTGCCTGACGGGGATTTGCCCGTCAGGCAGCCGCTGTCACACTGCTTCAGGCGTTGGACTTCTGCAAGGCATTTGCTCATTACCCTCATTACCCTGACTACCCTATCCAATGATCTCTGTCTGTCTGTTGCATGAGGGGCATTGACCAAACTTAGGGATCCCATTCATTCCCTCTCCATCTTCATCCCCTCCCACCACATGCAACTAAAAACCCAAAAAATGGACAGTTTTGGGGTTAGTGGCGACTTTTTGGCTCAAATCAGCGTATCCATTCGCCCGGGTTTTCACCACAAAAACGGTTGTGCAATCTACCAGCGGTTTAGCAACTGGAGGTTTCTGCGAGAGGAGCAATGGACTGAAATCTCTCGCCACTTACGCCGATTCTGTCCACTTTGCGCCAAAATACTTGCATGTGGTCATCTATGGGTATGGGTGCATCTAAAGCCCTGCTTTCTTGTTCCTGTTGCGCCGTATGCCTAAAAGCTCGTGTCCCGTCTGGCGGCGGCAGCTGCCAGCCCAGCGCCGACGCGTTCGTTGTGTTGGCTCTCTGCCGAGCGCCGAGCCTTAAGCCTGTGCATAAACACTTTCCAGCGCTTCTTGAGCCTGAGCAGCGATGATAAGAATCGGACGCCACGCCAAGGGCATCTGGCACTCCCGTGGGCAGGTCACACGCACAGGCAGTACATTAGAATGCGATGGCTCTGTCCATCATCACCGATGAATCGCATCCAGGCACCTCTTTCCAAAAAACCAATCATCTGCCCGCATGCGGGTTATTTTGGCATACTCAATCATAAAGGCGACTTGGATGTATGCAGTGTATGGGGCGTACGAGCTGGGGGCTTTACTCAGCGCTTCCTTTATGCGGGCGTGCCGACACGCCAAACGTGCTGATGGAGCGGGTGTGGGAGAGGCGCTCGAACAGGAAGCGCTTGTCGTGGCGCAGGGATATGAACGCGTCTACCACGAGGACGATGAGACACAGCAGCTCGTAGAGTACGGGGATGACCTGGTAGTCGAAGTTGACGTCCGAGACGAGGGCGGATGCCAGGGCAAAGGAGACGAGGCCGAGATTGCGGATAGTGTAGCGCAGCAGGAGCGCGGGCAGGGTTGCCCGAGAGCCGTCATCGCGGCGGATGCGTTGTCGTGTGAGCAGCTTGCCAAGGGTCGCTCCGCGGCAGACCCACGGGACGAGGATGCTGTAGGCAAACAGGGCAATCGCAAAGGAGAGCACCTCGTTCATGTGGAGGAAGCTGATAAGCGGAATGGCGAGGGTGTTGATGAGGGCGTAGTCGATTATGAACGCGACGAAACGCCTGCTGTAGCCAACATGCCCGGCTCGCTCCCGCGCCACCTCGTCGATGCGGTCACGACTAGGTAGGAAGCGTGGGAGACGCAGCGCCACCGCGTACCCCACTACCCCACCGAGCGTGTTGAGCATGAGGTCGTCCACGTCGAAGAGGCGGTAGGAGCGCGGGTAGATCCCATAGAGGGCGCTGAGCTGCGTGAGCTCGAAGAACAGCGAGAGGGCAAAGGAGAGAATGATGGTCGTGCGCAGGCGCGCCTTGAAGTAATACTTGAGGTAGATGCCCCAGGGTATGACGAGGGCGAAGTTGAAGAGGGGCTGGTAGAAGGCGCTTGAGCGCAGGGCGTGCAGCCAGGTGGCAGGGTGGGCAACCTCAAAGCCGGACTCGGTGATGAAGTCGTGGACGAAGCGGAAGGGAACAAGCTGCATGGTGGGCGTCGTGTACTGCGCGACCTCGTCAGGGTCAGGCAGGGGCAGTATGATGAGAAAATAGGCGCACATGAGGTAGAAGAGCATCGTGAAGAGGATGAAGGTACGCCACTTGGAAACGGACCCATAGCGCATGTAGTTATATACGACATAGGGCATCGTGAGGACAAAGGCGACGATGGGAAAGACGATTACAGCCGCCTCGATAGGCATGTCATACCGTTCCATGATGGCCTGCATGCCGTAATCCCCCTAAAGTCTCTTGCGAAAGCATGTATCAGTGCGTCCCAAGCCGACGCTACAGGCAGGGGTTGTGTCTCCTGTCTGCAACAAACTAACCATAGATTTTATCAAATATCCGTATTATCCGCCATCAATTATCCATTCTCTGTTACAATTATTGTTGCAATATTTCTCAGATGGATAATAAAGCAGGAACGCCTACAATCTGAAGGGACAGACCAATGAAGAGTATGAGGCATCTTGACCTACAATTACGTCTGACGGTTTTTGCTGTCAAGTCTCCGACCGAGGGAACCTTTGGCAAAGGTATCGCAACCCTACTCAGAGGAGTCGAAGACTTCGGATCTCTCAATATGGCAGCAAAGAAGATTCACATGGCATACAGCAAGGCCTGGCGCATTATGAAAGAGACTGAAGCGAGCTTCGGGTTCAATCTCATCGACCGTGACGGCGCTCGAGGCTCCACCTTGACCGCAGAGGGCAGAAAGATCCTCGAGACCTATGAGCTGCTTGAGAGGGAGGGCGCTGTCTTCCTCGAGGGACGCTTCATCGAACTCCTGAAATAGCCCTCATCCAAGCAAGCACGCAAGCTCCTATAAGGTCATTTTGCGCTTTCTTCAAGACGAACAGATGCTGTGGGAAACGCGGGGGCGGCAGGCAGATCCTCTGCTTTGATCGGCTTGTCCTTTCCGGTAAACAGCTCATAGAGCGCTGGACAGATGAGCAGCGTTAACAGCGTGGCAAACAACAGACCACCAATGATGGCAACTGCTATAGGCTGGCTCATCTCTGAGCCCGCACCCATCGCGAGCGCCATAACTGTCATGCCAAAAATGGTCGTCATAGCAGTCATGAAGATAGGTCGCAGCCTCGCACGTCCGCCCGCAATCAGAGCATCGCGTGTATTCATGCCTCCTGCACGAAGCTGATTCACATAATCGACAAGCACGATGCCGTTGTTGATGACGATACCCACAAGAAGCACGAAGCCTACCACAGCCACAATCGAGAGCGCCATGCCCGCAATAAGCAGGGCGGCTATCATGCCAATGGCTGACAAGGGGATCGTGAACATGATGATGAAGGGGTACTTCAGGCTCTGGAACTGCGCAACCATGATGAGATAGACGAAGGCAATGGCAAGGATGACGACCAATACGAGGTCGTTCATCGCCTGGGTTATCTCTTCGGCTTCACCCGCAACCTCAACCTGATAACCCACAGGAGGCGTATAGGCAGCAACTACTTGATTCACCTCGTCACCAACCTTGCCCACGTTGTAACCCTCGGCAATACCGATGCTCACCGTCACCGTTCGCGTCTGATCGTTACGGGCGATGCTCTCGTAGCCGCTGAAGGGCTCTATCGTGGCAATATCGGTAAGTAGGAAGGTCTCTCCTGTTTGAGGTGAGATGAGTTCAAGGTCTTTAATGTCTTCAAGCGTAGCGCCCGTATCGTTGTCAAGAGAAACGTAGACGGGGTACTCAAAATCCGGTTCATCGATAGTGGTAACTGAGGGTGCCGTGTACACAAGAGGCGCCACCGCTTGAAAGACCTGCGCCACGGTGAACCCGCGCCTTATCGCCTTATCCTTATCGACAGTTATCTTGTATTCCTCGGTTGGCTCCTGCCAATTACCCTGCACATCAATCGTGCCTTCGATATCGCTGGTCTGACTGATCAGGTCTTCTGAGATTGCGCGGAGCTCCTGCAGATCGGGGCCTTTGATGACAACCTGGATGCCACTGCCCGTCAGCTGCGACACATCCATGGCAGCGCCCGAACTTTCAGCCTCGTACCCCTTATCGGCAGCCCAGGTGTCAATCTCGAGCGCTATATCCTGTGAACTCCTGGAGTGCCCCTCCTTGAGCACGATATAGATGTTCGTCGAATCACCCCCGCTCCCGCTGCTGGTCGAGACCATGGTAAGCAGACCCATGCCGCTCGAACTGCGGTTATGGCTGGTGCCGACGGTCTGTGTCTCCTCTATGCTCTGAATATGATTGGCCACCTCGTCGAGTATCTCGACTTGCTCCTCAAAGGTCGAATCCTTAGGAAAGGTGAGCTCCGTCGTAATCTGGTTTGAATCCGACTCCGGAAAGAACTGTGTGCCCATCTGCGTAGCTGCATAGATCGAGCCCGCAAAGATAAGCACCACAAGGCTAAGAACGATCGCCTTGTGATTCAGGGTCCAACGCAAGATGACCTCGTAAATATCTTGTGCCTTCTTGATGAAACGATGGTCGGTTTCCCGGGTCTTTCGTAGCGCGCCTGAGCACATCATCGGCACAAAAGTGAGCGCGACGATGAGGCTTGCGAGGATGGAGTAACATATAGTCAACGCCAGATCCACGAACAGCTGCTTGACGAGACCCGTGGAGAACATGAAGGGCACGAAGACCGCGCAGGTGGTGAAGGTCGAGGCTGAGATGGCCATGGAGACCTGCCGTGCACCCTCGATAGCGGCCTCTTTAAAGGGAACCCCCTGCGAGCGTTTCAGGTAGATGTTCTCGATGACGACGATGGAGTTATCAACAAGCATGCCTACGCCAAGTGCAAGGCCTGAAAGCGAGAGCATGTTGAGCGAGATGCCCGAGAAGTACATGAGCAGCAACGCCACGACCAGGGAGAGAGGGATCGACAGGGCTATAACTCCTGTCAACTTCCAGCTATGCAAAAAGAGTAGGAGCACAACGATGGCAAGCACGACCCCCCAGAGTAGATTCTCAGCAATGGAACCGATAATCATATCGATATACTCGCCTTGATCCATAAGGGTGGTGATACGCAGGTCGGGATTTGAAGCCATAAGCTCGTCGGAGCGGTTGTGGATTGCGCTGGCGACCTCAGCAGTTGAGCTTTCGGATTGCTTCTGGATAGTAATGAGGACTGCTTCGTTTCCGTTGACGCGGTTGTAGCTGCCCGTGTAGGGGTCAACAATGGTGATCTCGGCAACATCTTCAAGCGTTACAACGATGTCCGCCTCCGGCAACTCGAAGAGCAGGGTATCACCCAACTCTTCGATATCGGCATATTTATCTCCCGTGCGGATGAGATAGTCCACCCCGTCTTCTGTGATATAGCCGTTGGGAAAGCTGAAGTTCTGCGCTGTGAGTACCTGGGTAATCATCTCAGGTGTCAGCGGGGGGCCCGCATCGGGCATGCCCGCATACGCCAACGTCTCCGCCACATCGGCGTTGACCTCATCGAGTTTCTTATGGCGCAGAACCACCTCGACCTGTGGCTCGGCAAGCCCCTGCGTAGAGACAGAGGCGACCCCGGGAACGCTCTCGTATTGAGGCGCGATCTTATCCTCAACAAGGCGACTGAGCTTCGTGCGATCAGCCCCCTCAAGGTCAACCGTGATAATCGCGACGGGTAGCTGATCCATACTGAGGCGCATGATTATAGGAGTTCTCGCATCATCGGGCAGGTAGTCACGTATGAAATCGAGGTTCTCTCGCATCTCGAGCATGACCGCGTTCATGTCGGTGTCATCCACGAATTCAAGAAAAACGACACTCTGGTTCTCGCTTGATGTAGATTGGATTGTTTTCACGCCGCTTGTTGTTGAGAGCGTTTGCTCAACGGGGACGGTAACCGTTTGTTCGACCTCTTCTGGGCTTGCTCCCGGCACCGTCGTAACGATGATAGCATAGGGAAGATTGAGCTCAGGGATGAGGGTCACGGCCATCTTAGAAGCCGAGGTGCCCCCGAGAATGAGGATAGCAATGATGGCAACGATGATGGTCAGTGGACGTTTGACGCTGTAGCGAGGAAGCATGGGTCACCCCTGGGTCTGGTGGTGCGCGGCTCGGTTTTTTTTGATGTAGGGCAAAGTTCGTTAAGTTCTTAAGCACCATTATAGTCAGAGCAGCATCCTGCAATTTTTCTGTGGGTTTTCCGTTGCTTTTGAGCTCGACTGGGGCACATCAAAAATATGAGCGCCGGGCACAAGCCCGGCGCTCAATTCCCCCTTGCAGAGCGAAAACCTAGTCTGTCTAGTACTCTATCTCGCTCACCTTCACGCGACCGCGGAAGGTACGATAGATGATAACGTGGTAGATGAGAACCAGCGGCAGGCCGATGCAGGTGATGATCGTCATGGCCAGCAGAGCAAGTTCCGAACCACCGGAGTTGAACAGCGTCAGACCCTTCTCAGCGACGTCTTGCCCAGGAAGCAGGAAGTACGTGAAGACACCGGAAGGATTATCAGCCGCCGGAATCAGATACGGGAACAGCGACGTTGCCGTGATACCGATTAGAGCGATGGGACCGACATTCACACCAAGGAAGCTCAGTAGGTCGTTACCCTTTGTGATAAAGAGACGCGTGACAACCCAGCCGACGATGAAGATGCCAGCAAAGACATACGCGAAGACAGCAGCGACGCGCTCAGGAGCAAAGGTCGGCACCACGAACAGGATGGCAACCAGAGACACCAGCACGAAGACGACGAGCTCGACGATGTGGAGTATCGAACGCGCAGCAATAGCACGCGTGCGAACCACGCTGTCGAGCGGAGCCTTGAGAGCAATCCATGCGGCACCCTGCGTGATGAAGGCCACAAGACCCATGACCGCGCACAGGAGCGCAAAAGGATTGAGCAGCGCGAAGAAGCCACCTGTGTAATCGGAGCCGAGGTTGGGCCCACCCGTCAAGGGAAGCGTATCGCCAATGGCAATACCACCGATGATGTTACCGATAGCCGCACCAAAGAGCAGAGCGGGAAGGAAGCTGCCGATAAAGAAGGCACCGTCCCAGAACTTCCGCCACTTTGTATCGGTTCCACGATACTCGATGGCGATAGCACGGAAGATCAGGCCGAACAGCACAAGCATGATTGCAAGATAGAATCCAGAGAAACTGGTCGCATAGGCAGGCGCGAACGCCGCGAAGAGTGCACCACCCCCCGTGAGCAACCAAACCTCGTTGCCATCCCACAGTGGTCCGACGGATTGGCGGACGATCGCCTTCTCCTCCTCCGTCTTTGCGACAAAGGGATACAGGATGCCCGCGCCGAGGTCAAACCCGTCGAGGATGAAATAGCCAAGAAGCAGGATAGCGACTAGGAGATACCAGAGTATCTGCAAAAACTCATGTAGACCGAGTTCAGCTGGAAACATCTCACTCACCACCCTTCAGTTTGGCGGCAGAGGCGCCCTCAGACACAGCAGCACTCCCTACAAGATCGATCGGTCCGTCATCCTTGCCGTCACCAGCAGAGACTTGCGGACCCTTCTTGATGTAGCCAAGCACCAGGCGCAGCCACGCGATAAACAGAACCAGATAGAACACTAGGAACAGTGCGATAGTGATGATAATCTCGATACCTGAGACAGCAGGTGAATACCCATCGATGGTCAACAGCAGGTTATAGACGACCCAGGGCTGACGTCCGACCTCGGCAACGACCCAACCACTTTGGATGGCCACAAAGGGGATGAGGGGACCAAAGACGACCAGATAGGCCAGACCCTTGCTGTACTTGCCCTTGTTGGCACCCTTGAGCAGAACACCCGCGAGGATGAGCCAGAGAACCATGAGGCCATAGAAGATGATCATGAGGTGATATGCCTGGAAGACAAGCTGAACCGGCGGGTTGCCGCCTTGATAGCTCTCTGCCTTCACGCCAGGATACGCCGAGAAGTCAATCGGGCCGGCGGTGGAGTTCAGGCCAGGATACTCGGTCGAGAAATCAAAACTCGCGAGAAAGCTCGTGAAACCAGGAATACTGATACCGACGACCTCCTCACTCTCCTCATCAACGAAACCGATGATGGTGAGGTCTGCTGGACCGTCTTCATACTGGCCTTCCATCGCGGCCAGCTTGGCCGGCTGCTCCTCGGCAACCACGGATGCCTGCATATGGGCAAACGGGAGCATGAGGATGACCGTGACGATACCGATGATGAGACCACGCTTGACGAACTGCTTGCCAAATTCCACATTCTTCTTGCGAAGCAGGTAGTACGCACCAACAGCCATGCAGACAAAGGCACCGAGGATGAGCACGGAGTCAACCGTGTGCGTGTAACGGGCAATAGTCGATGGGTTAAGTGCTGCACCCCAGAAGTCGGTGATAACAGCTTTGCTGCCATCGGGGAGAACATCATAACCAGCTGGGGTCTGCATCCAAGAGTTGGCGATAAGGATCCACAGCGCAGAAAGCGCGGAGCCAAACCACACAAGCCAGCAGGAGATCAGGTAGAGCTTGGCCGAGATACGCTTGCGGCCAAAGATGACGATTCCAAGGAACACCGACTCGAGGAAGAAGGCGAGAAGCGCCTCAGCCGCGAGGGGGGCACCGAAGATATCGCCCACAAAACGGGAGTAATTAGCCCAGTTAGTACCGAAGCTGAACTCCATGGTAATGCCGGTTGCAACTCCGATGATAAAGGTTGTGATAAATATCCTCAACCAGAACAACGTTGCTGCCCTGTCCTTTGGATCCCGCGTCTTATAATAACGCGTCTCGGTCAGTGCCATAACCAGACCCAAACCGATGGACAATGGAACAAACAGAAAATGGAAGATTACGGTTATAGCGAATTGCGCACGTGCCAAGCCCGATACAAATCCAGGATCCGCGAATAGCTCCATAGCCCCTCCTTTCTTTCTCCGTCCAGCTCCCGCTGGTCGCCTCCGAATATCTCGCCTTGCAAACGATATGTTACCAGAATAGTAACATTTACCGTCACCGCTAAGTTTACACCCGCCAAAGGCCGCAGTAAAGCCCTATCTTGCTCTTAATCGCTAGCATATCAGCCAAAAGGCGGAAAAGAAAGCAACAAAGGGGTCGCTGGTCGAAACAGCCTGGGCAAAAGCTGGCGTTACAGGAGCAGTCATGGAGTGTCAGGTTTGTGTAAGGTGAGACGGCCTGCAGCAGGAGTCGCGGGCGAGCGGTCATGTGGCACGCATCCCCTCTGTTCGAGAAAGCCTAAAACGCACTCCACCAAAAAGGGTACGGCAGCCTCAACGGGTGGGGTGAGACCAATGGTGAGTTGTGCTGGCTGCATGTTCTCGACCTGTACGCCGAGGCAGTGTCCCTCGACTTTGTAATCGAGCAGGGCGGCTGCTTCGAGCACGTCGATGAAGCGGGTGTCGTGCGCACCGTGAAAGGCCTGGTAAGGTGCTATATCTTCAGGCAGGAAGGTGACGACCGTGCCGGGCGCGGTGCCGGTGTTATCGACGGCATCTACAACAAGCACGACATCGAAGCGCTTCAGATCCGCGAGCAGCGCCATGCCCATCGTCCCCCGGTCAAGCACCTCGACATTACTGGGAAACTCATAGCGCTCAAGCAACTCGGCTGCCACGCGCGAGCCTACGCCCTCATCGAGCATGAGCAGGTTACCGATGCAGAGAATGCCTATGCGCTGGGGTGTGAGCGCGGGGTTGGTGTTGTCGTTGCTCTCATTGCGCATTGCGTGAGGTCCTGTCGCATGAGGTTCAGGCCGCCTTTGAGCAAAGACGGCCTGAACGTGAGGTTGGATGTCAGCCGAACCCCCCTGCTAGTGATCCTTACCGTCGAGGTCGTCCTCGCCGATGATGGTGTGGGTCTCGGGGCTGTAGACGAGTCCCCCGTGCTCCTTCCAACCAAACATCATCTTGGCAGGTGCCAAGCCCTCAATGGTGGCCAGATAGGCATGGAGTGCGATGAAGATGATGAAGACCCACATGATGCAGTAGTGGATGATGCGCGTCACCATAACGCCGCCAACCAGGCCATTGAAGGCCGCAAAGGGGCCGACAACCGAGGTAGGCGCGTACAGGCAGAGCCCCGTGAAGGCAACGAGGAGGATGAGGAAGGGAATCGCCGCGTAGGCGAGCTTCTGGGGCACACCATATTTGGCACCTAGGGGGTGCTCCTTCTTTATGAAGAGGTAATACTTAATCCAGGCACCAAACTGATGGCGATTGTCCTTTTGGGGCAGGAAGCTCTTGATGTCCCTGTCCACCTCACGCGAGCCGGCAGTGGGCGCCGATTTGATGAAGAGAGACAAAATGATGCGAACAGCACAGTTGATGACCAGGAGGTATCCTAATCCCAGGTGCAGACCACGGGCGACACCCATGAAGCCTGAGAAGTAGGGGAAGTGGATATAGAACCCGGTAAAGATGAGCACGAGTATGCAGATGAGGTTTATCCAATGCGTGATGACAAACGGCAGTGGATGTGCCTGACGGTAATGTGCGAGATGTGCCATTTTACTTCACCCCCCAGGGGTTGGTCACGGTACTGAACTTCTTGCCGGTCGCTGGTTCGGTGATATGAACGGCGCATGCAACACAGGGGTCGAAGCTGTGGACGGTACGCAACGCATGGATCGGCTGCTCCATATCCTCAACCGGTACATCCAGAAGCGATTGCTCCATCGGGCCGTGGACGTCACTATCGTCACGCGGTGAGATATTCCAGGTTGATGGGATAATGATCTGATAGCGATCGATGATGTCGTCCTTGAGGCTCATGTAGTGATAGAGTGCACCGCGCGGTGCCTCCCACATACCAAAGCCCTCACCCGTGCGGTTCTCGGCCTCTTTGAAGGTGGTGGTATCGCCGCCCTTGATGGCCTCGATGAGCTCACCAACCCACTCGACCATCTTGTTGGCAACATACTGCGTCTCGATGTTGCGGGCACCCGTGCGGCCCATTGTGGAGTTGAGCAGCTCCACGCGTCCGGGAACGCCCAGAGCGGTGAGCACGCCGTCGATACCCTTCACAATCTCAGGTATGCCGCGGTTGTAGGCCACGAGCAGACGCGAGAGTCCGCCGGCCTCAAAGGGCAGCTTATCGTAACGTGCGGCCTTATCCCAAGTGTAGCGGTCGAAGGGCTTCTTGCCGCTCCTGCGCTCCTCGTCAGTAACCATAGCCTCGTTGTAATACAGCGGACGGGTGATGCCATCACGGCTCGGGTTGCGATGCGTTATGTCGTCTGCCTCGTAGAACGAGTGAACGGTTGTCTCGGTGATGAGCGCCTCATTGGCACTCTGAACCGTCTTGTACTTTGAAGACCCATCTAGCTTGTAGCGCGAAGTCTCATTCATGCTCCAGACGCCGCCCGGGAGATACCGCTTGTCGGGATCAAAGCCCGGCTCATCGAAGACACCCCAAGCGATATAGTTGGCAGCGTTGTCGCCATAGCCAAAGACGTCCATGTAAAACGGCGCGATAGCAAGCGTGTCAGGGATCATGGTGTTGGTCACCCATGCTGCGAGTTTCTGCGCCCTGAACAGCAGGTCATCGAGCTTCTCCTCAGTGGGCACAAAGGTGGTTCCGCCGGGGATTGAGGTCATGATATGCGGCATCTTGCCACCGATGATGCCTGAGATCTCAGACGAAAGAGCCTGCATCTCAAGTGCCTCAAGGTAGTGCGCGGTGGCGATAAGGTCGAGCTCTGCGGGGAGCTGATAGGCATTCTTGCCACCCTCTGCTCCCACGTCCGCCGTATTGAACCAGTGACCGGAGAACAGCGAGAGCTGCCCGTTATCTGCAAAAGCCTGCAGACGGTTCTTGAGGTTTGCGAAGTCTGCCTGCGTCGTGCCCGCCGCATTGGCGAGCGCAACGGTATCGGCGATGTCAGCCGTAAGCGCGTTGAGTGGATTGACGTAGTCGAGCGCTGCAAGGTTGTAGAACCACAGGATGTGCGAGTGGAGGAACTGCGCTCCTTCAACGATGTTGCGGATAATGCGCGCCGTGCTCGGAATCTCTATACCGTAGCTCTTCTCGGCCGCCATAGAAGAGGCGTGTGCGTGCGAGACAGGGCAGACACCGCAGATACGCTGCGAGATATAAGGGGCATCAGTTGACTTGCGCTTCTCGAGCACGAGCTCCATACCGCGGAACAGACCACCAGAAGCCCAGACATTGGCGACCTTGCCGTTCTCGACTTCCATATCGATGCGGAGGTGACCCTCGATGCGGTTCACGGGGTCGATGATGGAGACGCCGGATGGGCGCTTCAAGACGACAGCCGGAGCCTCGCCGCTGACGGGCTCAGGTGCTTCGGGCAGTTCAGCAGAAGTTGCTGCGGCTCCGCTCGCGGCGTCCGAGTCGCCCACAGCTGCGGCACCCTCACCGTCTGGTTTGACCGCGCTATCACTTTGAGTATCCTCGGGGGTAGCCGGGTTCTCTTTTGCCATTATTGGTCGCCTCCTTCCGTCTGCTCGTCGGCTTCTTCTGCCGCTTCGGCCTCCTGGGTGCTTTTTGCGGCCTGCGCGGCGGGGGCGGTCGCGATTGCCTTGTCCGGATGCTTCGCGTCCCACTTGCGCTCGGACTCGAAGTCAGCGCCGCCCTTGGTGCGGCCTGTTGCCTTCATGCCAAAGCCATGCGCTATGAGTGCGATTGCCGCAATGCCACCGATACCGGCAGCAAGTGTGGCTGGCTGGAGG
The DNA here is from genome assembly GCA_031290175.1 of Coriobacteriales bacterium. Lineage (GTDB taxonomy): Bacteria > Actinomycetota > Coriobacteriia > Coriobacteriales > UBA8131 > JAITOC01. Next base: position 9,354 of record JAITOC010000019.1, on the reverse strand, counting down.
ATGATGTCACCGATCTTGAGGTTCTTGACGCGATTGAAGAAGGGCGTGTTGAGATCGACCCAGTTGAACCCGGCCTTTGTCGGGTCGGCCGAAGCGCAACCGATGCAGGGGGCACCAGCCTCGACGCACCAGCTCACGCGGCGATTCCAACGCACGATTGGGCAGTTGTTCTTCGTCTGCGGCCCCTTGCAGCCAAGCGCGTACAGACAGTAGCCCTTGCGCTCCTCCTCGGAGCCGAACTGACGGACGAACTCACCGTTCTCAAAGTGGCCACGACGCGGGCAATTGTCATGGATGTACTCACCAAACATAAGCGTCGGCTTGTTGTGGCTATCGAGCTCGGGGAGCTTGCCCACAAGCAGCACGTCCACCAACACCGCAACGAGGTGCTCCGGGTTTGACGGGCAGGTGGGGACATTGATAATAGGGGGAATATCCACTGTGGGATCGACTTCATAGGTGAAACGACCAGCAGCCTTCTCCCGCTTGAGAAAAGGCTCAATCCCCGTGGCACCACCGGGATTGGGCACCGCTGCCTGCCAGCCGCCATCGACAGCGCAGGACCCCGCGCAGACAATCGCTTTTGCGTTGGCGGAGACCTCGCGTATGATGTCTACGGCCTTCTCGTTGGCGATACGCAGGGCATTGCCTTCCCAGCCCTCCATGAGTGCGCCCTCGATGATGACAATGTACTCACCGGCGGCCTCTTCCATGGTTTGTTTCTTGGCAAGCTCCAGTGAGTAGCCGGCGCCGGCGCTGAGGGTCTCGGCGTAATTGAGCGAAATAAGCTCGAGTACGACCGTCGCCACATCGGGCGTTTCGACCTGCGCAAACGACTCCGTGCACCCTGTGCAGGAAGCAAGTTCCAGCCAGAGAACCGGTGCCAGCTTTCCTTTTGCCTTGCCGATTACATTCTCCTCGATAGCCTCGGCTACCTTTGGTGCCAATGCCTCACTGAGGCCGAGCGATACTGTTACCGCCCCGCAGAACTCAAGAAACCGACGCCGCGTTACGCCTCGAGTCTTGAGAAGTGCATCGAACTCTACAGCCTGAGTCTCGATTCTCGCCATGCACACACCTCCTTTAAATCCCCCGGTCATCTCCGGGAAAACACCGTTACCCCATGTCCAGACCATGAGGGCATACTACTGTGAAGCATCATCTCTCAAAGCAGAAACCTGTTCTGTCCAAGAAGAACCGTCGTCCGTCCAAAGGTTGGAAAAGCAGACGGACGGTCAGATTATGTGAAGAGTTCTCAATTCCGTAACACGATTAATGCGGTGAACGGCAAAGAAAACTGGCGTGTTTCAGAGGGTCTATCCCCCTGGCACACAGCATCCCCTGACCACCAGTGCTAGTAATTCTCGGAGCGCAACTCGAAGTAGGCCTTGGGATGGTTGCAGGCGGGACAGAAATCGGGAGCCTCCTCGCCAAAATGGACATGCCCGCACTTGAGGCACTTCCACGCGTAGACCTTGTCGCGCTTGAAGACCTCACCCTTCTCAAGTCGCTCGATGAGCGTGCGGTAGCGCGTCTCGTGATCCTTCTCCACGGCACCCACGGCGTCAAAGAGGTCGGCAATCTCGTTGTAGCCTTCTTCGCGCGCGTCGGCGGCAAAGCCCTTGTACATATCGACCCACTCGTAGTTCTCGCCATCAGCGGCGTCATTCAGGTTCTTGAGGGTCGAGGGCACAGCGCCGCGCACAACGCCATCGCTCTTGAGAAGCTGGAACCACATCTTGGCGTGCTGGCGCTCATTGCCCGAGGTCTCGGCAAAGAGGTCGCCGATTTGCTGGTAGCCCTCAAGGCGTGCCTTGTCGGAGTAGTAGGCATACTTATTGGTTGCCTGCGACTCGCCTGAAAACCCCGCTTCCAGGTTCTTCCTAGTCTTTGATGTTGCAAAATCCGTCATGTTAAAACTCCCTTCCAGTCCCATGGCTAAGCCGCCCGCTCTCATGCGAAAGGCGGCGGAGCCCGATAACCCTTTGTGCCAGCGATTATTCTATACCAATTCAGTTTTTTGCGTGCGGCAGGTGCGCAGGGCTTTTGCAAGAGACGGATGCGTAGGTTTTGCGAGGTTCCGCTCACACCTCAAGTTGAACCAATCGTCCATTTTCCAGCTCTGACGTGAACAGATCATACACGTAGGCAGATCCGCTCAGATAGAGACCTGTCTCAGTGTCCTGGAGTTTGTCAAAAACAGCGGAGTTGTAGAATGCAAGCATAGCTTCACCGATAGTACCGCCTTTGTCTCCCATCGAATATTCGATCACATCCTGAATGATGTATTCAATCAGCCGTTCCTGTTTAGTCATGTCCTACTCCTATGAAAAACAATGAAGCGATGGCCTTGGGAGTGTGAAAGGAATATTGATCTGTCAGTTTCTTGTATTCCATCTCTTTGGCTAACACAGCCACATCAATCCATCCATCAGTGAACTGCCTGAACAGCAGGGCAAGATCATCATTCGCGACTGGTCCGATAACGATGTCATATTTCGCATCACGATTTGTCAATTTGTTTGACTGGTCGTCATAATCCTTGTTGTTCTTGCCGCCATGCGCGCGGCTTGATCCCTCATCGTTGTAAGGTAAAACCCTGTGCCGAAATCCTTGTATGGTCGGCATTTGGACAAGTCGATAGTATCCACCGCCATGTTCGACCCATGATAAAGTCTCATGTAAGGTTTCCTCCTGACAGACGCGAGACGGTCAGGAGGTCCTCTACCGCTTCGTCGAACGACAACAGGTGCTCTGCCTCATAGTGTTCATCCAGGAAATCTATCCCTCCATAACGTGACAAGTATTGAAACGCCTCCTGAGCTTTCAGACCCGTAGAATGCGCAAACTCGTTTACGCAAGCAACTATATAGGCGATTTTATTCTTTGTCGTATCGCTCATGAGACGATTCCTGTCAATCTGAATACTCTCCCTTTGCAGACTATTCTATACCCAATTATTCTACCATGCGCAAAGATGCCTATGACGAGACACCCTCCTACTCCTTTGGCGCGGCGAGGTAGGAGCCAAAGGACTTTACCTCGCGCAGTTTGAGTCTGAGGCAGTCGAGGGCGGTTCGGACGTCGGGGTCATCGGTGTGACCGTCGATGTCGATCCAGAACATATAGTCACCGAGCGCACGCTTGGTCGGTCGCGACTGGATCTTTGTGAGGTTCAAGCCCGCGTAGGCAAACTCCTCGAGGATCATGAGCAGGGTGCCGGGGCGATCCTCTCGCATGAACAGGGCAAGCGAGGTCTTGTAGCCGTCTGAGTTCTGCGGATGCGCCTGCGTCTGGTGCGTCTGGTTGCCGATAAGGACGAAGCGCGTCTGATTGCCAAAGTGGTCCTCGATCTCGCGCTCAAGCACCACGCCGCCGAAGAGTTGCGCCGCATGCTCGGTGCCTATGCCTGCGGTGTGCCTGCCCTCGCTTGCAAGGGCGGTCTGCACCGCGCCTGCCGTCGAGGTGGTGGCGATGGTCGCGGCGTTTGGCAGGTGCTGGGCGAGCCACCGTCTGCATTGGGCGAGTGCCTGGGGGTGCGAGGCTACGACCTCGATGTCTTTGAGGCCCACACCGGGCGGGACAACAAGGCTGTGGTGGATGTCGAGGACGGTCTCCCCCTGAATCTGTGCCCCCGACGTGAAGGCAAAGGTGTCGAGCGTCTCGTTGACGCTACCTTCCAGCGCGTTTTCTATGGGCACGACGCCAAAGGTTGCTCTGCCGCGGTCGACGAGGTCGAACACCTCGGAGATGGTCGAGCATTCGATGAGCTGGGGGTTCTCGGCGCTGGAAGTCTCGCTCGCGGTTTTGGAAGTCTCGCTCGCGGGAATGTCGAGAAAGGCGAATGCCGCCTGATGGCTGTAGGTGCCTTCAGGGCCGAGGTAGGCGTAGCTGTCGTTCGTCGTCATGAGTTGTCCTGTCAATCGTTGGTGCTGCTGTTTCTCTGCTGCCGTTCACGGGAGCTGTGTCTCCTTAAGCCCCGTAAACTGACCGTAGCGTTTCTCTGGGCGGCCAGACGCTGCCGAGACCGCTGGTATGTGAAGTGCTATTATAGCGCTATGAATACACTTTCTGGTTTTGCACATCTCGACTTCGACCGCGAGGAACGCTGTGGCTTTCCTGAGGTCGTCTATGGAGCGGGAAAGACGCCCGAACAGGTGAGCGCCATCATGTGCGCCCTTGTCGATGTGCACAAGGTTGTGCTCTGCACGCGGGCGTCAGCCGAGCAGGCGGCGGCGGTCAAGCGCGTGCTTCCTGATGCGCAGTTCGTGTCCTCCTGCGGGGTGCTCTATGCGGATCGTCGCGGGGGCTCGATTGCCATGCAGGGAGAGCTGAGCAGCGACGCGCTTGATGGAGAGCTGGGTGACAAGGTTCTCCGCAGCAAAGACGAGACACTCCTTAGCGGAGACGAGGGGCAATCCTCTGCTCCCTCGCTCGGAGAAACAGAGAGCACTCCCCCGCTCGCCGAGAAGGGCGTTCCTATTGCAAGACTTTCCGGACAGGTTGTTGTTTGCTGCGCGGGTACGAGTGACCTGGCTGTGGCTGAAGAGGCCGCGCTGACTGCGCGCATCATGGGCTCCCACGTGACGCTGCTCACCGACATAGGCATCTCGGGCGTGCACCGCGCGCTCCAGCACACCGACGTGCTCCATAGCGCACGCGCGATTGTGGCGGTCGCTGGCATGGAAGGCGCACTCCCCTCGCTGGTCGCGGGGCTTGTGGACGTCCCCGTGGTAGCCGTGCCCACCTCCATCGGGTATGGTGCGAGTTTTGGTGGTCTTGCCGCGTTGCTCGGAATGCTCAACTCCTGCGCAAACGGCGTGAGCGTGGTCAATATCGATAATGGCTTCGGTGCGGGGGTCATCGCCCACCGCATCAACGTCCCCCCGGAACGGTTCTTACTATGATTCTGCATTTTGACTTTTCAACGGGCGCTTCCGGAGATAAGATCCTCGGCGCCCTGCTTGAGCTCTGCGAGACACGTGAGTGCGCCAGCTTTGCGGATGTACAGCGCATCGCCGCAGCACTCGTGCCGAACGTCCAGGTCAGACGTGAGCAGGTGCTGCGCGGTGGGGTTCGCGCAACGCATATCACGGTCGAAGAGCCTGCCGCTCCGGTGCGCCACTGGCATGAGATACGTGCGCTCATCGAGGGGAGTGGGGCGTTGCCGCAGCCGGCGTGCGACCTGGCTCTCTCCACTTTCAAGGCGATAGCTGAGGCAGAGGCTGCGGTTCATGGCGTGGCGGTGGAGCAGGTGCACTTCCATGAGGTGGGTGCTGCTGATTCAATAATTGATATTGTAATTAGCAGTTTTCTGTTCGACGCGCTCAGCCCCGAGGCGGTTTACGCCTCTCCCCTCGCCTTGGGCTCTGGTACCTTCCAATGCACCCACGGCGAACTACCTGTTCCTGCCCCGGCGACCGCTCGGCTCATCGAAGGTCTTGTCGTCATGGTGGGGCACCACAAAGGAGAGCTCACCACGCCCACCGGTGCCGCGCTTGCCTGCGCTTTCGTGACCAACTTTGAGCCCTTGCCCGCCTGCCAGCCGCTTGCCCTCGGCTACGGTGCCGGTACCCGCGAGCTGCCGCACGGAGTCAATGTCGTTCGGGCTTTGCTCGGCAAGGCCGTTACCACAACCGGCAGTGCGCCTGAGGGTGACTTTCAGGTCGAAGGCTGCGTGCTGCTCGAGTCCAACATCGACCATCTCTCACCGGAAGCACTTGCCTTTGCCTGCGAAGAGTTGCTGACTGCCGGTGCGCTTGACGTGTGGCAGGAGTCGATAACCATGAAGAAGGGAAGGCTCGCAGTCAAGCTCAGTGTGCTTGCCTACCCACCGCAGGCGCAGCGGATTGCCGAGTGCATCGCCGAGCTGACCGGCACGCTTGGTGTGCGCAGCAGTTATGTGGAGCGCACGGTCATCCCTCGTGCGGTCATTGAGCTGGAGACCCCCTACGGCGTGGTGCCTTTCAAGGCGGCTGCCCTTGCACGCCCGAGCGCACGCACCGCATGGCTCCGCCCCGAGCACGACGCCGTTGCCGCCCTCGCCCGCTCCCGTGGGCTCAACTACAACACCCTCTATGAAGAGCTGGTTGCCTATGCCACAGAACACGCAGGTGAGCGTGCCGACTGATATGTGGCTTGTTCTGAGCGTATTCGCACAGGAACCGCTTTTGCGTGTAGACTGGGATGCATTTTTTGGAGACCTTATGCATAAAGCACTGTGAATATTGCATAATTTGTTCCAAAGAATACTCCGAAAGATTAAATGTACGTTAAATCTTCATTTTCCCTTGAACCAGCCTCAGTAAAGTTCCATAATGCAGAGCAGATTACAGGATTGCTTGGGAGGGATGAATATGAACAAGAAACAGCTGCAGAAACGGTTCGTGAAGGCTTCGCTGAAACTTGTTGTCATCGTGGCGACTGTTTTTGCGCTAGTCTTTGGCAATACCCTGTATGCATTTGCGTGCACACAGATCTACCTTGGATCTGAAACCACTGTGGACGGAACCATCATCTGGGGTCGTACTGAGGACATCAGCGCGAACTATCTGAAGCTCTATACAGTGCACCCCGCGGAGACACATACAGCAGGTGACCTGCTGGTCTACAGCGATGGATTCACCTATCCCTATCCTGCGCAGACCGTCCGCTACACCCTCGTCAAGGACAGCATCTACAACGAGGGGATCACCCCCGAACCCTACGCCGAGGCAGGCGTCAACGAGAACAATGTGGCGCTCTCCGCTACGGTGACGCTCAGCCGCGCAAACGATGCTGTCACGGGCATCGATGCTGCGGTCAGAACCAGCAGCGGCGGCATCGCAGAAACCGAGATTGCTTCCATCGTCCTGATGCAGGCGACCTCAGCTCGTCACGGCACCGAGATTCTCGCCGCTGTCTATGACACCTATGGCGCAGCCGGTCGCGAAGGCACAACTATCGGAGACCCCAACGAGGTCTGGTTCATGCACTCGCTTTCGGGTCATCAGTATGTGGCGATCAAGCTCCCTTCTGACAAGATTGGCTTCTCGCCCAACATCACGATGCTCGGCGAGATTGACATCACCGATAGCGAGAACGTCATCGCGTCCCCCGGCATCATTTCGACCGCCATTGCCGCCGGAACCTTTGTGCCTGGGCCAAACGACAATCCGGCTGCCTCAGACGCCGTAGACGGTCACACGACCATCATGGTCGCTCAGAGTTACGCTCAGGGTGGCACATCGCTCTCTGGCCGCATGTATCTCGGCTATTACTTCCTCCTCGGCTCCCAGGCAGCACTTGACCTGGCTGCTGAGGTTCAGGCCAAGACCGACGCAAATGCCCCTGTCTACTACGAATATCTCATAACGCCGCCAACGGGCAAGAAATACAGCCTCTACGAAGCCATGCAGTTCCAAGCCTACCACGGCAACGCAGAGGATGCGACCGATGGCGCGTATGTCGCTCCCGTTGCAGGCAACGGTAGTGCCATCGGCAACCAGGGCACCGTAGAGGCTCATCTCTTTGTAACGAGTCCCGGCATGCCTGATTCACTCGCAACCGTCGAGTGGCTTGCGCTTGGCCCGGCTGAGTTCTCTCTCTACATCCCCGGCTATGGTTCACTTATTACCGAGACAAACGAACATTATGGCGATGCGTACGATTCCGACAGGAACAACCGCGACTTCGATAATGCTTACTGGGTGCAACGTGAGATCTATGCACTGACAAATGCAAACCGCGACATCCTTGAGCCATTCGTTGCTCCTCTCGTCAAGGATTACCAGCTCTCGCTCATCTCACAGCAGGAGGCAGTGGACGAGAAGATGCTCGTGCTCTATAACTCGGGCGCAAGCCCTGAGGAGTTGCAGGCAACGGCCACCATGCTCAACAAAGCGCTAGGTGCCCAAACGTTTGCCTTTACCTTCTCCCTGCTCACAGACATACGAGCAATCCTCGCCGGTGACCAGACCGACCTCTCCGCTGCAACGCGCGCACTCGCTGATCCCGTCTATGCACCTCTACTGACCGCTGATGTCGTAGCGGGCAACGTCGTAGCGGGCGGTGTGTATCAGACCCCCGCCTGGCTTGCCTACGCAGCTGCGGCTCAGCAGTTGGAGGATGTCCTTGCCTCGCCCGATGCAACCCCTGCTGAGATTGCAGCAGCGCTAACTGCGCTCGAGAATGCACGCACGGCTCTCAAGGCGGATGACACAAGCTCAGGTTTCACGGGCGTCAACGGCAATGAATACACGAAGAGCTCCGGCACTCCCCTTGTGTGTGCCTTCCCCCGCGACCTGTCGTTGTTCAACGGAAAGGTTCTCATTAACAACGGCACGACCGAAACGATTCTCGTCGAGAGAGAAGACTACACGGTTGCCAGCGGTAGCACGATCATCACGCTGAGCTCAACGTATCTTGACACGCTTGTTGCCGGTTCGTACACGCTCAAAGTCGGCTTTGGCGCAGACGCCACGGTGGCTTCTGGGTTCACAATCCTTAGTGCACCCGTGACGCCCCCATCCGCAACGACCACGCTGCCACCCACGGGTGACAGCAGTTTACCGCTTTTCAGTCTTGTCTTCTCCCTGCTGTTGGCGGGCTTCGCGCTTGTCTTCAGGAGAACGAGGAAGCTGGCAAAGTAGCATCAAGCACGATATTGTCGATATTACTTAATGATGGAGAACTTGTCACCGATGATCGGGAGTGGTGCTGTTTTGCCGTTCACAGCATTGATAATCCCCAGAATGCAAAAGACGAGGGGAACCAGCCAAAGAGCACTCAGCAGCATGCTTATCGGCCCATAAATCCCCCATGTAAAGACGTTCAAAAGCGCCAACCGCAGGATTGCGTGAAGAATATTCGAAGCAACCCCCCATGCTAGCGCAAGGATGAACAGGATTGTGCCTTGATTCGTGTGGTAGCGGACAAAAGGCGAGGTCTTGTGTGCTCCCGTCAGCAGAGGGACAAAGAACAGAATATAAGCGATAACCGCCATACCCTTGTTCGCCTCCGCGTCATTGAAGTTCCCTTGCGTGGGCGCACCCGGAACGGTAGACGGTGCGTAGTTTGGTGCCCCCGTCTGTTGTGTTTGCGCGGCAATTTCTTTTCCGCAGGTGGGGCAAAACCTTACTCCGCCCTGTACCTGTGTACCGCAACTTCCGCAAAAAGCCATGAATGTTTCCTCCTTTAAGGTTTCCTTGCCTGCAAACGACAGGTAACGCGTGTTCTGCATTGCTGATGCCGTGTAGTGCACCTGACACGCGCGTCCCTCTGAATTCATCAGTATATACTATGTTGTCTTTAATATATATGGTTTGATAATTTAATATATCATATAACCAAAAATTGTAATCATCTTCATACTAA
>JAITOC010000126.1 GCA_031290175.1 Coriobacteriales bacterium | reverse complement strand
TCCTTGATGATGATCCCCTCCGTATAAAACGCCAGATGGCTGTTCGTCTTTTTGAACACCCCTTTCTTCTGCGGCGTCCCCTCTATCTCAAAGATGAGCCTGCCGGGAAATTGCGCCTGCTCATCTTCGCTGTTGACGAGCGTTGCATAGTCAGTCATTGAGCAGCATTCCTTCCGATTCATACCAATAAGCACTCAGACTGATTGTATCAGAGGTCAGGGTTGATGTTGTCCTCTCCCATTATTACAACCCAGTTATGAGGTGGCCCTCAATTGACGTCGCGTTGGCATGCCTGACATGCCTGGGAACACGCCCTTTTATGTTTCTCCGTTTGTTGCAGACCCATCATTATACTCGGCGGTCTCGTTGTTTTCCTGTTGAGCCAGAGAATACTTGTTGGATCAAACGGCAGCCTTGTGCCTACGGATGCTTTGTGGCGTAGCAACCGTTATCTGATACTGCTTGACCGTATCGCGCGTTGAATTGTTGTAGTAATCCATCTGTTCTTCCAGCGTCATGTCCTTAATCTTCTCATATATGCCAAGCCGAATCGTGTGTAGTTCCTGCATTGTCTTTGATTCATTCCTCATCTTCGATCACCTCCGTTGGAGAGTATATGCAGGAGCGAGTAGTTCTTCGCGTGTGCGTCCGTATTACTGAGCACAACGTTCACGGTCATCTGCTTGCAGAGACGTCCAATCATGATACGTCCTTAAGTCCTGATTCCAGAAACTGCTCGGCTACGGTGACGCTCGCTGTTTTTGGAACAATTACCAGTCGAAAACCCAGATAGCTCAAAACCCGCTCCATGACTACCGAGGAGACATTCTTGCCATTCTCAAACGAAGAGAGCGTCGCATGTGACACACCAATCATCTCGGCAAACTCGTCTTGCGTATACCCCTTTTGCTTTCGTGCGTTGCGCAAAAAAGCACCCGTCTGTTTGAGAGAGTATGAATTAGTCCATGCCATGCGCAGCCCTCGATTCTGTTGCTTATAGCTGCCTTGCCGTGTCTTGCGACGGTTACACCTCTAGTATCAAATATTTTAGATGAAAATAGTTTTCATGCAATATCCATATTTTTGATACTTTGCCACGTGCTAGGTGCAAATCCCGTTAGGAACTGTGCCCGACCGTGTCAATACAAATGAACCGTATCTCCGCTTCCTTTGTACCTTGCCCGTGTGCGGAGCAGAGCCGTTGGCGATTTTTCGTTGGAACATTAGCTATGGTCTGGTTATTATTCGACGGTAACTGATTTGATTTAAGCCGCTACCCCACCACAATCACATAGAGGTTGCGAGGGCCGTGGACGCCTTCTACGCGGGAGAGCTCTATGTCGCTGGTTGCTGAGGGGCCAGATATCCACGTGATGGGGAGACCCGCGCGTAGAGATGCTTCCTGGCGTGCCATGGCTTCGGGCACGTCGGTCACAATCTGGTCGGCTCGGATGACGCATACGTGCGTGTCCGGCAGCAGTGACAGTATGCGGCGTCCCTGGTCGGCGCGATGGTCAAGAACGATCGTGCCGGTCTCCGCCATGCCTGAGCTTGCTGCGGTGACAACGGCGCTTATCGTGTTGAGTTCCTCTTTGGATAAGGGCGGATCGTCCCAGCGCATCTGCACCCCGGCAGCGGCGCCGTCGGCTATCCAGGCGGCATCGAGGCCTGCGGGCAGTGCGCAGGTCAATGCGCCTGCGCTGGCAAGCATCCTTGCCACCAGCGCGGGTATCTCCGCTTCAGTGGCTGCCCGCTCCACCGTTGCCTTGTAATCGACAACCCGGTCGATGAACAGCTCCGCCACGTCGTGCACGGCGGTTGGCTGCCCGTACTCCCATTGCGGGGGCGTGTCCTGAGCGGGAGCTTGGGAGGCACCGATTGATTCCGTCATTGCGGGGTGGGGAGCAATCGATCGCCCTCTCCCCAAGGCAGGGGCGAGGGCGGAATCCTGCTCCTGAGCCACCACATCAACCAGAGCTGCCCTGACCTTATCGAGGACTTCCTGCCTGCCCATCATGCACCGCCCTTCCTGCGCGCGCGCTTCTTCCAGAGCTTCCTGTAGGAACTCTTAGGCGGCATACGCAGATCACGGGACGCCGTCCAGCGCTTGCCGAGCGAGGGCAACGAACGCAGGTACTCCTTGCCCAAAACCCTGCGCGCCAATCCCGCCATGGTGCCAAAGCGACCAAAGCGTCTGCCCTTGCTCATGACCCAGCCAAAGAATCCGATGAGGGTCTGCTCCAGCCCCAGGTGCCCCCGCTTCTTTTCTTCAACCACACGATGACGCAGGTACACGAGGATGTCGGGCAGCGGTATCTTCACCGGGCAGACCTCCGCGCAGGCACCGCAGAGCGAGCAGGCAAAGGGCAGGGACTTGTCGATGGCGCTGTTGAACCCACGCAGCTGCGGCGTTAGCGCCGAGCCTATGGGACCGGGATAGACCGACCCATACGGGTGACCGCCCACACGCTCGTAGATGGGGCAGGCGTGCATGCACGCCGCGCAGCGTATGCAGCGGAGCACCTCACGACCGGTCGTATCGGCGAGCACCTTGCTGCGCCCGTTGTCCACGAGGACGACGTGAACCTCCTGCGGCCCATCGCCGGGGGTGACACCTGTCCACATCGAGGTGTAGGGGTTCATACGCTCACCGGTGGACGAGCGTGGCAGCAGCTGCAAAACAACCTCGAGGTCTGCGATGGTGGGAACCAGCTTCTCGATACCCGTGACCGAAATGAGGGTCTCAGGCAAGGTGAGACACATGCGACCGTTGCCCTCGCTCTCGACGATAACGAGGGTCCCGTTGTCCGCCACGCAGAAATTGGAACCCGAGAGGGCTACCTTCGCACGGAGGAACTTCTCGCGCAGATGCAGGCGTGCGGCTGCGGCGAGGTTTTTGGGGTCGTTGTCAAGGTCTTCCGGCGCGGCCTTGCCGTAGAGCTTCATCTCACGCAGGAATATCTCACGCACCTCATCACGGTTGCGGTGGATGGCGGGCACGAGGATGTTGGAGGGGCGGTCGTGCCCCAGCTGCACGATAAGCTCAGCGAGGTCGGTCTCCCATGCGGCAATACCCGCCGCCTCAAGCGCCTCGTTGAGCTCGATCTCCTGCGTCACCATCGACTTGATCTTGACGACCTCATCAACGCCTTTTGCCTGCACGAGCGCGATAACGATACGGTTTGCTTCCGCTGCATCGGATGCCCAGTGCACCTGGGCGCCGTTCTTGATGAGGTTGGCTTCAAGCTGTTCCAGGTAGTAATCGAGATGGCGTGCTGTGTGGTTCTTGATGTCCTCAGCAGCCGTCCTGAGTTCCTCCCAGTTGGGCAGCTCGGCGGCAACAGCACTCCGCTTTGCGCGGATAGTGTGCGTCGCGTGGCGCATATTTGCCCGCAGCTGCTCGTTGTTGATGTAATTCTTGACGTTCTCGGGGAAGGGCGGGGCGTCAATCATGCGCTCTGCGGGTGGCGCGGGTGTGCGCCGGACGGGAGCGGATGCGGGGGTAACGAGCGTAGCGGAGGCCCTGCTTTTCTCGTTTGTTCTCATGGCGTCCACCTCAGCTTCCTGCTTGAGCTCTGGTCGAGGCGAGTATCTCTGCAAGATGGATGGTCTTGACGGCACTCCCCTCCCGATGCAGGCGCCCACCGATGTTCATAAGGCAGGCGTTATCGACGTTGACAAGGTATTCGGCTCCCGTCTTTATGACCTCGGCTGCCTTATCCGCAACCATCGCGGCGGACATGACATCATTCTTAACGGAGAAGGTTCCGCCAAAGCCACAGCATTGGTCGTACTCTGCCAGCGGCAGGAGCGTCAGACCCTCGACCTTGTCGAGCAGGCGGTAGGGACGGTCACCGATCTTTGCCATGCGCATGGCATGACAGGTGGGATGGAAGGTAACCGTGTGCGGAAAGTACGCGCCTACGTCTTCTACGCCCAGTACGTCGATAAGAAACTCGGTCAGCTCATAGGTCTTTGCCACGACGGCAGCGACCGCTTGCATGAGCACCTTATCCCCGGTCTCGGCAGCGAGCATGGGATGCTGGTCGCGCACCGAGGCGACGCAGGAGCCGGAAGGACCTACGATGTAGTCATAGGCGGTGAACGCCTTGACATAACTACGCACTGACCCCAAAGCCTCGGCATGGTACCCCGTGTTGGTGAACATCTGCCCGCAGCAGGTCTGTTCCTCGGGGAACACAACCTCGCAACCGAGGCGCTCCAAGAGCGCCACGGTTGCCTCACAGGTCTGGGGGTACATGACATCGTTCATGCAGATGGCAAAGAGTGCCACTGTCTTTTTGCTGGTCATGTCGTCACTCCCTCGGTCTCTCGGTGCCTCCCTTAAGTCCTCGGTGCTCAGTAGCGGATGTACGCAACCTGGCTCTGCAGGTACTCGAAGAGTCCGTGCTTGCCGTCCGCTCCGCCGATGCCGCTCTTGCGCCAACCGGCGTGGAAGCCCTGGATGCCCTCAAAATGCTCACGGTTCACGTAGGTCTCGCCAAAGTTCAGATCCTTGATCGCCTGCATCGTGGTGTTGATGTTTGTGGTGAATACCGACGAGGTGAGTCCGTACTCGACATCGTTTGCTCTGGCGATGACGTCATCGTAGTCGTTCCACGAAAGGATGGGCAGCACCGGACCGAAGATCTCCTTCTGGACGATCTCGGAGTCATGGGCAGCGCCTTCGAGAATCGTGGGCTGGAAGAAGTAACCCGTGCCCTTATCGGCAGGGGCACCGCCGGTGAGGACCGTGGCTCCGGCAGCCTTGGCGCGCTCGACCATGCCGGTAATCTTCTCAAGCTGAGCTCTATCGACCTGCGAGCTGTAGGCGACGCCGTCTTTTGCGGGATCGTCGTAGTCGGCGGCCTCAAAGGATGCCTTGAGCTTCGTGACAAATTCGTCGTAGATATCCTTATGGATATACGCGCGCTCGGCGCAGTTGCATACCTGTCCGGAGAAGATCAGGCGCGAATCGGTGACGCCCTTCACGGCGAGGTCGATGTCGGCATCCGGGAATACGATGACCGGTGCCTTGCCGCCCAGCTCAAGGGAGGTTTTCATGATCTTCTCAGCGGAGTTCCGGATAATCTCTACGCCTGCCTCGACCGATCCGGTAAGGGAGACGAGGTCGGAGTTCGGATGCGTCACCAGCGCGTTGCCGAGGGTCGCTCCGCCACCGGTGACGAAGTTCAGCACACCCGCCGGCAGGTCAAGCCCGGAGATGAGCTCAGCAAACCTGAGCGTCGAAAGTGGGGTCGTGCTTGACGGCTTGATGACGGAGGTGCAGCCCGTAAGCAGCGCCGGGGCAACCTTGCGCGCCATGACGAAAAAGGGGAAGTTCCAGGGGCAGATACCAACGGCAACGCCAATGGGCTTCTGGAACAGGAAGATATTCTCCTGTGGATCATCGGAGTTGATAATCTCCCCTTCATACTTACGTGCCCAACCCGCATAGTAGTCGAAGTAGACGGCAGTGACGTCAATCTCGACCTGTGCGAGTCCGGCGATCTTTGCCTGCTCGTGCATGAGCAATTGCGCAAGCTCCACCCGGTTGTCGCGGATGATCTGCGCAAACTGGCTCAGGTAGGTGGCGCGGGTAGCCGGTGCGAGCTTTGCCCAACTTGCCTGAGCAGCCTTTGCAGCGACCAAAGCCACGTCTGCATCGCTTGCATCTCCCCGGGGAGCCTTGCCGATGATCTGTCCAGTGTAGGGATTCTCAACCTCAATCCAATCGCCGGTTGAGGCCTCCACCAGTTTGCCATTGATGAATTGCTTGTATGCTTCCATAACGTGCTCCCTTCATAGTTCATATACAACGTAGCCTTACATAGGATCCATGCGAGATGACCCTCATGTCATGGTACCGCACTGTTCCTCTGAGGTGAATCGGGGTTTTTCATCGTTTGCCAATAGTAACCTTAGCAATAAACTACCCTGTACGTAGGGCTGCTGTCAGCCATGCGCCAAGACGAGCCTGAGCTACGTGTCAGAATCCTTGAGCGCTCTGACTGCTGTTTCTGTGGGAACTACGTGTTGAGTGAGAAGAAGTAGAGGAAGCCCACCAAGCTGAAAATGATAATCCCGACTGCCACGGAAAGGGCAAGTGGCTTGTTGTCAAAGAATCGCTCTCCACGCGAGTACTTACGGATGATGTTCCCCTGCTTATCAACGACATTGCCATCAACTATGGAGATACGGAGTTCCTCCGCCGCTTTCTTCCGCGCTGCCTTACGCGCTGCAAGGCGATCCTCCTCCGCTTGGCGTGCCGCCGCACGGCGGGCGCGCTTTACAGTGCGTTTTGCCTTGTTTGCCTCCTTCTTCACCGCAGCGGCTTCCTCGGGCGACTGCTGCACCAACCTTTGACCGTCAGAAGCTTTCAGCATGAAAGACTCCCCTGACACAGAAGACCCATCTCGCGCCAAGAAGCCAGCTGTTGCTTCAGGCGTATCGGTTGCCGAGGGATAGTCGCGCGTCATGCGCTCATCCCTCATCGCTTGAGACATAAAGACCACGGACATGCGCATCCGGTATACCGTCTTCATTGATGCCATCCTTCAGAGCCTCAAGGGTGGGCATTATCGCATGAATGTCATCCAGCACGCGCTGGTAGAAGAGCCTGCCTTGCGCAACCGTATAGAAGATAGGCTTGTAGCGGTCAACGATACTGAAAAAGCTCGTCTGAGCAAAATACCGGCGCACGCCATAGAAGTCTTCGATGGAGAGCTCGTTCTCCTTGAGAAACTCCGCAAAAAGCTCCGGCAGCCCGTCTGTGCTCCCGTAGGCATCTATGAAGCACAAAATGTCCGTCTCTGCGGGATGTTCCTCTCTGACCTTTTTGATAAGCTCGGGGGTCTTGTATATCCTCTTTGACACAGCCTTGGGATGCGACACGTACATCAGACCCTTGACCAGCAGTTCAAGCGCATTCGTCATCGCATAGAGCAAAGGGACGGTCGCGATGAAGTTGCTACTGCCCTCCTCGGGCTCGCCAAAGGCCTGCAGGTAGTCATCATAGACGCCTTGCCGCATATAGCTGTCTATGTTGCCTTCTGCCGCACCAATCTCAGCGAGCTTCTGCGCAAGACGCAAGGTCTCATGTGCAGACATCCATGAGGATTTGGCGTGGATGAAGGGGTAGTTCTCAGTACTCATGAGAGTTCCTCCTTGATCTTGGCAAGGTCAGCCTTGTACGTTTTGGCAAAAGCGAATACCGCGCCCAGTGCAACAAGCGTGAGAACCCCCAAGATGGCAAAGACGATATTGTCGTTGACGGGTGCACCGGTAACCTTATCGAGGTCACCTATCGAGCCAAGGAAGAAAGCGATTACTATATTCACTGTGGCTGCAACTGCGATGTTGCAGTTGGCGATACCCAGGTTCTTTGCAAAATCGGCAGGATTGTAGCGTTGTCGTGCATAGGCGGAAGCCATAACAGGCACGGCGCTGTAGGGGAAGGCGACCACTATGGCACCGACGATGTAGACGAAGGGCAGGGTCACCGTAAACGAAAGCGCAAGCAGAGCCATCGCGATGAACGCGCAGACGGCGGCAAGAGCCATGACTGGCACCAGCCCGAACTTGTCAAAGACGGTGCCATTAATGACGCGACCTATCCCATTCATGGTGGAGACGAGACCAACGAGCAGGGCGGGGAACCCCTCGAAGGTCACCGTGGCAACACCGAGGGCATCCGCACCCTGAGCGGCACGACCGATAACCGTCAACCCACATGCAATGACGATAGTCGCCCAGATGCAGAAGAGCCAGAATACCTTTGTCTTGAAGATGCTCTGCTTCTGGGTCGGGGTCACCTGGATTGTACCAGCGGAGCCGGATAGCCCGAGCGTCTGCCCGAGCGTCTTGGGTGCGGGCTTGACGACCAGGGCAAGCGCAACCATGACGATGACACCGACCACTGCGATGGCGATGAACACAACCTGCCAATCAACAAGGGTGAACATCGCATTAGCAAGGGAGGCAAAGACGAGTGATGATACTCCAAAACCCATCATCATGATGCCTGAGGCAAGACCGATACGGTCGGGGAACCAAGGGTTCACCAACGAGATGATAGCGTTGTAGGCGATACCACAACCCGAGGCCGCCAGTATGCCATAGAAGACAAAGAGCGACCATATGCCAAGCGAAACCCCGACAGTGGTTAGAACAAAGCCTGCACCGAGCAACGCCGCCGCCACGATGATGGTCAGCTTTGCGGAGGTCTTCTTGATAAGCTGTGCGCCGAACAGAGCTGAGACGCAGAATGCAAACATCGAAACCTGGAAGACCTGCCCGAGCAAGCCCTTGTACTCAGGATAATCGACACCTATGGGCGTTGCAAAGATCGACCATGCATAGATAAGACCGAGCACGAGCAACGTGACTGTCGCAAAAACCAGATAGACGATACGCCTTGACTTTATCGTGCTTGCAGATAGTTCATCAGCTGACATGGGTCCTCCTCAACCAGGCTCTGCGCCCTCACGCAGAATGACAGGGACAATCGATGTTCTCCTCAACGCGTGCCTGGCGTGTGGATCTTGAAGTTCTTGTTGGTAATCTCAGCTCCGCACTTTTTACAGACCTTTGCTGTTGGGCTGTTGAGTGTACCACATTGATCGCAGATACCCTTGGGAACTATCTTAGACACAAACCCACCTTGGCAACGACCACATCCTGAACAGCCATAACCACAGGACATACGTCCTCCCTGCCATCGGTAACATAAGGTTCTATGAACCACAGGAGTGTAAACCTCGCGCTCCTGTGATCCAGGTAACTTCTATTGAGGACCACCTGACGCCTTAGGCGGCATGCCGGGGATACCGGATGTCTTTGGCGGCATCCCAGGGATACCACCAGGCGCTTTGGGAGGCATGCCGGGGATACCAGGGGGCTTGGGAGCCCCCGGGGCACCGGGCGGTTTTGGCGCTCCGGGGGCTCCGGGGGCACCAGGGGCACCGCCTGGGGCACCATACCCCGCTGCCTCTGCGTACTTCGTGAGATCCGCCTTGCAGAAGGGGCATTTCTTCATGACAACGCCACCGATAATCTGAAGTTTTTTGCCGCATTCCGGGCATATCGGATCGGGCATGTCTACGTTTGCTGGCCTAAAGCACATAAGTCATCCTCCAATAGTTTCTATACTGCTCCTTGCTTGACGCTTTGACACTACTTGATGGTTTCGCCTCCGATGATGCCGGCGTCGTTTGCCTTCTCGTTGCCGGAAAGACGTGTTGTCTGATAGCCACGCATCGGCTTTGTCATGAACGCCTTTTTGGGGGGAACATAGAATATTCCCACCTTGCCGATGCCAATCTTATCGGTTTCGAGCTGGGCATAGATGTCATCTGGCGTAGCACCTTCTACCAGTCTTCCGTTGAGCCAGGTCTCTTGCTCTTCGGTGGTGAGCTCAATCAGTTCATTCAAAGTCATAGCACAACCTCCCTGATAACTACAGAATTGCCATCACAATCTGTCACATAAAGGATAGGACGCGGGGCCTCTTTGACAAGAGCCCCGCGACGTCTGTTACGGCTTAAAGATGCTCACTGAGTGACCAAGTTCCTGTGCCCGCTTCGCCAATTCGTCGAGGGGGCCATACTCGATGCACTTCGAGAGACAGTGGTGCACACAGGTGGGATCCTTGCCTGCGTCAAGACGGTCGGCGCACAGATCGCAGAGCTTAGTGGGGACGGCGATGTTCTTCCACTCCCACGCATCCGGGTTGTCCTCATCAAGATGATAGGGACCAACTTCCACAACCACGATACCCGGCTTCTTGGCGATATCGGTCTTGAGGTGATTCTTACAAGCCACCTCGCAGGTGTGGCAATTTGAGCAATACTTGTAGTCAAATAACAGGCCGTAATTCTCGTATGCCATTTTATAACCTCCTTTGCAAGGTGTCTGTCAGTGGACGCGATGCGCAGCGTGCAGGTCAGAGCGTTCAAAGTTGATTTCAACACCCTCCTGCGCGTTGAGGGCATCGCGCTCCTTGATGATGTCGAGGGACTTCTTGACCTTGAGGCCATGAAGGTCATCGACTTTCGTAATCGAGCAGAAAACACTCTTGAAGCCTGCGCCAAAACCAAGTTGCCCGATATCGAAGTGAGGCACCAGGTTGTTGACGTTGGACTTCCAGACACCAAAGAGGTTCGGCTCCTCGCCTTCCTGCTCAGGATACCACCAGCCGTGGCGGCAATGCACCACGCGCGGGTCGATGGTGATGACGAGATGGGCCTTCTGGCGCGCACGCCCGAAGGGATTCTCAACCTCGACCCAGTCGCCTTCCTTGATACCATGTGCGGCAGCCGTATCGGGATGGATCTCGATATCCGGGAAGTCGCGGAAGTGGCGCAGTGTCGGGAACATACGATGCTCGGAATGGAAGGTATTATACTCGCGTGCACCGGAGGTCATCATGTAGGGATACTTGTCGGCAAGCTCCGGATGACTCACAGGGCTCCAACGGGGCTCTTCGTAGAAGGGCAGCGGATCCTCGCCCCATGCCTCAAACAGCGTTGAATACAGCTCGACCAGTCCGGTAACGGTATTGAAGCCAGGCTCGCCGTCAAAACGTAGCTCGCCCTTCTCATACTTGCGATAGCTGTACCCAGGCTGATACAGACCGATCTTGCGGAGCTCGTCAAAATCGAATCCAAGCTCGCCCTGGGTCTGAGCGCTGAAGAAGTTGGGCACAAACTCGTGACGGTCATCGCCCTTGAAGATATCCCAGGTGGAACTGCCATCAGGGCCAGCATCATTAAGACGTTTGCCAAACTCGATGCAAATCTCAACATCGGACTTCGTCTCGCCTACGCGCAGCGCCTCATTCATCGCGCCCAGGAAGACCGTGTTGCGACCATAGTGGGTGATGACGATGCCATCGTGCTCGGCAACGGTCGGCAGCGGCAAGAACACATCGGCGGCGGCCATGGCGGTCGGGGTCATGACGAGATCCTGCACGACGTTGAAGTCGGTGCGCAGGAAGGCATCATGCCAACGGATGGGGGCAGCCGAGCAGGTTGGCGCGAGCAGGTTGGAGCTGTTAAACCAGATCATGTGGATCTTGTAGGGAAGATCCGTCTCAAGGGTGTCAAGGGTCATATCGGGATGGGTTGTTGCCATGGCGTTTGACAGCGCGGGATACTCGCCTGAACCAAGACGCTTGTCCCAGAGGTCGGCAGCGAGGTCCTTGCGGGTCTCCATGCGCCACTTGCCCAGCAGGGCGGACGGTGGGCCTAAGGTAAGACCACCCGGAATGTCGATGTTGCCAGTGATTGCCTGCAGGGCGATGGTGATGTGTCCGACCTGCGTACCGTTTGGGTTCTGGTCCACAGCGAGACCCCAGGCGATGGAGACGGGCTTTTGCGCCATCAGGCGCGCGACCTTACGGATCTGCTCAGCCGGTGCCCAGCTGATCTGCTCGACAACCTCAGGGGTATAGTCGAGACAGCGCTCGGCAAACTCGTCAAAGCCGAAGCACCATTTCTCTACGAACTCATGATCGTAGAGGTCTTCTCCGATGATGACATTGGCAAGCGCCAGACCGATTGCAGCGTCGGTACCGGGCTTGACCTGCAAGTTGATGTTGCCCTCCATGGCGCCAAGCCAGGTGATACGCGGATCGATGACGATAATCCGCGTGCCGAGCTTCATCATGTCGATGAGCGCATGGCCAAACAAACCGTCAGCATTGGAAACCAGCGGTATCTTGCCCCAGCACACCACGTACTTGGGTAGCTCGAACTCGGGGTTGTCGAAACGATCAGCAAAGTAACCGGCATAGTCGATCTCCGGATAACCGGCACCAAGGATGTAGTCGGTCACGGAGCAACGCGGGCCGTAACAGGACCAACCGGACTGCGCATAGCAGACGTTCGGTGTTTGCAGCGTCGAGAACGCGAGGGGATAGTAATAGATACATGCCTCACGCCCCGTACCACCGAACACGAGGATGGACTCGTTGCCGTACTGCTCCTTGAAATAGTTCACCTTTCCGCAGATGAGGTCGAATGCCTCGTCCCAGGATATCTGCTCCCAGGTGTCCTTGCCGCGATCCTTGGGGTCGCGTTTCATCGGGTGGACGATGCGCTTGGGAGAATGCACGATTTCCGGGAGATCCAAGGCACGCATACACAGACGACCATTGGTAATGGAGTGCTCCGCGTCACCCTCGACGTCGATGAGCTTGCCGTCTTTGACGGTCAGCCACATGCCGCATCCTACGGGGTGATCACCGGGGGGTGACCAGCAGCAGGATCGGACGCTCACGGAACCATCTGGGTTCTCGCGTCTCCACTCTCTACTCATTGCCATAACGTTAACCTCCTTCAGAACTTCTCTGGACATACA